>JADILW010000013.1 GCA_017695095.1 Candidatus Cryptobacteroides avistercoris | reverse complement strand
TTCTCCCGCACCTTGCGGGATTCTGAGCGAAATTAACGGAATTTTCGCCTAAAATGCAATATTGGGCGCAATCCTTGCCAGTAGTCCGCGGCGAAAGAGGAATTTTAGCAAATTTTGTGTATATTTGTAATGATTATGCAATTTTGGCTAAACCAAATAATTCAACAAAACTAATACATAGCTATGTCCAAAGAAAAGAAATTCATTACCTGTGACGGTAATCAGGCTGCGTCCAACATCGCCTACCTTTTCAGCGAGCACGCCGCCATCTACCCTATCACACCCTCTTCGACTATGGCGGAGAACATCGACGAATGGGCCGCTCACGGCAAGAAGAACCTCTGGGGCGAAACCGTGAAGGTAACTGAAATGCAGAGCGAGGCCGGCGCCGCCGGAGCCGTGCACGGTTCTCTCCAGGCCGGAGCTCTCACCACGACCTACACCGCATCGCAGGGTCTGCTGCTGATGATCCCCAACATGTACAAGATCGCCGGCGAGATGCTGCCCGCAGTCTTCCATGTGTCGGCCCGCGCGCTCGCATCGCACGCCCTCTCCATCTTCGGAGACCATCAGGACGTGATGGCCTGCCGCCAGACCGGATTCGCGATGCTCGCATCCGGCTCAGTCCAGGAGGCCCAGGACCTCGCCGCCGTGGCGCATCTCTCGGCCATCAAGGCTTCAGTGCCCTTCCTGCATTTCTTCGACGGTTTCCGCACCTCCCATGAGATCCAGAAGATCGAGGCCATCGACGAGCAGGACCTCAAGAAACTGGTCAGCGAGAAGTCTCTCGAGCACTTCCGCGCCCGCGCCCTCACCCCCGAGGCACCCGTGACCAGGGGCACCGCCCAGAACGGCGACGTCTACTTCCAGGCCGTCGAGTCCCGCAACCAGGTGTATGAAGCAGTTCCCGACATAGTTGCACGCTATATGGGCGAGATCGGCGAGCTCACCGGCCGCCAGTACCGTCCCTTCGAATATTACGGCGACCCCAACGCCGAGTGCGTGATCGTCGCCATGGGCTCTGTCACCGAGACCATCAGGGAGACCGTCGACTACCTCGCCACCAAGGGCCGCAAGTACGGAGTCGTCACCGTCCACCTCTACCGTCCCTTCTCCGAAAAGTATTTCCTCAAGGTGCTCCCCAAGAGCGTCAGGAAGATCGCGGTGCTCGACAGGACCAAGGAGCCCGGAGCCCTCGGAGAGCCTCTGTTCCTCGACGTCAAGGCCCTGTTCCAGGGCAAGGAGAACGCTCCCCTCGTGATAGGCGGACGCTACGGCCTCTCCTCAAAGGACACCACTCCTTCGCAGATCATCGCCGTGTACGACAACCTCGACCGCAAGGAGCCCAAGACCGACTTCACCATCGGCATCGTGGATGACGTGACCTTCAAGAGCCTTCCCACCAAGGGAGAGATCTCCATCATGAAGAAGGGCACCACCGAGTGCAAGTTCTACGGACTCGGCTCCGACGGAACCGTGGGCGCCAACAAGAACACCATCAAGATCATCGGAACCCACACCGACCTCTACAGCCAGGCATACTTCGACTACGACTCAAAGAAGTCCGGCGGCTACACCTGCTCTCACCTGAGGTTCGGCAAGTCCCCCATCAAGGCCCCCTACCTCGTCAACACCCCCGACTTCGTGGCATGCCACGTGCCCTCATATCTTGAGAAGTACGACGTGCTCAAGGGCATCAAGGAGGGCGGCAGCTTCCTGCTCAATTCCCTCTGGGACGAGGAGGAGACCGTGAAGCGCATCCCCGACTACGTCAAGTCGGTGATCGGACGCAAGAAGATCAAGTTCTACATCATCAACGCCACCAAGATAGCCGAGGAGATCGGACTCGGCGGACGCACCAACACCATACTCCAGAGCGCGTTCTTCCGCATCAGCGGCATCATCCCCGTCGACGACGCCGTGAAGTACATGAAGGACGCGGCCCTCAAGTCCTACGGCAAGAAGGGCGAGAACGTGGTCAACATGAACTACGCCGCCATCGACAGGGGCGGTGAGTATGTCGAGGTGAAGGTTCCCGCCGACTGGGCCGGCATCAACGCCAAGTTCGTGAACCACAACGCAGGCCGTCTCGCGACTCCGTTCGTCAAGGAGATCGCCGACGTAGTCAACGCCCAGTGCGGCGACACCCTGCCCGTGAGCGCATTCCTTCCCTACCAGGACGGAACCATGCCCGCCGGCACCGCCGCATATGAGAAGCGCGGCGTGGCGGTCAACGTTCCCGTATGGGATCCCGAGAAGTGCATCCAGTGCAACACCTGCGCCTTCGTCTGCCCTCACGCAGCGATCCGCCCGTTCCTGCTCACTCCCGAGGAGGCCGCATCGGCTCCCGCCGGAGTCAAGCTCGCCGACGGAAAGGCCAACCTCAAGGAATACAAGTACGCCCTCTCAGTGTCCGTGGCAGACTGCACCGGCTGCGGCAACTGCGTCGACGTCTGCCTCGCCAAGGACAAGGCCCTGAGCATGGAGCCCTATATGGACCATGTGGACGACCAGGCCGGCTTCGACTGGCTCAACGCCAAGGTGGGCTACAAGACCCCGTTCGACCCCAAGGCCAACCTCAAGAACTCCCAGTTCTCACAGCCTCTGTTCGAGTTCTCCGGCGCCTGCGCGGGCTGCGGCGAGACTCCCTATATCAAGAACATCACCCAGCTCTTCGGTGACCACATGATGATCGCCAACGCCACCGGCTGCTCTTCGATCTACGGAGCCTCCTTCCCCGCATCACCCTACTGCACCGACGCCCACGGCCACGGACCCGCATGGCAGAACTCCCTGTTCGAGGACAACGCCGAATTCGGCCTCGGAATGAGGCTCGGCTCAGAGCGCATCCGCGAGACGGTGGCCGCCCTCATGACCAAAGGTCTCGACTGCCCCGACTGCAGCGACGAGATCAAGGGGCTCTTCCGCAAGTGGCTCGACGGCCGCAAGGACTACGCAACCACCAGGGAGGTGGCCGACAAGCTCGTTCCGCTCATGGAGGAGTGCGGCTGTGAGACCTGCAAGTCCCTGCTTCAGCTCAGGAACTACATACCCGAACGCAGCCAGTGGATCTTCGGCGGCGACGGCTGGGCCTATGACATCGGCTACGGCGGACTCGACCACGTGCTGGCTTCCGGCGAGAACGTGAACGTGCTCGTGCTCGACACCGAGGTATACTCCAACACCGGCGGACAGTCATCCAAGTCCACCCCTGCGGGAGCGATAGCCAAGTTCGCGGCTTCAGGAAAGAAGATACGCAAGAAGGACCTCGGAATGATGGCCATGAGCTACGGCTACGTATATGTTGCCCAGGTGGCCATGGGAGCGAGCCCCGTGCAGTTCCTCAACGCCATCAAGGAGGCCGAGGCCTACGACGGACCTTCGCTGATCATCGCGTACTCACCCTGCATCAACCACGGACTCAAGGCCGGAATGGGACTCAGCCAGAAGGAGGAGAAGCTCGCCGTCGAGTGCGGATACTGGCACCTCTACCGCTACAACCCGACCCTCGAGGAGCAGGGCAAGAACCCCTTCACCCTCGACTCCAAGGAGCCTGACTGGACCAAGTTCCAGGACTTCCTGAAGGGAGAGGTGAGGTTCGCTTCGCTCTTCAAGCTCTTCCCCGACCACGCCGCGGAACTGCTCGAGAAGACCGAAGAGTTCGCCAGGGTCCGCCTCGAGACCTACAAGCGTCTCGCAGGCAAATAAACCGGACAACTACAGATTATCAAAATGATAAGAAAATTCATCACTTTAATGACTGCGCTCCTGGGCGCAGTCATTTTGGGATACGGACAGCAGCTGCCCGAACTCCCCAATGACCCCGCCACGAGGGTCGGCAAGCTTGACAACGGAATGACCTATTATATACGTCACAACGACAAGCCCGAGAACAGAGCCGAATTCTACCTTGCCACCCACGTGGGAGCGATTCAGGAACTGCCCGACCAGGACGGTCTCGCGCACTTCCTCGAGCACATGTGCTTCAACGGCACCAAGAACTTCCCCGGGAAAGGCATACTCGACTGGCTGCAGAGCATCGGAGCCTCGTTCGGAGGCAACGTGAACGCTTCCACCGGAGTGGAGCAGACCATCTACATGCTCAACAACATCCCCCTGGTACGCCCTACCGTGGTGGACACCTGCCTGCTGATCATGCACGACTACTCCCACTTCGTGACCTGCGACCCCGATGAAATCGACATGGAGCGCGGAGTGATCCTCGAGGAGAAGCGCTCCCGCAACAACGCGCAGTGGAGAATCTCCGAGCAGGCCAAGCCCTATCTCTACGGCGACACCAAGTACGCCACCACGACCATCATCGGAAGCGAGGAGAACCTCAAGACCTTCAAGCCCGAGAGCCTCACCAGCTTCTACCACACCTGGTACCGCCCCGACCTCCAGGCCCTGATAGTGGTGGGTGACATCGACGTGGACGAGGTGGAGGCCAAGATCAAGTCGACCTTCGCCGACATTCCCGCTGCCGAGAACCCCAAGGCCAAGGACGTGATAGAGATACCTCAGAACGATGAACCCATAGTAGGAATCCTCACCGACCCCGAGGTGACTTCCGTGTCCTATGAGGTTTACTGGAAGTCACAGCCCACTCCCAGAGAGTTCCAGAACACCCAGCTCGGCCTCATGGAAGACCTCGTGGAGGGCATCGTGGGCATCGTGATGAACGAGCGCCTCGCTGAGATAAGCGCGGCTCCCGACGCACCCTTCCTCGCCGCCGGCTTCGGCTTCGGCAATCTCTGCGAGACCTGCTACGCCACCTTCGGACAGGCAGTGTGCAAAGAAGACAACACCCTCGCGGGATTCGAGAGGCTCATGACCGAAATCGAGAAGATGAAGCGTTTCGGCTTCACCGACAACGAGGTGGAGAGGGCCAAGACCGAACTGCTCTCGCAGTACGAGGCCGCGATGAAGCAGGCCGAGACCCGCAAGAACGCGCAGTTCGTGAACCCTTTGATCTACAACTTCTTCGACAACGAGCCCTTCATGGACCCCGCCACGGAATATGAATACGCCAACGCAATCCTGCAGCAGCTCAGCGCTCCCCTGATCAACCAGGGAGTCGCCGAACTCATCGGACCTGAGAACATGGTGGTTCTCTACACCGCTCCCGAGCGCGAGGGCATGGTTCACCCCACCGCCGACGAAATCAAGGCCGTGATCACCGGAGTTGAGAACGCCGAGATCGAGCGTCCCGCTGGCGAGGATGTTCCCGAGGCCTTCCTCGACGCAGCCTCACTTGCCGGAAGCAAGGTGGTAAGCCGCTCCGAAGGTCTCTACGGCTCCACCGTGGCAGAACTTGCCAACGGCGTGAAGGTCGTGATGCTCCCCACCGACTACGAGCAGGACAGGATCTCCTTCAACATCTACAAGAAGGGCGGCCAGAGCCTGATCTCCGACGAGGACATGTATTCCTTCGAATCCAACATCTGGGCGCTCTACCAGCAGAACACCGGAGTCTCCAACTTCTCTTCCACCACCGTGATGAAGATGCTCTCCGGCAAGCAGCTCTCCGTAAACCCCTACATCGACAGCTACCGCCACGGAGTCAGCGGAGTCTCCACCGGCAAGGACCTGGAGACCGCACTGCAGCTCGCATATCTCTACTTTGCGGATCCACGCTTCGACCAGAACGAGTATGACCAGGGAGTGAACCAGATCAAGGCCCTCCTGCCCAATCTCGAGTCAACTCCCGACTGGCAGCTCAACGTGGAACTCTACAAGACCGCCTACGACAGCCCCCGCCGCTTCATGCTCGACGCTGATGTGCTTGCAAAGGCCAGCCTCGCTACTATCGAGAAGAACTACAGGGAGCTCTTCAAGGATGCCGCCGGAGCCACGATGATCATGGTCGGAGACTTCGACGTCGACACCGCACTGCCCCTCGTGGAGAAGTACGTGGGTTCCATCGCCGCCGGCGACAAGACCACAGACTGGAGCTACCGCGGCGACGGACTCGTGAGCGGACGCAAGGTCAACGACTTCGAGACCGCCATGGAGACCCCGATGGTCACCGTGGTACAGCTCTACACCAAGGACGAACCCTACAGCGTGGAGAACATCGTGAACTACTCCGCGCTCTCCTACATTCTCGACATGGTCTACACTGAGACATTGCGCGAGGAGGAGGGCGGCACCTACGGCGCCAGCGCCATCTACGGAGTGACCAACACGCCTCACCCCACCGTCAACATGCAGGTTGTCTTCCAGACCAATCCCGAGTCCGCCGACAAGCTCCGCGAACTCGCGGTGAAGGGCATCAGCGACATCGCAGCGGACGGCCCCAGCGCGGACCACTTCGACAAGGCTGCTAAGAACCTGGAGAAGGAGCTGCCCGAGAGCAAGCTCCAGAACAGCTTCTGGAGCAGCGCGCTGATGGCTCATGAGCTCTACGGCATCGATGACTACATCGCAAGCTACGAAGCGGCGGTGAAGGCTCTGACCCCCGAGAAGGTTCAGAAGGCCGCAGCCGACCTGACCGGTTCCGGCAACTTCATCGAGCTGGTGATGAGACCGGCCGCCGAATAGTACGGTTGCACCCGCATCTGACAATCAATGGAGGTCCGAAATTTCTTCCGGGCCTCCATTATTTGTGATAGCATTCACGGGCAGCAAACTTCAGATTCCAGGCTCGCAGCAGAACGCTTTTCCGGAGGTCAAGTGCCATGAGGCGGATTCCGCAGTTTATAGCAGAAGCCCGGCCCTCGATTTGAGAGCCGGGCCTTTGTCAATTCACGCCCGTGGGTCCTGAACAGTCGCTACTCGGCCGAAGAAGCATATTCGAAAGGATAGCTTCCTTCCAGAGGCACGTCAACCGCATTGGTTACGGAATAATACCTCCCCTTTTCGTCAGGGACGGTCACGAACACCACCACATGGCAATTGTCGGCCACCCAATCCTCATCGAGGTCGATAGTGAACACATACTCGGAAGTCTGTCCTGCTTCCACGGTTCCGAGCGAAAAGCCGGAATAGTCGATATTGGTCACCCGGCTGTCGGCATAACGGATGCAGTTGTCATGGATGCCGTAGTCACCTGTCCACAATTCAGGGTGATAGTTCGCCTGCTTGCCCTCGATACCGTCCTCGAGCAGCCATGCACCCACGCTGTACATGCCCGTTTCGGCAGCCTTGACAGAAGCCATCACTACGAGCTGGTTGCCGGCCAGTGAGGTGGAGACGGAGATTCCAGCCTTTGCAGGCAGCTCAGACCAGGCAAGATCTATCATTTGCCTGAATCCGTCTTCATCGAGATAATTGTCGTAGGAGTATGCCATGTCGGCGACTACCGTGGGATAGCCTGAAACGCCCATCGCCTGGTCGAGCCGCTGCTCCAGGTATGCCGGGTCTGTACTTTTATAAGTATGAGCCGCTGTATGAATTACCCTGGAGGCATAGTCCTCGTCAGCAAGCACGCTCCTGAGGATTTCAATCATTCCCGGACAGAAGCCGCATTCCGTTCCGGTGAACTGGGTCAGCAGAACCCTTTTCACAAAAGAGGTGTTCTCCGGCTCGGGATCGGCGGGAAGTTCGGGGAGTTCGAAGCCAACGGCCCGAACCTGGACCATTTCCGTCTGCTTCGTGCCGTATGCGGCCCAGAAATAATAGTTGCCGGGCTCCGTGGTTGTAAATGCCATGGAAGGAAGTTCCAGAAGCGTGTTGGTAAGCCCGTCGTAAAGGCGTACGCCTTCGGTGACAGGCACTCCGTCAGCAAGAACCTCAAGCTGCACGGCATCGATGCCGTCAGCCTCTATCACTGTAGCGGAAGCCCGGAGGACAAGAGACTTCACGGAAGGGACGGTGTCGTCATCGTCATGGTCGGCAGTTCCGGTTCCGCAGGAAGACAGCGCCGCGGCAAAGGCCGCAAGCAGTACGAAAAAGTTTATATTCTTCATATATTCTATTCTATTCTAAACAATCCATAAGAAAGCGGCCCGGAGACTGCTTCGGGCCGCCATCTTCTATTCAGGCAGCTGGCTATTCAGACTTGGAGCCGTTGAGAAACTCCTTGAACTTGTCGAGGGTCAGCACGTTGATTTCCACCTCTCCGTACTTGACCTTTGCGGACTCGGGAACGACAGTCCTTGACTTCGGCCTTGCCACGGAGGCGCTGCGGACATCGTACATAGGAGAAAGTGCGGGAGCGGAGCCGTTGCCTCCCTTCACGGAAGCCGTTGCGGAAGCCGCATCTTCAGAGCCGTTCCAGCCCTTGGTCAGAGTCAGACCGGAATCTATCCTGTATCCTCCGATAGAAGCGCCATAGGTGCTTTCCATCACAGCGTTGGGATAGAAAGGCTGAGCCTCTTCATAGCCTTCAGGAAGCAGCATCAGAGGGTTTACTGAAACAGTCTCGCGGCCGCTGGAAACCTCAACGGGGAAAGCCGCATCAACAGGCACGGCATAGCCGCCGTCATATTCATAGTTGACCGTCAGATAGCCCGCATCGGGATTGTTTCCGGCAAGATAGTAGGATCCGTTGTAGGTCCACGCAGTGAGAGGACTCATGGTGACGGAGTTGAAAGGCGCGGTCACACTGCCGTCGGCAGCCACCTCCAGATACCACTTCGGGCCGAAGTCATAGAAGAGAGAAGCCACATCGTATCCGCTGTAGTCGGGGTTGCAGAACAGCTCGTAGGGAGTCTGCGCGGAGTACAGAGGATAGGGTGAATCCTCCTCGTAGCCGAATCCGAGGCAGAGCAGGCGGTTCTGCCCGCGCACCTTGGCGTTGAAGGCCTCAGCCTCGAGCTTGAACTCCTCATAGAGGACGTCCACCTCATCCTTTGACATGTCGGGATAGAGCTCGTATACATTCTCGGGAAGAGTCTCGGGATAGTCGTTGATACCGTCATAAACAGTCACCTTGGTGGCCATTGGTCCGAGGCTGGTATACACGCCGTTATAATAGTCATGCTGGGAGACTTCAGCGGTCATCGTCCAATCGCCGGGGAGCTCGTCGAACAGAGCGGACTCCACTCTCTCTCCGGCAGGCTGATAAGGGGTGGACTGCACGGCCACCGCGCTGCCGCCTTCCTCGACCACATTCGGGGTCATCTCCTCGTTATATCCCATCACGGCGATTTTTGTCGCCATTCCATCGACGGAGTTGAAGTACACGTTATAGCCTTCCTCGCTGTTGATGAGTTCAACTTCGGCGGCAGAGAATGCGTTGCCATAAGAGGAGAGAATCTGGGAATAGTCCATGTATTCGAGCAGGCTCTGCCACTCTCTCTCGTAGTTGGCGTTGTAGGCAGCCGAAACCACAGGTACGCTGCCAGTGTTCTTGATGTTGAACCCTACGGTGAAAGGATCGTCGCTCTCATCTCCGCCGATGGGGGAGACGGTGATTACGGGAGCCGCGAGGGTCTTGGGAGTAGTGTCGAACTCAAGATGCTGGAAAGACTGGCTGGTTCCCTCGGCATCGCCCATGGAAGTTATGAGCAGGTGGAAATGCGAGTCGGCGGGTACCTCATAGAAAATGTCGGACAGCTGCAGAACCTGGTTGCCTGAAAGCGACAGCGCACCGTTCATGAAGGCGTTCTCCGTGGTCACGAACCACTGGAGGTTGGATTCGTCATTGTCGAGATACGAAAGCATATACTCGTAGGTCGCCTGGTCGAGAACGAACACGCAATACTGATAGACTTCTTCGTCAGGAGTCAGGGTGATGGTTCCCTTGACGGCCTGGATATCCATCTGGACATCCACATCGGCGTCGAGCAGGGCGGGCTCGCGGAGATAGACCACGGTCTCGGCATGATGTCCGGTCCAGTAGTTCGCCTCGTTGGCGATTGCGTCGGGATCTGCGA
>JADILW010000110.1 GCA_017695095.1 Candidatus Cryptobacteroides avistercoris | reverse complement strand
GGCCGCTGTGCTCGGACTGCCGCTGGGGAACTGGGAGCCCGAGAGCCTTCCCGAGCCTCCGCAGACTTCCGTGTTCCGGCTCGACGGTGCCGGAAGGCAGCCCTGGGAGCTGCTCTGCGACGCGGTGCTGCACAGCTACGACGTCAGGGAGGACGACTCCCGCCTGCGCGGCGACCCCGGCCTGTTCGAGAGGCTGCGGGGCGACTATCCTGTGCGCCGCGAGTTCCCCGCATTCACGGCCGTGCTTTCCGGCGCCGGTCCGGAAGCGGCCGGACTCCTGAAAGAAGCGGGCTTCAACGTGACAGAAGCACATTGAAGCCCGCCTTAAGCGTATTTCTGCCGGAAGCGGCTAGAGTATGGTGACCTCCACTCCGGTGGAGGGGGCGATTCTCTTGATCAGTCCCTGGAGCACCGCTCCGGGTCCGAATTCCTTGAAGTTCACGGCGCCGTCGGCAATCATGTTCTTCACGGTCTGGGTCCACCTCACGGGAGAGGTGAGCTGCTTGAGCAGGTTCTCCTTGATCTTCACGGGGTCGGTCTCGGGAAGCGCGTTCACGTTCTGATAGATGGGGCATACGGGGGCCTTGACCTCGGTCTTCTCTATGGCTTCCGCGAGCCTGACGCGCGCGGGCTCCATGAGGGGTGAGTGGAAGGCTCCGCCGACGCTGAGGGGGAGGGCGCGCTTCGCACCCGCGGCCTTGAGCAGCTCGCATGCCTTCTCGACAGCCGCCTTCTCACCGGAGATGACCACCTGCCCGTCGCTGTTGTAGTTGGCGGGTATCACGAGTCCGTCGACAGAGGCGCAGACCTCCTCCACCTTGCTGTCGGGGAGTCCGATGATGGCCGCCATGCCGCCGGGCGTCACCTCGCAGCATTTCTGCATCTCCTCGGCGCGTACGGCCACGAGCCTCAGGGCGTCCTCGAAGGCCACCGCTCCACATGCTACGAGCGCGGAGAACTCTCCGAGGGAGTGTCCGCCCACCATGTCGGCTGCGGGAACGCCTTCCGCGGCGAGGGCGGCGCATACCGAATGGATGAAGACGGCGGGCTGGGTCACCTTGGTGGCGCGCAGGTCCTCGTCGCTGCCTTCGAACATTATGTCCGTGATTCTGAAGCCGAGTATCTCGTTGGCCTTGTCCATGAGCGAGCGGGCTTTCTCCGAGTTCTCGTAGAGATCCCTGCCCATTCCTGAGAATTGTGCTCCCTGTCCGGGAAATACATGTGCAGTTTTCATATTCGTAATAATCTGGTTTTAGTAATCCGCTCCAAAAATACCGCAAAAATTCGGAACTTCTCGTGTGCGGCGGAAAAAATTGCTATCTTTGCGCTTCACGCCCCCTTAGTTTAATGGATAGAATTTAGGATTCCGGTTCCTACGATAGGCGTTCGATTCGCCTAGGGGGTACAAGTTTAATCTTCCAGCCCTTTCCCTGATGGACGAACTCAAGGAGATAAGAAGCCGCATCAATCAGATGGATGCGCAGATCGCGGACCTCTTCGAGCAGCGCATGCGCGCCAGCCGCGAGGTGATAGAGTACAAGATGAAGCGGGGGATGTCGGTCTACGACCCCGTGAGGGAGGCCGAGCTTGTCGAGAAGAATTCAGCCCTGGTCGCCGACGACACGATACGCGAGTACTACGTCAGCTTCGAGAAGAACCTCATGTCGCTCTCCCGCAGCTATCAGGAACGCATCATGAACGGGCTCAAGGTGGCCTACGCCGGGGTCCCGGGAGCCTTCGGCGCCATCGCGGCGGCGAAGATGTTCCCCGGGGCGAGGCTGGTCCCCTGCTTGGACTTCGAACAGGCCTACGCCGCATGCTCCTCGGGGGAGGCCGACGTGGCCGTGCTTCCGCTCGAGAACAGCTCGGCCGGCGAAGTGGGCGCGGTGACCGACCTGATGTTCTCCGGCGACCTCTTCGTGAACCAGGTGCTGGAGCTCGAGGCGGTGCAGAACCTCCTCGGCTGCGAGGGCGCGACTCCCGAGACCGTGCGCGAGGTGGTCAGCCACCCCCAGGCCCTCTCCCAGTGCGCCGCATATATCCACGAAAGGAAGTACATCACCCGCGAATACCCCAACACGGCGATGGCCGCGCGCATGGTGGCCGAGAGGAACGACCCCTCGGTGGCCGCGATAGCCAGCGGCGAGAGCGCCGAACTCTACGGCCTGAAACTCATCGAGGCCAACATCAACTCCAGCGGGGTCAACACCACCCGCTTCGCCGCGTTCTCCCGCGTGCTCTTCACCGACAACGGCAGGCGCAAGATGGGCAGGCACTTCATCCTGACCTTCACCGTGCGCAACGAGGCCGGCTCGCTGGCCAAGATGCTCAACATAATCGGAGCGCACGGCTACAACATGTGCAGCCTCCGCAGCCGCCCGATGAAGGACCTCAAATGGAACTACTATTTCTACATAGAGCTCGACGGCAACGTCAACACCGAGGAGGGCCGCAGCATGATCAATGAGCTGGGCACCCTCTGCGAGCGTTTCAAGCTGGCCGGCTCCTTCTGACCTGCATCGCATGAAGAACACCATCGGAACCAGCATCCAGCTCACCGTGTTCGGTGAAAGCCACGGTCCCGCCGTAGGGGCGGTGCTCGACGGACTCGCGCCCGGCATTCCCGTGGACGAGGCCTTCATCGCCTCCTGGCTTTCGCGCAGGCGTCCTTCCGGAAGGACCGACACGGCGCGCGTCGAGAAGGACGAGTTCCGCATTCTCAGCGGGGTCTGCGACGGACACACCACCGGCAGCCCGCTCACCATCGTGATACCCAACGCCGACACGCGAGGCTCCGACTACGCCGCCATCCAGGACATAGCCCGCCCCTCGCATGCCGATTATGCCGCCCAGGCCAAATACCACGGCTTCCAGGACAAGAGCGGCGGCGGACATTTCTCCGGAAGGGTGACCGCCGGAATAGTAGCCGCCGGCGCCGTCTGCCTGAAGGCTCTCGAGCGCCGCTCCATCTTCGTCGGCACCCACATACTCAGCTGCGGCGGCGTCGCCGACGAGGCTTTCGGACCGGACTGCGAAGCGCAGATATGCTCGCTTGAGGGCCGGCCCTTCCCGGTGCTGTCCGACGTGGCCGGAGCGATGGAGGACCGTATCGCCGAGGCCAGAAGCTGCGGCGACTCCCTCGGAGGAATAATCCAGACCGCCGTGAGCGGAATGCCAGCCGGAGTTGGCGAGCCCTGGTTCGACTCCCTCGAAGGCGTGATTTCCAGGGCGGTCTTCGCGATAGGCGGCGTCAAGGGCATAGAATTCGGCCTCGGCTTCGGCTTCGGCAGCGTCAGGGGGTCCGAGGCCAATGACCCTTTCCGAATGCGCGACGGCAGGGTGGTCACCCTGACCAACAACAGCGGCGGAATCAACGGCGGCATCAGCAACGGCATGCCCATAGTCTTCAACATGGCCGTGCGTCCCACCCCGTCGATCGCCCTGCCCCAGCAGAGCGTCGACTTCGTGAGGGGCGCTGACGCCGAGCTCCGGATAAAGGGGCGCCACGACCCCGCGATCGTGAGGCGCATCTGCCCCGTGGTCACCTGCATGGTGGCGGCGGTGCTCTGCGACCAGCTCGCCCTGCGCTTCGGCACCGACTGGCTCGCCGGATAACCCTTCGCCGCCATGACTCATCTGACTCCTGACAAGAAAATCCTGATAGTCGGTCTCGGACTGATAGGCGGCTGCTATGCCGACGCCCTGAGCGCCGCCGGCTTCGAGGTCGGAGCCATCGACAGGCGGCAGTCCGCCATCGACCATGCTCTCGGGCGCGGAATCATACGCCACGGAGCCACCGGGGTGCTTCCGGAATATGCCGGTTCCTTCGACATAGTGGTGTTCGCGCTCTATCCCCATGTGTTCGAGTCCTGGGTGATGGACTACGGGCGCCTGCTCCGTCCCGGCACGCTGGTCACCGACGTCACCGGAGTGAAGGGTTCCCTGGTTCCGAGAATCCAGGACCTGCTGGGCGGAGAAGTGGAGTTCGTCCCCGCGCATCCCATGGCCGGAAGGGAGCTGTCGGGAGTGGAGAACAGCGACAGGCGCATATTCGACGGCGCTAATTTCATCATAACTCCGACCGGACGCAACAGCGCAGCGGGGGTCGCCGCCGTCAGGGAACTGGCGGAGGTTCTCGGTTTCAGGAAGATATCGGTGCTGAGCCCCGAGGAGCACGACGAGATGATAGGCTTCCTTTCGCAGCTCACCCACTGCATCGCGGTGGCCCTGATGGCGTGCCGCGAGTCGGCGCATTTCATCGACTACACCGGCGACTCCTTCCGCGACCTCACCCGGATCGCGAGGATCAACGAGGACATGTGGACCGAACTGTTCCTGGAGAACAAGCCGGCGCTGCTGAAGCAGATGGACCTCTTCATGGCCAAGTTCTCCGAACTCAGGGACGAGCTCGCGGCTTCCGACGCCGAGGCCATTAAGGAGATGATGCGGCTGTCCACCCGGCGCCGCGCAAGTTTCGACAAAGACTGAAAGAGATATGAACATGATTTTCAAGCGCAAGCTCATCATTCCTCAGGAAATCAAGGAGATGTACCCGATTTCCGAGGAGGGGGAGCGCGCGAAGCAACGCAACGACGAGCAGATACGCAAGGTGTTCACCGGCGAGAGCGACAAATTGCTGCTGGTGATCGGGCCCTGCTCGGCCGACAGGGAGGACGCCGTGATCGACTACATCGCGCGCCTGCGCGGGGTGCAGGAGAAGGTGGCCGACAAGATAGTCATCGTGCCCCGCATCTACACCAACAAGCCCCGCACCACCGGCGCCGGCTACAAGGGCATGCTCCACCAGCCTGACCCGAGCGCCGCGGCCGACATGCTCAAGGGCCTCATCGCCATCAGGAAACTGCACATCAGGGCTCTCAACGAGACCGGATTCTCCTGCGCCGACGAGATGCTCTACCCGGAGAACCACAAGTATCTCTCCGACCTGCTCTCCTATGTGGCCGTGGGGGCGCGTTCGGTCGAGAACCAGCAGCACAGGCTGACGGCGAGCGGCATCGACGTCCCCGTGGGCATGAAGAACCCCACTGGCGGCAATCTCTCGGTGATGATGAACGCGCTGAAGGCGGCGCAGACCCCGCACACCTTCATCTACCGCAACTGGGAGGTGGAGAGCAAGGGCAATCCTCTGGCCCATGCGATTCTGCGCGGCTATGTGGATTCGCGCGGCAATTCGCATCCCAACTATCATTACGAGGACCTGGAGCTGCTCAACGACCTCTATGCCGAGGCCGGGCTGCAGAATCCCGGGGTGATAGTGGACACTAACCACTCCAATTCGGGGAAGAAGTACATGGAGCAGATACGCATCGCGAAGGAGGTGCTGCACAGCACGCGGCACAACACCGACATCTGCCGTCTGGTGAAGGGGCTGATGATAGAGTCGTATCTCGTCGACGGTTCGCAGAAGACGGGCGACGGCGTCTATGGCTGCTCGATCACCGATCCCTGTCTCGGATGGGAGAAGTCGGAACGGCTGATCTACGACCTGGCAGACCTCAGATAAGGTTGATGGCCGCTGCGCAGGGCATATACCTGCCGGCGGTCCTCCCCACTCCGCTGCTCGCTTTCGAATGTCCACCGGACATTCTCATGAACCGCTCACGACCTCCCTTTTCGGGAGCCAATGCCGCCTTGCAGGTATATGCCCCTGCTCCGCGGCGATTGATTATCAGTTTTGGCTGATGGTCTCGCCGGAATCGGGCTTGTCGCCCTTGGTGTAGAGGAAACGCTTGATCTTGTGGGTGGCGGTCTTCGTGAAAGGCTCCTTCTGGACCTCGACCGAGCGTATCTTCATGAATTTGCTGACCCTGGCGTTCACGAACTCCAGGACGGCCTTCTTGCGGGCTTCGATGTCCTCGATGAACTTGTCCTTGCCTTCGAGATTCCAGTCAATCAGGTTGTCGTTGAACTGCACGAGGGCTATCAGCTGGCCGTCGCGCTCTATCACGAGAGACTCCGAGATGCCGTCCATGCTGTTGATCACGTTCTCGATCTCCTCGGGATAGATGTTCTCTCCCGAAGCCCCGACTATCAGGCTTCCGAGGCGTCCGCGCACAAAATAGCGCCCCTTGCCGTCGCAGCAGGCCAGGTCACCGGTGCGGAACCAGCCGTCGTGGCTGAGCACCGACGAGGTCCTTTCGTAGTCCTTGTAGTAGCCGAGCATCACGTTGGGCCCCTTGACCGTGATTTCTCCCTCCCCGGTCTCGGGATTGATGTCGGCGAGCTTGACCTGGATGCCCGGGACCGCCTTTCCGGTCGAGCCCACGGCGGTCTTGCCGGGAGGCGCGGCGCAGATCAGCGGGGCGGTCTCGGTGAGTCCGTAGCCTATGGCGTAGGGAAAGCCCGTCTTCTTGAGGAAGGCCTCCACCGTGGGGTCGAGCTTCGCGCCGCCGATTCCGAAGAACTTGAGGCGTCCTCCGAAGGTCTTGCGCAGTTTGATTCCTATGAGCGAGTAGAGCAGCCAGCTCACATGTTTCTGCAGGAACTGCAGGAACTTGCTGCCGTTGATCGCGGGTATGACGCTGCTCTTGTAGATCTTCTCGATGATCAGGGGCACCGACAGCATGGCCGTGGGCCGTATCTGCTTCAGCGTGGCGAGCAGGATGCTGGGGGTCGGGACCTTCTGCAGATAGGCCACCCTTGCTCCCATTGCGAAGGGGTAGAGCATGCCGATGCTGAGCTCGTAGGTGTGGGCCATGGGCAGTATGGAGAGGAACACGTCCTTCTTGCTGATGCGGAAGCTGTACCAGGAACTCATCACGTTTACGCAGAAGTTCCTGTGGCTGAGCATCACTCCCTTGGCGTTGCCGGTGGTGCCGGAGGTGTAGAGTATGGCCGCGATGTCCAGCGGGGTGGGCACGCTGACCTTGCCGTCGCAGGTGTAGGATTCGCCGGCGGCTTTCACGAAGGTGAAGTCGTCGATGTCTATCACCAGGTTCAGCCTTTCGACAGTCTCCTTGCTGAGCTTTGCGAGCTGCTTCTTCGAGATGAATATGGCCTTGGCCTCCGAATGCGCCAGGATGTTCTCCACCTCGTCGTGCGAGAGGTCGGGGAGCATGGGCACGGCGATGCGGCCGAATGCGGTGATTGCGAAGAAGGCGACGCTCCAGTTGGGCTTGTTCTCCGAAAGTATCGCCACTTTGTCGGTCGCGCCTATTCCGAAGTTGGACAGGATTCTGGAAATGTTGTCACAACAGTCCTTGAACTGGGAGTAGCTGTAGCGCATCGTGCCGTCGGCGTACTCCGAGGCTGTCCTGCGGGCGTATCTCGAACTTGCGTAGTTGTAGAGGTCAGTAAGGGTACTGAAGTAAGGTTTCATCTTGTCGTCTTGTTGGTATGGCTTCAGTGAAGTCGTCTGTAGGCGGCCAGACCCTCGGCGAACACGTTCAGAGCCTTCTCAAGCTCGGGAACCTCGAGAACGTAGGCTATGCGCACGTGGTTGAGGCCTGTGCCCGGAGTCTTGTAGAAGGACTTCGCCGGAGTGACCATGGTTGTCTGCCCGTCGAGGCGGAAGTCGGTAAGCATCCATCTGGCGAAGTCTTCGGCGTCCTCTACCGGAAGTTCGGCCACGGTGTAGAATGCTCCGTAGGGCATGGGGGCGAACACCCCGGGGATGTCGTTGAGCATCCTGAGGGCGCAGTCCCTGCGCCTGATGTACTCCTCGCGCACTTCGGTGAAATAGCTCTGAGGGGTGTCGAGGGCGCCCATCGCGGCGTACTGTCCGAACACGGGAGGACAGAGGCGGGACTGGGCGTATTTCATCGCGGCGGCCATCACCTCCTTGTTGTGGGAGATGATGCAGCCTATCCTGGCGCCGCAGAGGTTGTATCTCTTGGACACGGAGTCGACGAGTATCACGTTCTGCTCGCAGCCCGGGATGTTCATCGCCGAGAAGTGGGGTTCGTCGGTGTAGCAGAACTCCCTGTAGACCTCGTCGGAAATCAGGAAGAGGTCGTGCTTGCGGCAGAATTCGCCGATGGCTATCATCTCGTTCCTGGTGAAGAGCTTGCCCGAAGGGTTGCAGGGGTTGCTGAGCAGCACCGCGCGGGTCCTGCCGGTCAGCAGCTTCTCGAATTCGGCGATGTCGGGCACCGCGAAGCCGTGGTGGATGTCGGTGGGCACAGCCTTGAGGGTGATGCCGTTGAGGTATGCGAAAGTCTGGTAGTTGGTGTAGTAGGGCTCGACCACGATGATCTCGTCGCCCTCGTCGGCCACGATCTGCATCGCGTTTGCGAAGGCCTCGCTGCCCGCAACCTCGACCAGCAGCTCGCTGACGTCGATGTTGATGCCTATCTTGCGGTAGTATTTTTCCACAAGTCCCTTTCGGAGCTCTATCAGTCCGGCTGAATTGGTGTAGGAGAGGTGGTGCAGCTTCCTGCAGATGTTCTCCACGGCCTTGAACGCGCAGTCGGGCGACTTGATGTCCGGAGCGCCGACGTTGAGGTGGTAGACCTTCACACCTTCCGCCTTCGCCGCATCGGCGAGCGGAACGAGTTTCCTGATGGCTGAGGCCGGCATCAGCCGGGATTTCTCAGAAATGTTGAGGGACATGGCAATTAAAGATTATAATCAGACAAATATACCCAATAAGGCGTATATTTCAAAATTCCTGCCGCGGATGTTCCGTATGTCAGCTCCTCTTTTTCATGACGAAGGTGGACGGCCATACAGTCGCCCACCTTCGCGAGATGAATATGTGTAGTCTTCTAGTCGTCGTAGTCCTTATATTTCTCGAGAGCCCTCTCGAGCCTGGTCTCGTTTTCGGCGTGGACTGCCGCGCGACGGTGTCTGAGCATTTCCGAGAACCTGTATGCCAGGGCGGCTACTGTCACGAAAGCGATGATGTAAAGTGCGTACATAACTTCTATAAGGTTTGGTTTGACGCTGCAAAGGTAACATCGCTCCGCTGCTCGGCAAACTTCCGGCTACGCTTTGTTCCGATTGCGGCTTTAGGCAAAAACTATAGGCCGGACAGCCGCGGTCAGACGAAGAAGAGTATCATCATCTGGGCCATCAGCACCCTGAAGAACATGGTCAGAGGGTAGACGGTCGCATAGCCGACTGCGGCGTGGTCGCTGCTCTTGTCCTGCTCGGTGGCGTAGGCGAGCGCCGGGGGATTGGTGTGCGCTCCGGCGAGCACTCCTATCAGCGTGCTGTAGTCGAGCTTCATCAGGAAACGGCCCACGAGGCCGGCTATTATGATGGGCACCACGGTTATCACGGCGCCGTAGGCTATCCAGACGTAGCCGCCCTTATGGATGATGGTGTCGATGAATCCGTTGCCGGCCTCGAGTCCCACGCAGGCGAGGAAGATCGCGATGCCTATCTCGCGCAGCATCAGGTTGGCGCTCGCGGTGGTGTAGGTCACCACCTTGAACTGGGGCCCGAAGTGGCTGATGAGCAGGCTGACGATGAGCGGACCGCCAGCAAGTCCGAGCTTGATGGGCTGGGGTATGCCGGGGAACACGATGGGGATGCTTCCGAGTATGCATCCGAGGGCGATTCCCATGAAGATGGGCACGAGGTTGGGGTCGTCGAGGCGCTTGCGGGAGTTGCCGAGCACCTTCTCCACGGCCGCGATGCTCTGCTCGCTTCCGACCACGGTCACCTGGTCGCCGTACTGGAGGCGGATTTCAGGAGTGGCCTTGAGCTCGATGCCGGCCCTGCGGATGCGGGTCACGGTGGCCCCGAGCACCTTCTCGAACTCGAGCTTGCCGAGCACCATTCCGTTGAGCTTGCGCTTCGAGATGATGATGCGGCGGGAGATGTACTTGCTGTCGCTCAGATGGTCCGCGGGCTCGATGTCGGGAATCTCTATCTTCTTGCTCTCAAGGTTCTTGGGTTTCTTGACGGGCAGCGGCTTGCGGTAGAAGCAGCCCTTGAGCAGCACGTAGCTCAGGATGCATCCGATCACGCCCAGAGGGTAGGCCACCGCGTAGCCGAGCGCGATGTCCGGGGCTCCGGTGTGGTAGATGTCGGAATATGCCTGCTGCGCCGCTCCGAGGCCGGGGGTGTTGGTCACCGCACCGGACATGATGCCGGTCATCGTGGTGACGGGCACTCCGGTGATGTAGTGGAGCGCTATCGTGATTCCTACGCCGAGGAGCACCACGAAGAAGGCGAGCATGTTGAGCCCGATTCCGCCGCTCTTGAGGCTGGCGAAGAATCCGGGGCCGACCTGGAGGCCTATGCTGTAGACGAACAGGATGAGGCCGAATTCCTTGAGGAACTGAAGCAGGTTGGGGTCGAGCGTCATGCCGAAGTGGCTGAACGCGATTCCGATGAACAGAATCCAGGTCACGCCGAAGCTGACGCCGGCCACCTTGATTTTGCCCATTATCTTGCCCAGCGCTATCACGAGGGCCAGAATGATGATGGAGTGTGCTATACCGCCGCTCCAGGCACCTGCGGTGCCGTTGAAGAGAGTGTTCAGAAAGTTCATAAGCTTTAGATCAGAGCCATCTGTTGATTCTTTCGTTGATTTCGTTCGACTCGCGCAGCAGCTTCACGAAGGCTTCCGCCGAGCGTTTCCTGTAGGCCTTCTTGAGCACGTGGATGCAGCCCTCCATCTGGTTGTGGGGAATGTCGAGAGGTATGGCCCTGAGCTTCTCCTTGTGGTGGTAGATGGTGGCTTCCGAGAGTATCGTGAGCAGGTGGCTGCTCTGCACGATGTCGAGAAGTATGTTGATTTCGTTGAGTTCTATGCAGATGTCGAGGTTCTGCTTGTTGATGTCCATGTTCCTGTCGAGGGCGTTCCTGGCCTGCAGGCCCTTGGCGGGCAGGGCGATCTTCTGACGCTCGAGGTCCTTGATGCTCAGCGAGCGTCTGTCCGAGAGGGGATGGTCGGCGCGCAGTATCACTGAGAGCTTGTCGTCGAAGAGTATGTGCGACTCGATGTCGTCGTAGCTCTCATTGGGCTTGAAGGCCAGCACGAAATCGACCTCGCGCTTGCGCAGAAGGCTGATCAGCTCCTCGCTGGACTTGCTGATTATCTTGAGCTTGACTCCGGGGTAGTTTCCGATGAAGTTCTTGACCGTCTCCGTGAGTATGGGGCAGAATGAATAGGTCACGCCCACTATCAGCTCGCCGGAGAGCATCTCCTGAAGGTCCCTTATCTGGTTCTGGCAGTCCCTGGCGTCCTGCAGGGTGCGCTTCGCCAGGGGGAGCAGCCTGTGGCCGTTCTCGGTCAGCGACACCGAATGCGAGTCGCGCTCGAACAGGCTGGTGCCGAATTCCTCCTCCAGCTGCTTGATCTGCTGGGAGAGGGTGCTCTGGGTCACGAACAGGTTCCTCGCCGCCTCCGAGAAGTTCAAGGTCTCGGCTACCTTCACGAAGTAGTACAATTGTCTGAGTTCCACGGCAATTATATTATGGCCTAACTAACGGGGCGCAAATATATCCCTTTATTTCCGATATGCCAACCCTTTTGCGATAAATGTTTCTTATCGCAGCGATAGCGGTATGCGATTGGACTTGAAAAAATCGTCAGAATTCTGTTAACATTTTCGATATTTGTCCGTCTCTTAGGTGAAGCGCCTCCGAAACGGGGGCTGAAACAGAAATCAAAACAAATTACAGATATGAAGAGAATAGTTCTCATGCTTTCAGCCGCGATACTGCTCAGTGCCGGTATCTGCGCACAGGCTTCCGCCAAATCCATGCCCCGCCAGCGTATCATCAACGTGGTGAACGGCTTCCGCAAGACCGACGGATTCGAGGTCGTGAACATAGGCAGGTTCGGAATCTTCCTGATGAAGTCCGCAGCCGGGCTCTCCGCCGACACGGAGGACGACCCCGAGCTCCGCGAGAGCCTGAAGCTGCTCGACGGCATCAACCGGCTCCTGGTGGTCGAATATGAAGACGGCACGCCCCGCCAGAGGCAGCTGTTCAACGACAGGATCGCCTCCGCGCTCAGGGACTGCGACCTGCTGATGTCGGCCAGGGATGAAGGCAGTACGATGGATATATACGGAACGGTCGACGAGTCCGTCGGCCTGGTCAGGGACCTTGTGGTGTTCACCCCTGACGACGGAGCCCTGGTGTGCGTGTTCGGCAAGGTGTCCATGGACAGCGTGGCCAAGATCATGGAAATGAACTGAGATGAGCGCCGAGGAATTCAAGGAAAGCTATCTGTCGCTCAGCGAGAGCCTCTACCGGGTGGCCTTCTACATACTGGAGAGCGGGGCGGACGCGGAGGATGCCGTTCAGGACCTCTACCTGAAGCTCTGGAACTCGAGAGACACGCTCGACTCGGTCCGCAACCCCAGGGCATACAGCATCACGCTGCTGCGCAACATCTGCATAGACCGCATCCGCAGAGCCGGAACTTCCGGGACCGAAGAGCTGCAGGAGACCATTCCGGCCGATGACGCCGCCGACAGGGGGCTGTACACAAGAGAGCAGTTCGACAGGGTCATGAAGGCTGTCCGGAACCTTACGGAAAGCGAAAGAGAAGTGCTCCGAATGAGAGCGTACGAAGAATTGAGTTACGACGAGATGGCCAGGCTCACCGGCAGGAACAGTCTCACACTCAGAGTCCTGCTGAGCAACGCCAGACGCAAGATAAAAAAAGCATTGTCATGAAAAAGCTGGAAGATATCGAAAGGATGAGCTTCGAGGAGCTCGAGAAGGTTTCGCTGGACGGCGGCGTGAGTTCGCCCGAAGGGTTCGGCGAAAGACTCGAAGGCGCAGTAGCGGGACTCGCCGCAGCCGGAGAGGGCGTGAAGACAAAAGGCGTGAGATTGCGCACCGCGGCATATTCGCTCGCCGGAGCCGCAATGGCGGCCGTGCTGATGCTGCTCGTGCTCGGAAGGCCGGGCACCCCCGCAGACAGTTTCGACGACCCCCTGCTCGCCTACGCCGAGGTCCAGAAGAGCTTCTCCCTGATTTCGGAGAAGATGAGCAAGACGACGGAACTGGTGCTGGAAGCGTCGTCGGAGATGAACAAACCCAAGGAAATAATCGACAAAATCACAAAATAATGAAAAAGATCATGATTATCGCTGCATCCATGCTGGTGGCATGCGCAGCATTCGCCCAGGACGGCAAGAGCATCTACAACAAGTATTCGGGAAACAACGGAGTCGAGGCCGTCTACATCTCTCCCTCCATGTTCAAGATGATAGGCGAGCTTCCCGAGCTCACCATCGACGCGGCCGGCGACGAGATGGACATCTCCCCGGTGGTGAGGTCGCTGAACGGAATGTACATTCTCGACAGCAGCAATTCCAAGGTCAACGAGTCCCTCACCTCCGACGTGCTCAAGTTCGCCGAGAAGGAGAAATTCGAGCTGCTGATGGAAGCCAGCGACGAAGGCGAGCTCGTGAGGATGTACACCTCGGCCGACAAGAAGGACGGCGACTTCATCAACGGTTTCCTGCTCCTGGCGAGCGAACCCGAGGAGTGCACCTTCATCTACATCGACGGCTCGATGAGCCGCGCGGATTTCGAGGCCCTGATGGCTGCCTCGATGCAGTAGGCCCAATGGCCGCATATTCTGAGATTCCGCGGGAGAAAATCCCGCGGAATTGCTATATTTACACCGTCCAAGAAGAATCAGAAGGCCATGGAAATATCTCAAAGAGCGGCGGACATGCCGTTTTCCCCCATACGCAAGCTGGCGCCCTACGCCGACGAGGCGAAGCGCAACGGAATCAAGGTCTACCATCTCAACATAGGCCAGCCCGACATCAGGACCCCGCGCTGCGGGCTCGACGCGCTGAAGCATGTGGACAGGGAGATACTCGAGTACAGCCCTTCCGACGGCTGCCTCTCGCTGCGCACCAAGATGGTTGGATACTACGCCGGCTACGGCATATACCTGTCGCCTGACGACATAATCATCACCGCCGGCGGTTCCGAGGCCGTGCTCTTCGCCTTCCTCGCCTGCCTGAGCCCCGGCGACGAGGTCATAGTCACCGACCCGTTCTACGCCAACTACATGGCGTTCGCGATTTCGGTGGGTGCCGTGATACGCAGCGTCAAGACGCATATCGAGGACGGCTTCCGCCTGCCGTCGGTCGAGGAGTTCGAGAAGCAGATCACGCCGAGGACCAAGGCCATACTGATCTGCAATCCCAACAACCCCACGGGCTACCTCTACACCCGCGAGGAGATGGAGCAGTTCCGCGACATGGTCCGCAGGCACGACCTCTTCCTGTTCAGCGACGAGGTCTACAGGGAATTCATCTATTCCGGAGGCCCCTACGTGTCGGCCATGCACCTCGAGGGCATAGAGAACAACGTGGTGCTCTTCGACTCGGTGTCCAAGCGCTATTCCGAATGCGGAGTGCGCATAGGCTGCCTCTGCACCAAGAACAGGAAGGTCCACGAGGCCGTGATGAAGTTCTGCCAGGCCAGACTCTCCCCGCCGCTGCTCGGCCAGATCGTCGCCGAGGCTTCGATGGACGTGTCCGGCGACTATATGAAGGCGGTCTACGACGAATACCTCGACCGGCGCAACTACATGATATCCGCGCTCAACAAGATACCCGGAGTGCTCGCCCCCATGCCCATGGGCGCATTCTACGCCATGGTGAAACTCCCCGTCGACGACGCCGAGAAGTTCTGCCTCTGGTGCCTCAGGGACTTCAACTGGGAGGGGGAGACCGTGATGATGGCGCCCGGTTCGGGCTTCTACACCGACGAGGGCGAGGGCCGGCAGGAGGTCAGGATGGCCTACGTGCTCCGCCGCGAGGATCTGGAGCGCTCCATGCTCATACTCTCAAAGGCGCTGGAAGCCTATCCCGGCAGGGTCTGATCACTTCGCGGGCCTGAAGATTCTCAGCGAGGCGGCGTCGCCGGAAGAGGAGAGGTCCACTTCGGCGTGCAGATGAAGTTCCGCGAGTTTCAGCCGTATGGCGGTGCACACCGCCCCGAGCTCATAGGCGCTGCGGCAGGTGACTTCCAGCCTGGCGGGGTCGCCGTCCGGCATTTCCGACGAGAACTCGAAACCCAGGCGGCGGGCGGAGGCTACCGCGGCTCCGGTCTGGGCCCTGTCGACCCTGTACTTGGCATCTTCTCCAGCCGGCGGCGAGCCGGCGTCGCCGAGCAGCGAGTCCAGCGACCTGCCGGCCTTCCTAATCACCGGCCTGCCGCTGCGCAGGTCCTCGAACTTCTTTTCCAAATAATTGTCAGCCATAAGATAAAGTGTTTTGCCGGAGGCGGTGCAAATATATGAAATTAAGTGCTATATTTGTAATTCTTAAAAATTCACGCTTATGAAATCTCTTAAAGGAACAAAGACCGAAGCCAATCTCGCCGCCGCATACGCCGGTGAGAGCGAGGCGCGCAACAAGTACACATACTACGCCTCAAAGGCGAAGAAGGACGGCTATGTCCAGATAGGCGAGCTCTTCGAGGCTACCGCCAACAACGAGAAGGAGCACGCCAAGATATGGTTCAAGCTGCTCCACGGCGGAGCGGTGCCCGAGACCGAGGAGAACCTCAGGGACGCGGCTGCAGGCGAGCACTACGAGTGGACCGAGATGTATCCCAAGTTCGCCGAGGAGGCTCGCGAGGAGGGTTTCCCCGAGATAGCGGCGCTGTTCGACATGGTAGCCGACATCGAGAAGGAGCATGAGGCCCGCTACAAGAAGCTGCTCGAGAACATCGAGGGCAAGCTCGTGTTCACCCGCGAGGGCGACGCGATCTGGGAGTGCGGCAACTGCGGCCATATCGTCGTAGGCCCCTCGGCTCCTGAGATCTGCCCCGTGTGCGCTCATCCCAAGAGCTACTTCCGTCTCGCCGCCAGGAACTATTGATTTCTTCCGTGAGGCAGGGAATGAAGCGTTTCTGTCTACTGTTGTCCGCCCTGATTCTCGGCGGGGCGGTCTGTCGCGCCCAGTTCACCGACAGCACCACCGGCCTGCTGCAGATGCCGACCGCCGAGATGCAGGAGAGCGGAACGTTCATGATCACGAACAATTATCTCAACAAGCACGCGCTTCCGACTTCCGGCTGGGGCTATGACACCTTCGCCTACGGTTTCAGCATGACTTTCTGGAGCCGCCTCGAGGTGGGCTACGTCTGCACGATCTTCGACGGCAAGCGCAAGCCCAACCCCTCCGACAGAGACAAGATAATGTTCAATCAGGACAGGCATTTCTATGGCCGCGTGCAGATATTCAAGGAAGGGGAGTTCGGCTGGAAGTGGATGCCGGCCGTGGTAGCCGGACTCAGCGACCCGACCACGGGCTCGTCGTCTGGCGGCTATGTCGACATGAATGTCGAGGGCTCGGGCAACGGCTATTTCAACCGCCTGTACCTGGTCGCCAGCAAGCATTTCGCGACTCCCTGGGGCGAGGTCGGCGCGCATGCCGGATGGCAGTACAACCGGAGGTCGGACTATCCGCTGAACGGACCCGCCGTCGGGGTGGAATGGAAGCCCAGGTGGCTCTGCGACCGATGGCTGCTCGATGACCTGAACCTCATCGCGGAATACGACTCCCGCACCTTCAACATAGGCTTCGTGGCGTCGATATGGGAAAACAGGTTCGAAGCCATGTTCGAACTGCAGAATATGAAATGGATAAATTTCGGACTGAGATACAAGCTGAGACTTAAATAACGATAGTGTATACCTTATATAATAGAAGGAAAATTACGGCTGCTCTTGCGGCGTTCGCGCTTGCCGGGACGACAGCCGGAGCCCAGCAGGCCTTCAACAGCCTGTCATTCGGGGTGGAGCTGGGCACCACCGGGGTGGGAGTCGAGCTGGCGATGCCCCTGGTCACCGACCACATGGTCTTCAAACTGGGATTCAACGCCCCCTCCCTGTCCTACGGCTTCTCCACCACCATGCCGATGGACCAGGTCAACGCCACCGTCGACAACATCAACGCACAGCTTCAGCAGCTGGGCCTCCCGGAGCATATCGACACGAGAATGCCTGACATGGAGCTCAGCCTGCGCCCCGTGCTGAACCTCAGCACCGCCAAGCTGATGCTGGAATACTATCCTTTCAGGAAGAGCTCCTTCCATATCACCGCCGGCGCGTATTTCGGCATGGGGGACAACTTCCTCTCCGCGACCCTGAGCGCCGACCGGGCGGCCTGGGACAGCTACACGGCTCTCCGCGCCGAGGTTGACAGGCTGAACGCCGCCTACGGCGAGGTCGATGGGTATTCGGAATATTCGATCGGCGACATCAGGTACAGCCTTGGCGACCGCAGCTTCGAGATTGCGGAGCAGGATGGCACCGGCAGCTTCGACGCCGAGATCCTCGTCCGCAGGGTGAGGCCCTACCTCGGCCTCGGTTTCGGCCGCAGCGTGCCGAAGGGTCACTTCGGTTTCCAGTTCGACGTCGGAGTGTGGTATCACGGCGCCCCGGTGCTCAGCTCCTCCAACGAAGTCGCCTACGACCCTTCGGCCGAGGTGCTGCTCGACGACATCTCCCTGCTCGACGAGCTGGTGCTGTATCCGCAGGTCTCGCTCCGCCTGATCTACAAGATATTCTGACGCCATGCTGCATGCCCTCTATATCGCCGCCGCGCTGTTCGCCGCGCCCCAGCCTTCCGTTTCCCCCTATTTCTGCGACACCGAGGGGACGGTGCTGAAGTATGAGCGCAGCTACGCCGGTTCGGGCCGGCTCAAGTGGAGGCACGAGATGACCATAAGGGAAGTGGAGCGGATGGGCGACGGCAGCCTCGAGATAGACTACCAGTCGGAGTTCCGGCGGCCTGGAGGAGGCAGGATGTACGGTGGCCCGGTGGCGCTCTCAGCCGTGGTCGAGGCCAACGGCGACGTGCTGGTGGACGTGTCCGCCTCGCTCGCCTCGGTATTCAGGAACCTGCTGCCCGACAGGGCCGTGTCGGCCGAACCCTGCCTCACGCTTCTGCCCTCGGGCATGGAGCCCGGCGACGTGCTTCCCGACGCGGCGTGCACGGTGGGTGCGGCGTTCGCCGACTACGACGTCACGGTCAGTTCGCGCAGCGTCCTGAGGCGTGAGAGCATCAATACTCCTGCAGGGGAGTTCGACTGCATAGTCGTCTCCGAGCACAAGGTGGAGCGCGGCCCCGGACGGAACCGCGAGACGACCGCCCTCACCTGGTACGCCAGGGGGATAGGCATGGTGCGGCACGACACCTACGACAAGAACATGAAACTCGAGACCTCCGAGGTTCTCACAGAAATAGAAACAGGGCTATGAACACAAGACGACTGCATATTGTCCTCGCGCTGGCCTTCGCGGTCCAGCTGACGGCCCATGCGGGGCAGGGGACGCCCGTCGACAGCACCGCCGCGCAGTTTGCCGAGGCGGGTTTCCTCAATGTGCGCGCCGCGGAGACCGACGACTTCCGCGCGTTCTCGCTGGAGACCGACTACTACAAGCTGCCCTTCGAGGGGCTGGCCGCAGTGCGCGAGATGGTGGAGCGCGACAGCACCGACATGCGCCTGGTCAAGATAGTGGCCACCAG
Source organism: Candidatus Cryptobacteroides avistercoris (assembly GCA_017695095.1). Lineage (GTDB taxonomy): Bacteria > Bacteroidota > Bacteroidia > Bacteroidales > UBA932 > Cryptobacteroides > Cryptobacteroides avistercoris. The sequence goes on along the minus strand of JADILW010000110.1, from coordinate 27,865 downwards.
CTACGACGTGCCGGAGCTCACGATGACCTACAACCCCCGCAACGGGCAGTGGAGGTCCACCAAGCGACTCGACGAGAGCTGGGACCTGCTCCGCAGGCAGGAGAAGCTCAACAGCAACTTCGGAAAGGTCAACATAGTGGTCTATCCGCAGGTTTCGCTGATGAACCTGATAATCACCCAGGTCTACCAGTCGCTCTGGCAGCTTTCGCCCGCTCTGGAGGTTTCGCTCTGGCCCGGAATGAAATTCACCTACCAGCTGCAGATACCCGTCTACAACGACGGCTACGGAGCCCTTGAGGACAAGGTGCATCCCGGCTTCTTCACGCTTTCGCAGCGTTTCCGCGACCCCTGGAACCTCAACGTGCTCGGCAAGCTGACCGCCGGAGTCTTCTCGAACAGCACCTACGGCCTCGCCCTGGAGATGGCCTATTACTTCCCCAACGAGCGCTTCTGGCTTGACACCCAGCTGGGCCTGCTCGGAAATTCTTACTGGGAGGGCTTCATCTTCCACTACGACCCGCGTCTGTTCTTCCGATGGAACCTGGCCGTGAACTACTACTGGCCGGAGCAGAACACCCAGTTCTCCCTGAGGGCCCAGCGCTTCCTCGTGGGCGACTACGGCGTGAAATACGAGATGATACGCCATTTCAGGCGGGCTTCGGTGGGCCTGTACGCCGAGAAGTCGCTCGGAGCCCCGCTCAACGTGGGCTTCCGCTTCCAGGTGGCCCTGCCGCTGTTCCGTCAGAAGCGCCACGGCTGGTGGCCCAAGCTGACGACCTCGGGCCAGATGGGCATGGCCTACAACGCCAACAACGAGCGCTACTACTACAACGAGTACCGGACCGAGGCTTCCGACAACATACTCAGCAAGAACTACTACAATCCTTATTTTATTGACTCAAAACTGAAATGAAGTCAACAAGTCTTGGATATTGGCGAAAATTATAGTATCTTTGTAAAAATTTGTAAAGAAGAATAGTGTCAGATGTGGCGTCTGCCGCCCCTCTGCATTAGAGTTGGGAAGAAATAAGTTTAATCAATTGTTTAATAAAATGAAAAAATTATTTTCACTGTTCGCGCTGGCCGGCGCTTTCGTGGCTTGCCAGCCGGAGGAACTCGAGACGGCTTTCTCCGTTGACCCTGCAACCGTGAGGATCAACGTGACCGTTAAGGATGTTCAGACTGGTGCGGCCGCTGAGGACGTTACCCTTACCTGCTCCGACGGAGCCGCCAAGGTTGATGGCAACGTGATCACCCTTACCGGCAATCCCGCCTTCGAAAAGACGACCGTCACCGTCACTGCTACCAGCAGCAAGTATGCAGAGCCTGCAAAGGAGGATGTTGAAATCAATGAGCTTCGTGCAGGTGCTGTCGCTGATTACAATGTAGTGCTTGTCGTTGGAAAGCCTGTAAGCGATTATGCAATTACCGTAGAGAAGGATGTTAAGGCTGAAACATCGAAGACTGAGTATGTGAGTGGCACCACCTATGATCACTCGCATGATGGCATCGAGCACTGGCGTCGTAACGATACCAGATTCTTCCTTGACTTCAAAGTGGACTACTATGAATATAGCGGATCCGAGGTTGCAGGAGAAGCGACAATCCTTGACCCTGCATTCCAATCAATCGTCGAGCCTTATGTCCAGGTTTACAATGCTGGCATCAAGAAGACGGCGAAGGTAGCTGAGGCTAGGATTTCCGCATGGTGCATTTACACTGCTACTCAGACCCTTACTACTCAGACCGTAGATTATGTGGTCAAGGCTGACGGTGTTGAGGTAGGAAGGATTCCTGCTGTTGTTCCTGTAAGTTCAGAAGTTGAGTTCTACGAGATGGCTGATCCCGAGTCTCACGGCCACGGCCACTATCAGCCCGGTCACGGCCACGATGACACCCACGGCCACGGAGCTGGCAACAACGCCGGCGGCGGAATCATCTTCGCAGAATAATCAGGATCCAGGAGTTTAACGAAATAAAAGAACGAACGATATGAAACTCATCAAGTTTTTCGCACTGTCAGCGGCACTTGCAGCCGGAATGGTAGCTGCAAACGCTCAGTCTGCTGACAAATGCAACGACATCTTTGTCGGTGGCGGAGTAGGTATCATCTCCCCGATGACTCCCGGTTTCAACTCACCTTCAGTGTATGTGAACCTCGAGGTCGGCAAGTACATCACTCCCGTATGGGGCGTACGTGCCGTGATCGGAGGTCCCTTCCAGACCCTCGACGCCAACGAAGGCAACGCTACTGACGCCGGCATCGGCGCCCGCGGATTCAAGAACAAGCTGTTCGGAGAGCTGAACTTCGATGCGATGTTCAGCATCACCAACGCTTTTGCCAAGGATCTTGCAAAGCTCAACGTATATCTCTTCGCCGGTCCTACCGTCAACTTCTCTTCTGAGGGAAGCCGTTTCTCCGACGTACAGAATGCAAACGTGATCCTCGTAGAGGAGAGCGACAAGTTCAAGGTTCGCGCCGGAGCCACCGTCGGTCTCGGTGTCGCCTACAACCTCACCAACTCCTTCGCTCTCGGACTCGAAGGACGTTTCGGAGTGACCCCTTCAATCTTCGGTGACGCCGACCCTTACCGCAAGGCTGAGGGAACCACCCGCATTGCTCTCAACGGTGTGTGGACCATCGGAGGCGCCAACGGAAAGGTTGCCCGTGCCGCAATGGCCGCAGCTGCCGCCGGATACATCTCCAAGGAGGCTGCCCAGGCTCTCGCTGACGAGGCTGTAGAGAAGAACCCCAAGATCGTCGAGAAGATCGTCGAGAAGCCCGTTGTCAAGGAGGTAGAGAAGGTTGTCGAGACTGTAGTGCCTGCTTCAACCGCTATCTTCTTCGAGATCGGCAAGGCTAACATCGACGCCAAGAACAAGGCTCGCATCCAGCTCTATGCCGAGGCTATCAACGCCGGCGCTGACGACTGCGTATACGAGGTTGGCGGATATGCCGACAAGAAGACCGGAAGCGTGTCACGCAACCAGAACCTTGCCGAGAAGCGTGCCCAGGCCGTTTACGATGCCCTCGTAGAGTTCGGAGTTGATCCTTCACAGCTCGAGATGAAGGCTTACGGCGGAGTTGATCCCATGTTCTTCAACAACGACGTTCTTTCACGCACCGTTGTCATCAAGAAGAAGTAATCTCCTGAATTTTCAGATATCGAGGCCTGCCGGCAGACGGCGGGCCTCTTTTTTTTGCATTGCTCTCGGCTTCTTCGTATATTTGTGCAGTATTTCAGCACCTTTGACTTATGTTTGATGAACTGAAGGCGGACATTGCAAGGCTCGTGGCACTGTACGAGAAGGAGAAGCAGCGTGCGGATTCTCTCGCCGGGCTTCTTACGGAGAGGGACGCCCAGGTTCGGAAATACAGGGAAGAGGTGAAGAAATGCAAGGAGCAGATAACTGATTTGAACCTACAGATTGACAATCTCCGCTTGAGAAGCGCTTTCTCGTCCGACTCCGACAGAAGCCAGGCGGAAGCGGGCATCGACAAGCTGATAAAGGAGATTGACGAATGCATAAAACTGTTGGAGAGCTGATGGCGGAGCAGCGCATTAACCTCGTGATTTCCGGAAGGGAATATCCTCTGGAGGCCGAAAGCCCCGAGATGGAGCGTCTGATGCGTCTTGCTGCCGGTGACGTGAACAGGATGTTGGAGAAATTCAACGAGCAGTTCCCGACCACCCCCTTCGAGGACAAGCTGGTCTTTGTCGCGATCAGGGAGGCTGCCGGAAAGTTGCTTTCGCAGGGAAAGCTGCAGAGTCTTGTGGACGAAGCGGATTCGTTGAAGCAGGATCTCGCCGCATATCTGGACGGAGAAGAAAAGTAGCCGTCAGGCCCATCTTCTGAAAACAACAAGTTCTTCGGAACCGGGTCCACTCGCGCTGAGGAAGGCAGGCCCGCATCGACGGGAAGCCCGATACAGGACGGAGCCCAAATCTTATTCAGAGGCTTTCTGAAAGTTCGGCTGACGGCTTTTTACTACAGTATCTGCGCTTTGCAGGTACTGTTTTTTTTGACGTTTATGTAAATTGATATATCAATGTTTCTGTATTATGTGCTAGCTGCAATTGCCGGTGCGGCCATCGGAATTGCGATTTATATAGCGGTAGTCCGTCTGGTAGCCAAGGGACACGCCGACGCCATCATCGAGAAGGCGAACGCTGAGGCCGAGAATATCAAGCAGCAGAAGATTTTCCAGGCAAAGGAGAAGTTCATGCAGCTCAAGAGCGAACACGAGAAGTTCGTCAGCAACAAGAACTCCGAGCTCAAGGACAGGGAGAACAACATCAAGTCCCGCGAGGGCCAGCTCAACCAGCAGGCCGGAGAGCTCAACCGCCGCCAGCGCGACCTCGAGTCCCAGAAGGGCCAGCTCAACGCCCAGAGGCAGAAGCTCGACGCCAAGATGGAGGAGTGCAACAAGCTCACGCAGCAGGTCAACAAGGAGCTGGAGAGCATAGCCGGCATGACCTCAGAGGAGGCAAAGAAGATGCTGGTCGACAATCTCAAGGCCGAGGCCCGCTCCGAAGCCCAGGCCTACATCAACGACACCATGGACGAAGCCAGGCTGAACGCCGCACGCGAGGCCAAGCGCATCGTCATCAACACCATACAGCGCACCGCCACCGAAACGGCCATCGAGAATGCCGTGACCACCTTCCCCATCGAGAACGACGAGGTCAAGGGACGCATCATCGGACGCGAGGGAAGGAACATCAGGGCCCTCGAGGCGGCCACCGGAGTCGAGATAGTCGTGGACGACACCCCCGACGCCATCCTGCTCTCTGCCTTCGACCCCGTCCGCAGGGAGGTGGCCAGGCTCTCGCTGCACCAGCTCGTCATCGACGGGCGCATCCATCCCGCCCGCATCGAGGAGGTGGTCGCCAAGGTCAGCAAGCAGCTCGACGACGAGATACTCGAGACCGGAAAGCGCACCTGCATCGACCTGGGCATCCATGGCCTCAACATCGAGCTGGTGAAGCTCATCGGCCGCATGAAGTACCGTTCATCCTACGGACAGAACCTGCTCCAGCACTCCCGCGAGGTGGCCAACATCTGCGCCACCATGGCTTCCGAACTCGGACTCAATCCCAAGATAGCCAGGCGTGCCGGACTTCTCCACGACATAGGCAAGGTGTGCGAGAGCGACCCTGAATATCCCCACGCCATCCTCGGCGCAAAAATGGCCGAGCAGTACAAGGAGCGTCCCGAGATATGCAACGCCATCGGCGCCCACCACGAGGAGATGGAGATGACTTCAATCTATTCTCCTCTCGTCCTTGTGGCCGACGCAATCTCAGGAGCCCGTCCCGGCGCCAGAAGGGAGGTGATCGAGTCCTACATCAAGAGACTCGAGGGCATGGAGAACCTTGCCGCCTCATATCCCGGCGTGACCAAGGCCTACGCAATCCAGGCCGGACGCGAGCTGCGAGTGATAGTCGGAGCCGACGAGGTGAGCGATGACCAGGCTTCGCGCCTCTCCACCGACATAGCCCAGAGGATACAAGACGAGATGACCTATCCCGGACAGGTGAAGATCACGGTCATCAGAGAGACACGTTCAGTAGCTATAGCAAAATAAATGTTGAACCTTCTTCTTTTCTTCATGGTCCTCCAGGCTGGGCCTACCGTGAGCTGGACTTCAGAGGTCGAGCAGACGGAGGACGGCCCGCGCGTGGTGCTGACGGGCGAGCCGGGTCCCGGCATCGACCATATCAGCGGCACGATCGACTTCATGAGCTGCATAGGCACTCAGTGCAACATGCCCGAAGACTGGGAGTTCGACCTCTATCTCGACGGGAAGGAGCATGCCCAGGCCTCTGAAGCCCCGGCTCCGGCCTCGCCCGCGCTCCAGCTGCCCGGCTCCCTGAGCCTTCCGGCTCCTGATTCCGGTGCCTCAGCCCCTGAGACCACGGTTTCGGAAGCGGAGCCTGCATCCTCCGGCTCTTCGCTCTGGGGTCTGATACTCGAGGCCATACTCTGGGGCTTTGCGATGCTGCTGACCCCCTGCGTGTTCCCCATGGTTCCGATGACCATCTCCTTCTTCCTGAAGGGCAGCGGTTCGGCGACCGCCGGTCGCTTCAAGGCCATGATGTACGGCCTGTTCATAGTGCTGCTCTACACGGTGCCCATCTCCGCGATAATCGGCATCACCTGGCTCGTCGGCGGAAGCGGGGTCACGGCGGACATCTTCAACTGGCTGTCGACGCACTGGCTGCCCAATATAATCTTCTTCCTGGTGTTCATGGCCTTTGCGGCCAGCTTCTTCGGCGCGTTCGAGATCACTCTGCCGTCGAAATGGACCAACGACGCCGACAGGAAGAGCGAGCGCAAGGGCCTCGGGGGAGTGTTCTTCCTGGCTCTGACCCTGGTGCTCGTGAGCTTCAGCTGCACCGGCCCCATAGTCGGCACCGTGCTGATAAAGAGCACCCAGGGCGAATTCTGGGCTCCGATGGTCACGATGCTCGCGTTCAGCGTGGCCTTCGCGCTGCCTTTCACGATCTTCGCCCTGTTCCCCTCGCTGCTCAAGAAGCTGCCCAAGAGCGGCGGCTGGCTGAATTCGGTCAAGGTGGTGCTGGGATTCATAGAGATTGCGCTGGGACTCAAGTTCCTGAGCGTGGCCGACCAGACCTATCACTGGGGGCTTCTCGACAGGGAGGTCTATCTGGCGATATGGATAGTTGTGTTCACCATGCTGGGCCTCTATCTTCTCGGCAAACTGCGCTTCAAGTATGACTCGCCGACGGAGCATCTGTCGGTCGGTAGGCTCGCGCTCGCGATAGCGGTGTTCTCCTTCGTGGTCTATATGATTCCCGGAATGTTCGGAGCACCCCTCAAGGCGCTTTCGGGCTACCTTCCTCCGATGGAGACCCAGGACTTCGTGATAAGCCGCGAGTCTGCGGCCGCCGCGGTTCCCGCCGAGGTGCAGGACGCTGACGGGATGATAACCATAGCCCACGGGCTGAAAGCCTACGACAATATCGACGACGCCGTCGCGGCTGCACGCCGCAGCGGGAAGCGAATCTTCGTGGACATCACCGGACACGGCTGCGTGAACTGCCGCGAGATGGAGGCCAGGGTCTGGTCCGACCCGGAGGTGCTGCGCATGCTCCGTGAGGATTTCGTGATTCTTGCCCTATATGTCGACGACAAGACGAAGATTCCCGAGTCCGAGCAGATTCTCAACGACAACGGCAAGCCTCTGAAGGACGTGGGCAGGCTCAATTCCTATATCGCCCTCACCCGCTTCAAGGTGAACTCCCAGCCCAACTATTTCGTGCTGGACTCCGACGGCAACATACTCAAGGGGCCCAGAGCCTACGATCTGGACATACAGGGATACATAAATTTCTTATCTGAATAGAATCATGAAAAAGGCTATGATGATCATAGCTGCTCTGCTCTTCGTGGGCGGGGTCCAGGTTTACGGACAGTCTTTCAAGGACCTGCTCAACAAGGGAAAGGATGTGGTAGGCTCCGTAGTGGAGCAGCTTGACGTGATCCCCAAGAATATAGAGGGTAACTGGGAGTTCTCCGGTTCTGCGGTCAAGTTCACAGGCGACAACGTGCTGATGAACGCCGCATCGGAACTGGCACCTTCACGACCACTTTCAACAAGATGAATTTCTCCGGCCAGTACACTTTCTCCCAGGAGGAGGGCACGATAGAGCTGGATTATGGCAAGAACGAGAAACTCAAGGGCGTGTCTCTCAAGACCGACGTCAGCGTGAGCCTGAACAGCATGCAGCTGCTCTTCAATGCCGACAAGTTGCTGGACTTCATCTCCAAGATCTCTTCCACGGTCGGCGATTCGAAGATCGGGGCCCTGACTTCTCTCATCGACCAGTATGACGGTCTGAAGATCGGCTTCGAGCTCAGCCGCGTCAAGTAACGTATTCTATTCGGAAGCGAACGCGACCGGGGATACTGCCCCCGCAGAGGTTTCGCTTCGCTCCATCGATGCTCCAAAGCCGGATTTGCAATCCGGCTTTGGAGCATCGCCCGCTCACAGCCGCGGGCGGCTAGCCTCTACGGGGACAGTATCCCCGGTCGGCGCATTGTATGATACCGTTAGTCGCGGGCGGTTAGATTCGCCAGGGGGCGTACTTGCCTCCGGGCATTTGGTGTTGTGCTCAGAGAGCTGCGATCATCCTGATGAACAGCTCCGCCATGCGGTCGGCGGCGGTGTCGGCCTGCTTGACCACGTCGTCGCCGTCGTTGAAGTTCTTCTCGAGATTGAGGAAGTTGGACATGTTGGTGACCACCGACATGCCGAACACCTTGATGCCGCAGTGTCTGGCGACTATGACCTCGGGAATCGTGGACATGCCCACGAGGTCGGCCCCCACGGTGTGGAAGAAGCGGACTTCGGCCGGAGTCTCATACGAAGGGCCGGTGCTTCCGAAATAGACGCCCTTCTTGACCGGAATCTGGAGCTCCTCGCAGATCTGCTCGGCGAGCGACTGTAGCTTGAGGTCGTAGGCGCAGGTCATGTCGGGGAAGCGCGGGCCGAATTCCTCGAGGTTGGGTCCGACGAGGGGGTTGGGCATCATGTTGATGTGGTCGCGGATGATGATCAGGTCGCCTACCTTGTAGTCCTGGTTGCAGGCTCCGGCGGCGTTGGAGACGAAGAGATATTCGATGCCGAGGCTCTTCATGACCCGGATGCCGAGAGTGACCATGTCCATGCTGTAGCCTTCGTAGTAGTGGAAGCGTCCCTGCATGGCGATGACGGTCTTGCCGCCGAGGGTGCCGATGATGAAGTTCCCCTTATGTCCTATCGCCGTGGACACAGGAAAACCGGGAATGTCGCCGTAGGGGATTACGGTCGGGTCCTCGATTCTCTCGGCGAGCTTGCCCAGCCCGCTGCCGAGGACTATGCCGGCAAGCGGCATGCGACCCCCTGTCTTTTCCTTCAGGAAATCGGCGCATTGCTTGATGGTCTGTAGTCGTTGGTCCATAGTTTCAATGTTTTATGATATTTTGGCAAGCACCTTGCGTGCTTCGGTCAGTATTTCTTTCTCGTCGGGAATCTCCCTGTGGCGCATCAGGAACTTTCCGTTGCATATCACCGAGTCGATGCAGTCCGAATGGGCTGAATATACCAGATTGGCGAGGAAAGGTCCGGGGGAGAGGAAGAAGCTGTTGTCGGTGTCGACAATGTTGATGTCGGCCACCGCGCCTTCGGCTATCCTGCCGCCGTCGAAGCGCAGGGCGCGGGCCCCGTTGACCGTGGCCATGGCAAGCAGCTCGTCGAGGGGGAGCGCCGAGGGGTCGTCCCTCCAGGCCTTCTGGAATATTGCCGAGGTCTTCATGGCCTCGAGCATGTCGAGGTTGTTCGACGAAGCGCATCCGTCGGTGCCTATGCACACGTTGATGCCGGCGTCGCGCATCTCGTTGTAGAGGAAGCGGTAGCCGGAGGCCAGCTTGGTGTTGGAGTTGACGTTGTGGATGCAGTTGACTCCGTGCGCGGCGAGCAGTTCGATGTCGTGCGGGGTGACCCAGAGGGTGTGCGCGGCGAGCAGCCGGGGTGAGAGTATGCCCAGCCTGTCGAGGTATTCCACGGGGGTCAGTCCGCCGTGGGCCGCCTTGCAGTCCTCCACTTCCTTGCGCGTCTCGCAGAGGTGGATGTGCAGGTTGAGGTCGTGCTCCCGGGCGAACTCCGCCGTCCACAGCATCATCTCCTCGCTTACCGAGTAGATTGCGTGGAACGCCAGGTTGTAGATGAGCCCGTTGCCGCCTTTCTCCCCGAGGTACTGCGCGCTCTTGGACATGCACTGCTCCTTCTGGCGCTCGCGCTCCATGCTGCTGCCTTTGTCCATCACGTCGTAGCCCGTGGCTATGCGGACTCCCATCTCGCGGGCGGCCTGCACCGAGGTGTCGAAGAACCAGTACTGGTCGTTGAAGGTGGTGGTGCCTGTGCGGATCATCTCGAGGCAGGCGACCTTGGTGGCCCAGTAGACATATTCCTTGTCGAGCCTGTCCTCGACCTTCCAGATCCTGGCGAGCCAGTCCTGGAAGATCATGTCCTCGCCTATGCCGCGCATCAGGGACATGGGGGAGTGGGTGTGCATGTTGACGAATCCGGGGACCGCGACCTTGCCGCTGCAGTCCATGATTTCGATGTCGCCCGCAAGGTCCCAGGAAGAACCGGACCCGGCAGGCTCTATCCTGCGGATCAGTCCGTCCTGAATCAGAATGTCTTTCCTGACATCATCTACGCTTATGTCCCTCAGCAGTATGGCGCCCATCAGAGATCCTCGAATTCTATGTCAGGGTCGCCGTCTGTGCGGTGCTGGGGGATTTCGCCGTTGAAGCAGTTGCTCTTGATGTATTCTATGATTTCGGCAAGACCTTCGGAGAATTTCTCGAAGTCCTCCTTGTAGAGGAAGATCTTGTGCTTGTCGTAGGTGAAGCTGCCGTCGGGATTGTTGCGGCGCTTGCTCTCGGTGATGGTCAGGTAGTAGTCCTTGTTGCCTCTTGTGGTCTTTACGTCAAAAAAGTATGTACGTTTACCAGCCCTGACGGGTTTGGAATAAACTTCGTCTCCGTCCTTGCTGTCGAAGCGGGAGCGGTCGTAATCTTCTTTGTACATATAAATCTTCGTGTATTATTTACGCAAAAATAAGACTTTTTATGGATTACTTGCTATCTTTGCACGTCAATTTTGTTTGAAAGTATGCTCAACCGCAGAATTCTCCGCATGAAGCTGTTCAAGGCAGTCTACTGCTACGCGGAAAACCAAGGGATGACGCTCAAGGAGGTGGAAGCCCTGATGGAAACCTCCTGCGAGGCGGCCAGGGACCTGTATCTGTTCCTGCTCTCCTTGGTCGGCCCGCTGACCGCGGAAGCCCGCTCGCGCATCGAGGCGGCCCGCTCCAAGTTCAGGCCAACCGAGGAGGAACTCAATCCCAACCTGCGCTTCGTGGAGAACGGAATCACCCCTCTCCTGACCCAGGACCCCGACTTCACCAAGATAATCTCGAAGAAAAAGTTCTCATGGGAGCAGTACGACGTGTTCCTGCGCCACCTCTACGAGCGCATAAGGGACAGGAAATACTTCAAAGAATATATGGAGAAGGAGGAGTCGGGGCTCGAGGACGACGCGCGTCTGTGGAGCCGCATCTACGAGCGCGAGCTGGAGGACGACCCCGAACTGGAGGACATACTCGAGGACATGTCGATCTACTGGAACGACGACCTGGGCTACGCCGCGAGCTGGTGCCGCAAGACCATGGCGTCGCTCGCCGCCGGAGAACGCTGGAGCCTTCCTCCGCTCTACCGCAGCGACGCCGCCGACGGCAGGGGGCTCGACAGCGACAAGCTCTTCGTCTACAAGATACTGCGCGCGGCCTACACCAACTTCGCCGCCTATTTCGACCGCATAGCCGAGCTCACGCCGAAGTGGAACCGCGACAGGATATGCACCACCGACCTGGCTCTCATCGTGTGCGGCATGGCGGAATCCGAGGCGCATCCCGGGACCTCCGCGAAGATCATCATCAACGAGTACGTGGAGATCGCGAAGGGCTACAGCACGCCCGAGAGCAGCAGTTTCGTTAACGGACTATTGGACAAACTGATCAATAAACACGAATAGAATGCTTACAATGATTTTACAGACCGCAGCCGCATCAGGACAGGCTGCCGGAGGAGCCGCCAGCATGTGGATAATGCTCATCCTTCTCATCCTTGTGATGTGGCTCTTCATGATCCGTCCCCAGCGCAAGCAGCAGAAGGCCCTCGAGGAGATGCGCAAGGCTCTCAAGAAAGGCGACCACGTGGTGACTGCCGGGGGTATCTACGGCGTCATCTGCGACGTCGACGACCGTACCGTGCTGATCAAGGTCGACGGCGAGGTCAAGCTCCGCGTCGACAAGAACTCAGTTTCTCTCGACGGCGCCGCCTCCGCTCCCGCGGACAACGGCAAGTCCGAGAAGGCTGAAAAGGCTGAGAAATCCGAGAAGTCGGAGAAATAGGGTCAAGGGGGTTCCGGAGTGAAGAAGTGGGCGCAGTTGCTTCTGTGTCTGCTTATTTCGGCAGGCATCTGGTTCATTCACAATCTTTCACAGAGTTATGTGAATATTGTGAGCGTCCCCGTCGTGGCGGAAAGCAACATCGACGGACGCGCCCGCCGCTCCACCACCGACGCGACCATAACCGCGCAGGTGCGGACCTCCGGCTTCCGCCAGGCCTCGCTCGGAAAACGTAACAAACGGCCCGCCACCGTGGTGTTCGACGCTGCGGACCTCCGCCGCGAGGAAGGGGACCTCTTCTCCGTGAACACGGGCGAGCTCTACAAGTATGCGGCCGCCATCTTCGGCGACGGAGTCTCGATAGAGTCGTTCGTCTCCGATTCGCCGAAGTTCGTCTTCCCCGAGGTCTCGCACAAGAAGGTGCCCGTCCGCAGGGTGCTTTCCATAAGTTTCGCTCCACAGTACATGTCGGAGGAGGGGATGCAGATGCAGCCGGATTCGGTGATAGTCTACGGAGAGACCTCGAGGCTGGAGAACATCAACTATGTGCTCACCCGTCCGGTGGACCTCAAGAACATACGGTCCAGCGTCCACGGCAAGGTCAGGCTCGAAGTGCCCTCGGGCGTGCGTCTGTCGGCCGACGAGGTCATCTACTCGATGGAGGTGACCCGATATGTCGAGGTCAGGGCCGAGGTGGAGATAGGCGTGCGCAACGTGCCCTCCAACGTGGAGTTCTCGGTGCTGCCGTCCACGGCGACAGTGGTGTTCAAGTGCGTGTTCCCCACGACCACCGACCCCGTCGCCGCTTCGGATTTCTACATCGACTACAGGGACTTCGCCAACTCGATCACCGGACGCTGCGTGGCCAGAAGCAGCGGAATACCCTCCACCGTGCTCAGCTATGAGCTGGAGCCTGAAGTGTTCGACTGCGTGGTCAGAAACTCCGACTGAAGATGAAGACCTTTCTGGTGACCGGACCCATAGGCAGCGGCAAATCCGAGGTGTGCAGGTACCTGGCCTCGAAAGGCTACCCCGTCTACGACTGCGACTCCCGGACCAAGGGGCTCTATGAGTCCGTTCCCGGACTGAAGAGCCGCATCGCGACGGCGCTCGGCATAGACTGGAGCGAGATAGGGATAATCTTCAGCGACAGCAGGCGCAGGGAGATGCTGGAGCGCATAGTGTTTCCGCTGGTCGCCGAAGACATACGCGCGTGGAAATCCGGACTGGACTCCCGGCTCGCCTTCATCGAATCCGCCATCGCGACGGAGAAGAAGGAGTTCGACGGGCTCTACGACGGGGTGCTGCTGGTGACTGCTGACTACAGTCTGCGCTGCGGACGCAATCCCAAGGCCGCGCAGAGGGATTCGCTTCAGACATTCGACCTGCCGGGAGCGGACTGGGTGCTGGAAAACGACTCGACGATTGAAGAACTACATTTAAAAACAGATGATATATTATGCAGACTGATTTGACCAAGATACTTGCCGTCTCCGGACAGCACGGCCTTTTCGAATATGTTGCGCAGGCCCGCAACGGAGTGATAGCCGAGAGTCTTTCCGACAGGAGGAGGACGGTGCTCGGAGCCACGAGCCGCATCTCCACTCTCGCCGACATCTCAATCTACACTTCCGAGGGCGAGATGAAGCTCGCCGACGTGTTCCTTGCGGTGAACAAGGCTCTCGACGGGGCCGACGCCCCCTCGAGCAAGGCTCCCGAGAAGGAGGTCGTTGCTCTTTTCGAGAAGGCCGTCCCCGACTACGACGCGGACCGCTTCTATGTTTCGCACATGCGCAAGATCCTGGACTGGTACTCACAGATAGTGAAGTACGCGTCGCTGGACTTCGTGAAGGAAGAGGAAGAAAAGGCAGACGATGAGGCGCAGGCTTAGGGTGGTCACCCTCGGCTGCTCCAAGAACACAGTCGACACCGAGCACCTGCTCGCCCAACTCCCGTCCGATAGTTTCGAGATCGTCGGCGACGGGAAGCCTGCCGACGACCTTTTGCTCAACACCTGCGGCTTCATCGGAGACGCCAAGGAGGAGTCGGTCCAGGCCATACTCGAGGCCGTGGAGCTGAAGAAGCGGGGCGAAGCCGGCCGCGTGGCGGTCTTCGGCTGCCTCTCCCAGCGCTATTCCGCGGAGCTGCCGGCCGAAATCCCCGAAGTCGACGCATGGTTCGGGGCGAGAGACCTCGGCGAGGTGCTGCGCTATCTGGGAGTCAGGCCCGGTCCCATGGTGACCCGCTATCCCACGGGCTGCCGGAGCTATGCCTACCTGAAGGTTTCAGAGGGCTGCGACCGCCGCTGCTCCTATTGCGCGATTCCCTATATCCGCGGCGCCCACCGTTCGGTGCCGATGGAGGATGTCATGAAGGAGGCGGAGCAGCTTGTCGCCGGCGGCGCCAGGGAGCTGATCCTGATAGCCCAGGACACCACATATTACGGACTGGACCTCTACCGCAGGCGCATGCTGGCCCCGCTGCTGCGCGAACTCTCGACCATCGACGGGCTCGAGCGCCTGCGCATCCATTATTCGTATCCCGACGACTTCCCGGAGGACGTGATCGCCGAGATGGCCGGCAACCCCAAGGTCTGCCGCTATCTCGACATCCCTCTCCAGCACATTTCCGACAAGGTGCTTTCGATGATGCACCGCAACGTGGACGGGGCGTGGACCCGCAGCCTGATCGCGAGGATGCGGCGGGAGATTCCCGGAGTCGTGCTGCGCACCACGATGATAGTCGGCCATCCCGGCGAAGGCGAGAAGGAGTTCGCCGAACTCCTGGATTTCGTGCGCGAGGCCCGCTTCGAGCGTCTCGGGGCGTTCAAGTATTCCGAGGAGGAGGGGACCTACGGCGCCAGGCATTACAAGGACGAAGTGCCGCCCGAGGTGAAGCAGCAGCGTCTCGACGCCCTGATGGAGCTCCAGCGCGACATTTCGCTGGACTACAACGCGTCGCGCGTGGGAAGCGTCGTGCGCGCGCTGGTTGACGACGTGATGGACGGAAATCTCGTGTGCCGCAGCGAGTTCGAGAGTCCCGAGGTGGACGGGGAGATTCTCGTGCGCGACGCTTCGGGCCTTGTGCGTCCCGGGGATTTCATCGACGTGAGGATATGCGAGGCCGGTGACTACGACCTGACAGGAGAAATAATAAAGGTGGAGCCGTAAGCCGGTTTCTGTTCAACTCTGCCATTTATCTTCGCAACCTACCCCCTGACATCGGACGGGCAGTCCTCATCTGTCAGTATATTTGGTCTTGCAGGACCCGGTGGCGTACCCGTACTGCATCGCTGCAGTCCGTCGTGAGCTCTTGCCTCGCGTTTTCACCATTGCCTTGCGGCTGTTGTTTTCTGTTACGCCCTGCATAAGGTTACCCCTATCTGCGCTTTCCGCAGCGGGTTGCCCTGTCCTGTCCGGACTTTCCTCCCTTTCGGGCGGCAGACCGCTCCACCTGTATGTGGTTGCAAATTTACAAAAATTTAAGCGCCGCGACCGGTTCCGAATGGAAGTTTAGTTGTATTTTTGCGCCAAAATTATCGAGAAAATGTCCAGACGAATCTTGTTATCCCTCATGCTGCTGGCGGGAATCTCCGCTTCAGCGGCCGCCGGATCCATGAAAATGGCGGTGATCTCCGACGTACACATGATGGCCCCCTCCCTGCTCAAGCAGGACGGCAAGGCTCTCGACGACTATATCGCAAGCGACAGGAAACTGCTGCGCGAAGGCCCCTGGCTCGTCCGCGAGGCGTTCGCCCGCATAGTCGAGGAGGCGCCCGACGTACTCCTCATCAGCGGCGACCTGACCAAGGACGGGGAGACCGTCTCCCACCTCTACCTCCGCGACAGCTGCCTGGCGGAAGTGCGCCGTGCCGGCATACGCGTCTTCGTGGTTCCCGGCAACCACGACGTGAACAACCCCCATGCGGTGGAATTCGACGGCGACCGCACCGCCCGCGTGCCTTCGCCTTCAGCGGAGGAGTTCGCCCAGATATATGCCGACTACGGCTACGGCGACGCCATCGCGCGCGACCCCCATTCCCTGAGTTACGTGGCCCAGCTCGCACCGGGGCTGCGCCTTCTCTGCCTCGACGCCTGCCGCTATGAGGACAACAGCTTCGAGGAGAACACATGCATAACCGACGGCCGCCTTAAGAGGGAGACTCTTCGCTTCATCAAGGAGCAGGCAAGGGCGGCGCGCGAGGACGGCCAGAGGATGATCGCGATGATGCATCACGGCACCGTGCGCCACTGGAAATGGCAGACCATAGTGATGGGCGACTACCTCGTGGACAACTGGCGCCGGGTGAGCAGCCTGCTCGGACGCCTTGGAATCGACGTTGTGTTCACCGGACACTTTCACTCCCACGACATCTCCACCCGCGGCAGGCTCACCGACGTGGAGACAGGTTCGCTCGTGTCCTACCCGGCTCCGATGCGTTTCGTGGAGATCGACGGCGACAGCATGAAGATACGTACCGAACTGCTCTCGGGCGAAGGCCTCAGCTTCCCGAGCGGCAACAGCTTCGAGCAGGAGATGCTGGAGTACGCCGACGGGGCAATGAGGGGAGTGGTCGACGGAATCATTCCCGAGAAAGTGAGCCCCGCGGTCAAGGAGCGCAGCTGCGCGATACTCGCGAAGGCCTACACCGCCCACCTCCGGGGTGACGAGGTCATGAGCGCGGCCGACGAAGCCGAACTGAAGGAGGCTGTCAGGGAACTGCGCGGGGAGACATGGCTCTACGCCTTCATCCTGAACCGTGTAGGAAGGAATTTCTGGAACGATCTCGCTCCGGCCGACTGCGAGACGGAGCTGGAGCTGCGCCCGCTGAAATAGGCTATTTCTTCGACAGGCCCAGCGCGATGCGCCTGCGGTCGAGGTCGACTCCGAGCACGCGCACCGTCAGCTGCTGGTGCAGCTTGAGCACCTTCGAGGGGTCGGTGCCGCGCGGTCCGAGCTTCGAGACGTGGATCAGCCCGTTCTCATGCAGGCCGATGTCCACGAAGGCTCCGAAATTCGTGATGTTCGTCACGATTCCTGGCAGTTCCATGCCTTCTTTCAGGTCCTCGAGAGTGCGGATGTCGTCGGCGAAGGAGAACTCGGCCGCCTGCTCCCTCGGGTCCAGTCCCGGCTTGGCGAGCTCCTTCAGTATGTCGTTGACCGTGGGGAGTCCGGCTTCCGCCGTCACGAAGTCCCCGGCGTGTATTTTCGAACAGAGTTCGGCATTGCCGACCAGCTCCCGGGTGCTCACTCCCAGCGACTCCGCCATCCTGTCCACTATGCCGTAGGACTCGGGGTGCACCGCCGAATTGTCGAGCGGGTTCTCCGCTCCGCGTATGCGCAGGAAGCCGGCGCACTGCTGGAAGGCCTTGGCCCCCAGGCGCGGCACCTCCAGAAGTTCGGCGCGGCTGCTGAAGCCTCCCTTCTTCTCCCTCGTGGCCACGATGTTGGCCGCAAGCGACGGCCCTATTCCGGCCACGTAGGCGAGCAGCCAGGGCGATGCGGTGTTGAGGTTCACCCCGACCGAGTTCACGCAGCTCTCCACGGTGTTGTCGAGCTGCTCCCGGAGCAGGGTCTGGTCGACGTCGTGCTGGTACTGTCCGATTCCCAGGTTCTTTGGGTCGATCTTGACGAGCTCGGCCAGAGGGTCCATGAGCCTGCGTCCTATCGAGACTGCCCCGCGCACCGTGACGTCCTCGTCGGGGAACTCCTGGCGCGCGATTTCCGAGGCGCTGTAGATCGACGCCCCGTCTTCGCTGACCGTCCAGACCTTGCAGCCTTCGGGCAGGCGTATGCGTTTCATGAATTCGACTGTCTCCCGGGATGCGGTGCCGTTGCCTATCGCCACGGCTTCTATGCGGTACTCGTCCATCATTCGCTGGACGCTCATGATGGCCTTGATCTTGTCGTTCTGCGGCGGGTGCGGATATATTATGGTGTGATACAGCAGGCGCCCCTGCTCGTCGAGGCAGGCTATCTTGCAGCCGTTGCGGAAACCGGGGTCTATGGCCATCGTGCGCTTCTGTCCGACAGGAGGGCTGAGCAGCAGCTGGCGCAGGTTCTCGCCGAACACGCGTATGCTCTCGATGTCGGCCTTCTGCTTTGCCTCGCGGAGGACTTCTCCGGAGATCGAAGGTTCGAGCAGGCGCTTGTAGGCGTCCTCTCCGGCAGTTCTCACCTGTTCCGCCAGCTCCTTCGAGGGAATGCGGCGCCCTCTGGACCAGAAGCGCCAGATGCTTTCGGCGCACCTCTGCGGGTCGGCGTCGATGCTGAGGTTCAGGTACCCTTCGTTCTCGGCGCGCAGCATCGCCAGCAGGTTGTGCGAGGGGATGCGGGCCACCGGCATGCTGAAGTTGAAGTAGCTGCGGTATTTCGCGGCCTCGGGGTCCTCGCGGCCGGCCTTGGTCACCGATGAGCATATCCGTCTGGTGCGGAACACCCTGCGGAGCTCCTCGCGTATTTCCGGGGTTTCGCTGAATCTTTCCGCCAGGATGTCGCGCGCTCCGGCGAGGGCGTCTTCCGCGGTGGCGACCTTTTCGCCCGTGAATTTCTCCGCTTCGGCTGCGGGGTCGGCGGTCCTGGCGTCCCACAGCGCATCGGCGAGCGGTTCGAGGCCTTTTTCGCGTGCCGCGGTAGCCCTGGTGCGGCGTTTCGGCCGCCATGGCAGGTAGAGGTCTTCGAGTTCGGTGGAGTCCACGCAGCCTTCGATTCTGGCGCGGAGCTCGTCGGTGAGGGCTCCGGCTTCGCCTATGGTCTTCAGCACAGTCTCCTTGCGCTTCTCCATTTCGTCGAACACGTCGGCCCAATGGCGCACCTCGGCCACCTGGGCGTCGTCCATCCCGCCCGTCTTCTCCTTGCGGTAGCGGCTGATGAAGGGGATGGTGTCGCCGTCGGCGAACATCTCCACGCAGTTCTCCACCTGCCAGGCCTTGAGCTCGAGGCGTGCTGCTATGTGCTTGATGTAGATCTCCTTCATCGAGCGGGCCTGATTTTGCGGAAACGGAGTCCGAGCACGCCCCAGAAGGCCTCGCCGAAGATTCCGCCGGACATCTTGGAGGTGCCGAGCTGGCGGTTCACGAAAATCACGGGGACTTCGGCTATCTTGAACCCGAGCCTGCGGGCGGTGTATTTCATCTCGATCTGGAAGCCGTAGCCTTTCATCCTGACGGCGCTCAGGTCGATGGCCTCCAGGACCCTGCGGCTGTAGCACACGAAGCCGGCGGTGCTGTCGTAGATCTTGAAGCCGAGCACCGTGCGAACGTAGATTGACGCGCAGTAGGAGATCAGGATGCGCGACATGGGCCAGTTCACCACATTGATTCCGTTGCAGTAGCGGGAGCCTATCGACATGTCGGCCCCGTCTTCGCAGCAGGCCTTGTAGAGCCTCGGGAGGTCTTCGGGGTTGTGGGAGAAGTCAGCGTCCATTTCGAACACGTAGTCGTAGCCGTGGTCGAGCGCCCAGCGGAATCCGGTCACGTAGGCTGTCCCGAGGCCCATCTTGCCGGGGCGCTGGATCAGGAACAGAGTGTCGGTCCAGGCTTTCTGGAGCGATTTCACCACGTCGGCCGTCCCGTCGGGGGAGCCGTCGTCGATGATCAGAATGTGGTAGCCTCCTTCGAGGCCGAATACGGCTGAGATTATCCTGGAGATGTTCTCCACCTCATTGTATGTCGGGATAATGACGAGTTTCTTGTCCATATCCTACAAAGATAGCATTTTAACTGAATAGTGGATTTGCAATATGCGTGCAAAGGATTATTTTTGTAGAGATATAATCGATGGAATTATGGTCAGCAGATTCGACATACCCCTCAGAGTGCCCTCGGCCCAGATCCGGCGCATCGCTTCCGAGACAGTTTCGGAATATACCTTGCTCTATACGAAACCCACCGCTCTCGAGTGGGTGGACCATGGTCTGGAGAGGATGCTGCAGGTGGCCGCCTACACCGGGGCGGCGCTGCTCTACGCCGACCATTTCGCCTCCGCGGACGGCAGGGTGTCCCCGGCTCCGGTGATCGACTGGCAGAAAGGCGCGCTGCGCGACGACTTCGACTTCGGCGGAGTGATGCTCTTCAGAAGCAGCGCCCTCAGGGAGGCGGCGTCGAGGATGACCTGCGACTATCAGTATGCCGGCCTCTACGACCTTTGGCTCAAGGTTTCGGAGAAGGGGAGCCTCGTGCACGTGAACGAGTACCTCTACACTGAGGTCCAGCTCGACACCCGCAAGTCCGGGGAGAAGCTCTTCGACTACGTGGACCCGCGCAACCGTGCAGTGCAGCTCGAGATGGAGAGGGCGTGCACCGAGCATCTCAAGGCCGTGGGCGGGTGGCTCGCCCCGGAGTTCCGCAGCGTCGACTTCGGGAAGCCGGAGGATTTCGCATTCGAGGCCTCGGTGGTGATACCCTGCAGGAACCGCGTGCGCACGATAGCTGATGCGGTGCGGTCCGCGCTCTCCCAGAAGGCAGACTTCCCGTTCAACGTGATAGTGGTCGACGACAATTCGACCGACGGCACCGTCGAGCTGCTCGACGGCATGAGCGACCCCCGTCTCGTGGTGATACACCAGCCTGCCGGCTACCATGCGATAGGCGGCAACTGGAACGCGGCGGTCCATGACCCCCGCTGCGGCCGTTTTGCGATTCAGCTCGACTCCGACGACGTCTATTCCGGACCGGACACGGTGAGCCGCTTCGTGGAGGCGTTCCGCGAGCAGCAGTGCCCGATGATCATCGGTTCCTACAGAATCACCGACTTCAACTTGAACGAACTGCCTCCCGGAGTCATCGACCACAGGGAGTGGACTCCGGAGAACGGGCGCAACAACGCATTGCGCATCAACGGTCTGGGGGCGCCGAGGGCGTTCTGGACGCCGCTGCTCCGCCAGATCAACTTCCCGGTGGTCAAGTACGGCGAGGACTACGCGGTGGCCCTGCGCATCAGCCGCGAATACCAGATAGGACGCATCTGGGACGTGGTCTACGACTGCCGCCGCTGGGAGGACAACTCCGACGCTGCGCTCGACGTGGACAAGGTCAACGCCAACAATCTCTACAAGGACAGGCTGCGCACCTGGGAGCTGGAGGCCAGGATCGCGATGAACAGGGGCGCGCGCGTGGAATAACTCCGCTGTCTTCTTTGTCTTCTCCTGAGGGCTGCGGGGGCGGCTCGTCCGGGGGTTGTGCAGGTTTGCAAAAAATTACTATATTTGCAGTCCCATTGGAAAGATGCTCGAGTGGCTGAAGAGGCACGTCTGGAAAGCGTGTGACCGTCCAAAGCGGTTCGAGGGTTCGAATCCCTCTCTTTCCGCATCCCGGTATATGTTCTTTTCGCAGAAATTCTTATCTTTGGAGGATTTAATTTCTAACTTCAAATGAAAGATTCTGTAATTATTCTGTGTGGCGGCGGCCCTGCACCCGGAATGAACACCGTGGTATGTTCCGTCGCAAAGACTTTTCTCAGCAATGGATTTAGGGTAATCGGACTTCACGGCGGTTACAGCGGTCTTTTTTCCAAGACTCCCCGCACCGAGGACCTGGACTTCTTCAAGGCTGACGCCTACTTCAACCGCGGTGGCTCCTATCTGCAGATGAGCAGGTTCAAACCCACCGACGACGATTTCGAGAACAACTTCAACCTCGACCTCTTCAAGGAGAACAACATCAAGCTGCTCGTGACCGTGGGCGGAGACGACACCGCTTCCACCGCCAACCGCATCGCCAAGTTCCTCGAGAGGAAGAAATACCCCATCAAGAACATCCATGTTCCGAAGACCATAGACAACGACCTCCCTCTGCCCGACAACACTCCGACCTTCGGATTCACTTCGGCTCAGGACGAGGGCGCACATCTCGCGCGCACCATCTATGAGGATGCCCGCACCTCCGGCAACTGGCTGCTCGTTTCTGCCATGGGACGTTCTGCAGGCCACCTCGCACTCGGAATCGGCGAGGCTACCCACTGCCCCATGACCATCATCCCCGAGATGTTCAACAAGGTCCAGATCACCATCGACAAGATTCTGAAGCTCACTCTCTCTTCCATCATCAAGAGGAAGATCCTGGGCATCGACTATGGTACCGTGGTGGTGGCCGAGGGTGTCTTCCACGATCTTTCAGCCGAGGACATCAAGGCTGCGGGCGTGCACATGACCTACGATGAGCACGGACATCCCGAGCTCGGCAAGATCTCCAAGGCGGTGCTCTTCAACGAACTGCTCGAGAAGGAGATGAAGAAGATCGGTCTCAAGGTCAAGACCCGTCCCGTGGAGATCGGCTACGACGTGCGCTGCCAGGATCCCGTGGCTTTCGACCTGTCGTACTGCTCCCGCCTCGCGATGGGTGTCTATGACCTCTATTCGAAGGGCGAGACCGGCTGCATGGTGTTCGTGAACGCTTTCGGCGAGGCCAAGCCTCTCTATCTGCATGACCTGCAGAATGAGGAGGGCAAGATTCCTCCGCGCCGCGTGGACATCGAGGGTGGCATAGCCCGCAACTATTACTCATACATCTGCCACAGCATCACTCCTGCGGATTATGAGGCGGCGAAGGCATACGTGCCCAACCCTGAGGACTACGACTTCAAGAAGATTCTGGGCTGGTAATCTTTTCCGGCCCTGATGCCTTTACCGGCGGTGCGCCCCTGGCGTGCCGCCGGTTTTTGCGTTGATTGGTTTGCTTACTTGTTTCAGCAGATTTGCAATCTGCTGCTCTGTTAGCCGAATTTGCAATCCGGCTGCCCAGCCCCGCCGCTGGCGGAGCTCGCCCGTTGTCCAGCCGAATTTGTAATTCGGCTGCTTTCTGCCGCCTGCGGCCATAAGCATCCCTCGCAGGCGAGAAAAGCCTGCTTGTGGATGATATGGCCCTCCGGCGGCGCTGCCTTGTCTGTTGTTGTTTCGCGGCAGGTTCTACGTTTCGGCAGATTATACATACGTAATGGCATTACGTTTCAGTAGATTGTAATCTGGCGCAGTACGGAAATCCGCTTCGGAGGTTCCGCTCCGCTTCATCGATGTCCTTCGCTTCGCTCTGGACATCGTCCGCTCACAGCCGCGGACGGCTAGCCTCCTCAGCGGAAATTCCGTACTGCGCTCCAACTTCATCTGGAAAAGGGTAGGCCGACTCCGCCTCGGCAAGCTGTGTTTCAAAGATTCTGCTCCGTGCTTGCGCGAGGAGAGCCATCCGCGGAGCTCCCCGTAGCGCGTGTCAGGCGGCAGTGGTTCATGACAGCTGAAGAAGGCGTGAGACCTAGGAGCAGCCTGTTTTGAGAAAACGGCCCCGCAGTGGCCTGTAAGGCGGTTTTTGCCGAACCTATTGCTCCTAAGTCGACCAAATTGCAAGTACGAGGGATCACTGTCTCTTTGTAAACGACTAATAATCAAATATTTCGGCAAATCCAACGCTCCTTCCTAAACTGCAATTACTTAGTTGTGCCAGATTTGCAATCTGCTGTCCAGACCTGCCGCGGGCGAAGCTCGGCCCCCGGCAGTAAGAACCACCGCACAGCCCTATACTGCCGGCAGGCCGACTCCGCCGCGGACGGCTAGCCTCCTCAGCGGAAATTCCGTACTGCGTGCTGACTTCTTTCGGAGGAGGCCGACTCCACCGCGGCTGGCTTCTGTGTTTCAAAGATTCTGCGCCGGCGGGCGCGAGGAGAGCCCTACGCGGAGCTCCCCGCAGCGCGTGCCCGGCGGCAGTGGTTCATGACAGAAGAGGAAAGCGTGAGACTTAGGAGCGGCCAGTTTTGGGAAAATAGTCCTGCAGGCGTCTGTATGGCCATTTTCGCCGAACCTATTGCTCCTAAGTCGACCAAATTGCAAGTACATGGGATCATTGTCTCTTTGTAAGAGACTTATAATCAAATATTTCGGCGAAACCAGCGCTCCTTCCTAAACTGCAATTACTAAGTTGTGCCAGATTTGCAATCTGTTGCCTGCCCTGCCGCGGGCGGAGCTCAGCCTCCGGCAGTGAGAACCACCGCACGACCCTATACTGCCTGAGGCCGACTCCGCCGCGGCAGGCTTCTGTGTTGCGACAGATTTCAAATCTGTCGCAACGAAATCTGTCGAGACGGAAAGCGGAAATCGAATTCAACTTCCTCGAATGGCCTTTTTGTCTCCTTGAAGTAATCCTTCATGCCCTCATAACTTCTCTTGAAGTCTTCCACCGTTTCTTCTATGGTGGTACCTTCTCCTATGCAGGAATAGTCCAGACCACTGTCGGCCATGTAGGCGGAGAATCCGCAGTCTGCGGGTTCAACTATTACTTTTACCTTTCTCATAAGAAAATGTCATATTGCAATAGTAGGAAATTCCCTACAGTTATCAAAGACAATAATAGTCCGATACTGTTATGTGTTCATTGTAAAAAACATTTTTAGACGATTTTTGTTTTTTGCAAAAAACACCACTCGTCCCCTCTGTGGCCGGTTAAACTAGTTGCGGTGGATTGCAAATCCACCGCAACTACAAATACAGGAGCCATCCTCTTCGCCCTGGTGGCTATTCGAGCCTGTAGACCTTTATGCCGCTGACGCGGGCGTCGGGGGAGGTGAGGCTGAGTCTGTTGTAGGCTTCGTTCGGGAAGATGCTGTTGGTGAAGGAGACGTCGCCGTCGTTGATGAACAGCTCGGTCGACTGCCTGTCCACGAAAAGCCGCAGCTCATAGCGGTCCCGCTTTACCAGCTTCGCCCGTATGTCGGACTTGCCGAACTTGTCGGAGAAGTCAGTGCGTCCGCTCTCGGACCTGTCGAGGTTCAGGCTCAAGTCGTTGAAGTCGAAGCTCCATACCGCTTTCTCTCCGAGCGAGTTGCCGAGTTGCAGCTCGAATTTCCCGCTCTTCCCGGGGGTCACGGTCATGCAGAGTTCGTAGGCTCCGTCGTTTTCCGGGAGCAGCTGCGGAATCTCGCAGACCCCGTTCTCCATGCCGTTCCTGAAGCTGACGGCCTCGCGCCTGGCGGAAAGAATTTCCGGCGAAGGCGAGCTTGCGAGGAACAGGTGCTCTCCGTTGGAGCGGAGGCTGAGGTCGCGGGCTATGGTCATGCCGTTGCGGAAATTTACCGTGGGGGTGTGCTCGGAGTAGAGCCAGTTGCTCAGCCAGCCGAGGAAGATCTGCCTGTCGCCGGTGTTGCTGAAGGTGACTCCGGCATAGTTGTCCATGCCCTCGTCGACCCAGAGCGGATAGGGGAGAGGGTCGGCGGTGAAGCTGGTGCCGTCGAAGTCTCCGATGAAGTATTGCGCGGCGCTGCCGCCGTTGGGCCCGCCGGGGTTGATGTTCACGATGAGCACCCATTTCCGCTGTCCGCCGTATTCCATGGGAATCAGGTCGGGGCACTCCCACACGCCGCCGTGGGCGCCGATGCCTTCGCCGAATTCGCTGAGGCGGGTCCACTCCTTCAGGTCGTCGGATTCATAGAAGATTATCCGGTCGCCCGCGGCCACGGACACTATCCAGCTGTCGCCGTGCCGCAGCAGTTTCGGGTCGCGGAAGTCCTTGATGCCGGGTTCTTCGAGCACGGGGTTGCCGTCGTGTTTGGTGTAGCTGCGGCCGCCGTCGGTGCTCCAGGCTATGCTCTGCTTCTGGGTGTCGCTCGCGGAGGTGTACATGGCCACGATGGCGTTCTCTCCGAAGCCTGCCGTGCCTTCGATGTCGACCACCGCGCTGCCGGAGAAGATGGCGCCTAGTTCATCGGGGGCCACGATGAAGGGGAGGTCAGTCCAGTGCACGAGGTCGGTCGACACCGCGTTGCCCCAGTGCATGTTGAAGTGCTTGGTGCCGTAGGGGTTTGCCTGGTAGGCGAGGTGGTATTCGCCGTCGTGCCATACCATGCCGTTGGGGTCGTTGGTCCAGCCGAATTCGGGTGTGAAGTGGTAGACCTGGCGGTAGGGTTCGTCGAGGTCGAGCTCCCGGGAGTCTGACTGCCGGATCGCGGACAGCGCGGCTTCGGGGCTCTCCTCTGAGTCGATGACGATTTCAAGCTGCCGCCCGCGGTAGTCTGAGATGTCCACGGGAATCCAGTAGTCGGCCGTGTCGGGCGCGGGGTTGATCAGCTGGGCCTCGCCCAGGATGTTCTTTCCGTCCGACAAAATCGCCAGAGAGGCGACAGGCCCTCTGTCCGATGCCGGAATCAGCAGCCAGTCCCTCTCGGCGGTCATCTCGACGGAATTTCTGCCGCAGCCGCAGAGCAGCAGTGCCAGGAGGCTTGCTCCGGCGACAAATAATTTCGTTTCGGTCATAGCTTTAGTGTTCAAACAATACAATATCGCATAAAATACTATCTTTGTCAAGATGCCAAGACATAAAAAAACTGATAACCGATGAGCGGCAAGAAATTCAGCGCAGTCATCATTCCCGTGATGCTGTCGTTCTTCGCGATGGGCTTCGTGGACCTCGTGGGGACGGCGACGAACTACATCAAGGCGGACTTCGGCCTGTCCGACGCCTTCGCCAACCTCTGCACCACGATGGTCTTCTTCTGGTTCCTGATAGTATCGATTCCCACCGGGGCCCTGATGAACAGGATAGGACGCAGGAAGACCACGCTGCTGAGCCTCGGAGTCACGGCTCTCGCGCTGCTGGTGCCGGTGTTCAACTACTCGGCGGTTTCGATGATCCTGTCCTTCTGCCTGCTCGGAATCGGCAACGCCATTATGCAGGTCTCCCTGAACCCTCTGGTCGCCAACATAGTTTCGGGCGACAGGCTGGCCAGCACCATGACCTTCGGTCAGTTCGTCAAGGCCATCGCCTCCTTCATCGCCCCTCTGATTGCGAGCTGGGGTGCCGCGCAGTTTGAGAACTGGCGCGTCATGTTCCCGATTTTCGCGGGAGTGGCGGTCCTCGCGGTGGCATGCCTCGGTTTCACGAGGATAAGGGAGGAGGAGTACGACAGCAGCGGCGCCGGCTTCAAGGCCAGCTTCTCCCTGCTGCGCGACAAGTTCATCCTGCTCTCGTTCTTCGGGATAATGTGCCATGTGGGCATCGACGTGGGCACCAACGTGACCGCGCCGAAGCTGCTGATGGAGAGCGTGGGGATGTCGCTGAACGACGCCGCGTTCGCCACCAGCATATACTTCCTCTTCCGCACCATAGGCTGCTTCTCGGGCTCGTTCATCCTTGCCCGCTGGAATTCCGGGAAATTCTTCCTGCTCAGCGTGCTCTGCATGGTGGCCGCCATGGTCGGGCTCTTCACCTTCAGCTCGATGATCCCCGTCTATGTCTGCGTCGGGCTCATAGGCTTCGGCAACTCCAACGTGTTCTCCATCATCTTCGCCAAGTCGCTGCTCAAGGTGCCTGAACGTCAGAATGCAGTCTCCGGCCTGATGATAGCCGGCCTGATAGGAGGAGCGGTCTTCCCTCCGGTGATGGGCCTGTTCTCCGACATGCTCGGAACCCAGCTCGGCGCCGTGGCGGTGATGTCGGCCGGAGTCGCGTACCTTCTCTGCATGTACTTTTCCCTGAGAAAAACATATAATGAATGATATGAAACCTCATTACGTCGTCGGTCTCGGCGAAGTCCTGTGGGACGTGCTGCCGGGCGGGAAGAAACTGGGCGGAGCGCCCGCCAACTTTGCTTTTCATGTGTCCGGACTCGGTCTGGACGGCATCGCGCTCAGCGCGGTGGGCCGCGACGGACTCGGGCAGGAGACCATGCGCGCGCTGGATGAAAAGAGGCTTGCGTATTCCCTGCAGCTGTCCGACAGACCCACCAGCACCGTGCAGGTCAGTCTCGACGGAGCCGGAGTGCCGCAGTACGACATAGTCGAAGGAGTCGCCTGGGACGACCTGAAATACGACGACGCATTCGCGCGCATCGCCTCGGAGTGCGCCTGCGTGTGCTTCGGCACGCTGGCGCAGAGGAGCGCGGCGTCGCGCTCCTGCATCCGCGCC
>JADILW010000109.1 GCA_017695095.1 Candidatus Cryptobacteroides avistercoris | reverse complement strand
GGCGAGGCGGCGCCGCCTGTCGTCAACCCTGAGCGCAAGCCAGCTGCGGGAGATCACCGCATGGGCCTTGAGCAGCTCAAGCGAGGCGCTGGACTTCATCTCGGAGGAGATGACGCTGAGCAGGTAGTCCTCCATCCCGACGCAGTTCACGGCGGTGATCATGTCGTCCTCCACTATGAACTTCAGGCTGCCGGCGAACTTGAGCGTGCGCTTCTGCTGCCAGTGGAAGTCCTTGCCTATCACCACGTCGTGAAGTATGAAGGAGGCCTCGGCGAACAGGGTCGAGCGCGTGACGGAGTCGAAGTAGAGCTCGTCGTAGAGCATGCCGTTGTATGCTATGCGGCCGTCGCACCAGCTCACCCTCTGGGGGCCGGCGCCGTCGGAGATGATCTCGAAGACGATCTCCCTCGCGGAAAGTATGCCCACGGATATCAGCGGCTGGCGGCGGGTGAGCCTCCATTCTATCATGGACTGCTCGTGCGCGTCGATTGTCACCTCGGTGAGCAGGCCGCCCAGCAGTTCGGGGGTGGCCTTGTCGAAGTCCTCCCGGAACGGAGCGACGAACACTCCGGCGATGTCGGCTGCGCCGGGGCTGATGGTCAGGTGGTCCTGGCCTTCGGAGTAGTAGTGGTGCGAGCGCTTCCGGGAACGCATGACCACGAATGTGCGGTATTCGCCTTCCTTGCGGTAGGCGTAGAGGTTGAACTTCGGCTCTATCTCCCCTTCCGTCCTGTCGGTGCAGTCCAGCAGGCGGTAGAACAGCTTGGCGAGCGACTTGGTGGTGGTCGCCTTGAGGGCGAAGACTCCGTTGACGAAGCCGGGATAGCGGTAGAGCGAGGCGTCCTTGACCGTGGCGAGGGGTTCGCCGGGGCTGTCAAGGAAAGTGTCGACCGCCTCCTCGAGCGGGAGATGGTGCCGTGGTATCGCCTGGAAATGCAGGTGGTCGGGGGCGGTGGCTCCGCTGGCCGGTCCGTTGTAGAACACCAGATAGTCCGGGTACCTGGTGGTGAAGTCCAGCATGTCCGGGAAATGGTGCCATATCGCCTGCGGCAGGTGTTCGTCGCGCACGATGACCAGGTGGCGGGGGAAGATGGGATAGGGGTTGACCTGTATGTTGTAGAGCCTGCCCTTCCTGCCCTCGAACTTGAGGTGGAACTGCTCCGGAGGGCGGTTTTCCTTGCAGAGGAAGCACTTTCTCGCCGAGATGGCCTCGGGGGAGGTGTCCGCGGTCGAGGAGATGACCCTGATGGGGTTGTACTGTATGCGGCAGGGCAGCCCGCAGACCTCCAGACTGCGGTAGCGCAGGGCTTTGAGCGCCCTGAAGTTGGAAGACGCGAGCGGCCAGACGGAAAGCTGGTCCTTTATGAATTTCTGAAGTTCGTGGGTCATAGCAGGGCTTGCAGCATACGGTCTATCATGGCGTATTCGGACTCGAAGTTGGGGGTGAACACTCCCTTCCCGAGGTTATCCCTGATTTCGGATTCAGTCCAGTAGCGGCCTCCGCTGAGTTCTTCGGAGTCGGGCATGGGGTGGAAGTCGCCGACGGTCGCGAACACGTTGACCAGCTCCCTCTCGCTCGCGGACTCGAATTCGTAGGCGGTCAGCCAGCAGGGGTTGAAGTTGAAGAAATGGAGTTCTTCGGCGGCCTCGCGATAGAGGGCCTCGCAGACGTATTCGCCGTAGGACACGTGTCCGCCCACCGCGGTGTCCCATCTGAGTGGCAGCAGGTCCTTGTGGGCGCCGCGCCGCTGAAGGTAGACCTCACCCTCACGGTTTATTATATGAAGGTGGACGACCGGATGCAGCGGCTTCGACCCGCCATGGCAGAACGGACGCGAGGCCTGGGCGGTCACGAGGCCGCTCGGCTCGATTACGGGGAGCATCTCCCCAGCAGGAGCGTCGCTGCTGCCCGGAAGCACCGGGGCGGGGTCGGTTGGATATATAAGTTCCGTCATGGTCTTGCGTTCACTCCTGCCGCGTCAGTAGTTGATGATGCGCAGCTGCTCGGGGGTGTAGAGTATCGAATCTATGAAATCGGGGGCGGCGTGGGCGAGAATCAGGAAGGCCACCAGCGCGACTGCGGCCAGCGTAAGCAGCACGAGCAGCGGTATCCACCAGCGGAACCTCTTCGGCTGATTCTCAGTGGCGGCGGCTGTCTCCGCTTCGGTTACTTCGGTTGCGGGCTCGGTGGGTTCGGTTGCTTCGGTGGCTTCAGTGGCTTCGGTGGCTTCAGTGGCTCCGGCTTTTTCGGGGACTTCGGTTGTTGTTTCAGCGGCTTCGCCTTCTTCTGCAGCGGGTTCGTCCTGTGCTGCCGCAGAGCCGTCCTGCACAGAAGCCTCCACTGCGGCAGGCTGGTCGACCGGTTTGGTTGTTTCTGTCGCGGCAACAGCTGCAGTTGATGTCTGCCCGGAAGGCTGTGCTGTCGTTTGTTCCGCAGGCTGAGCCGGTTTGGCCGGGTCGACTGTTTCGGTCAGCCCGGCTGATGTCGCTGCGGCCGCCTTCGCCTTCACCGCCTTGAACTCGAAGGGGATTTCCACCCTTTCGTCGTCCATCGTGGGCAGGGTCTTCAACGACACGGACTCCAGCCCGAAAGCTTCGGGATAGATGTCCAGCTTCTCGTCCGGCACGAAGAAGAAATTGTTCTCCTTGGTCGCGCGCAGACGGCCCAGTCCGGGCAGCATGATGCTCTTGCGCTTCCTGAGCACCGCCGCAAGCTCCGAAAGGAACTGCGTCAGATACTCCCGGGCCACTTCGGCCGGAATCCCGTTGACCTCGGAGTAGAAATTCACCAGCAGGTCGTTCTCCGCGGCGTTGGGGAGGAATGACAGCCTGCGGTACGGGGGATTGATGGTGTAGCCTCTGTCGGAGAAAGTCGACGGGACAACGTCGGCATAGAAGGTGCCGACGCCTGGCAGCCCGACCCTGTCATGGTCGACAACCAGTTCAGATATCATCCTCGACAATAGATCCACATCCATAGCAGGGCAAAGATACGATAAAAATGTAAATTTTTTTTGCTCGTTTGAGTTTTTGCTGTATATTTGCAGTCCCGAACAGCGAGTTCAGGGAAAACATTCCTCTTTAGCTCAGTTGGTTAGAGCACCTGACTGTTAATCAGGGGGTCCTAGGTTCAAGTCCTAGAAGGGGAGCCAAAGCGGACAAATCTTCAGAAATGAGGGTTTGTCCTTTTTCTTTGTCTATATAACGGTATAAGGTATAATTGGGTATAATTGACATTTTTGGTTGGTGAAGTCTCTATAACTTGTTAAGATTCTGTAATATAGAGAAATTAGATGAACCGCGCCCCGTTCCGATGGATTTGCAATCCAGCACAATTCTGACCCACATTCCGGATTACAAATCACGCTGGAACGTAAAAGCCAGCCGCGCTGGAACTCCGAAGCCTGCCGCGGCGAGTCGGCATCCGGCAGTATAGGGCTGTGCGGTGGTTCCTACTGCCGGAGGCCGAGCTCCGTCGGCGGCAGGGCCAGTGCAGCACAATGGCAGATTGCAAATCTGCCACAACAGGAGCAGGTGATTTTCAAGAAGGCAAAAGTTGAAATTCAGCAGTCCCGGCGGGACGGCGCAGAGGCCATTCCAGGGCCGGCGGCTGGTCCCAATGGACCCAAATTGGTTCCATCAGTCCCGCCGGGCAGCCATACACCGTCGCAGAACGGCTGCATCTGGTACCAATGAATTTCAAATCCGACCGGACAGCCAGTTACAGCATGAGTATCCACGAATTAATCAGACAACGGAACGATAAAAAACCTGTTGCGCTGGATTTGCAGTCCAGCGTAATTATTGACCCACGTTCAGGCGGATTACAAATCACGCCGGAACATACATAATAGCTAGCATGCCGGGACACAGAAGCCAGCCGTGCCGGAACAGTCGAGTTCCGATGGAGACAGTCCTGTTTAGCAGCCGTCACTCCGCCTTCGCGAGGTCGACCGTGAAATGGCGCATAATGGGAAGTTCGCTGACTATGCGGTAGCCGCGGGTGATGGAATCGCGGCGGTCGCAGACGTTCTTCAAGGCGGCGGCCACATAGTCCATGTGGTTGTTCGTATAGACCCTGCGGGCAACGGCAAGCCTCAGCAGCTCCAACCTCGGGTAGCGGTTCTCCCTGGTCTCCGGGTCGCGGTCAGCCATCAGCGCGCCTATCTCCACTCCCCTGACGCCGCCTTCGAGATAGAGTTCTATGGCCAGGGTCTGGGCCTGGAACTCCTCGCGCGACACCTTGGCCAGCACCTTCCTGGCGTCGACAAAAATTGCATGGCCGCCTGCTGGACGCTGATAGGGCACCCCGTACTCGTCGAGTTTCGAGGCAAGATATGCCACCTGACGTATCCTGCTGTCGAGATAGTCGAACTCGGTGCTTTCCCTAAGACCCTGCGCCAGGGCGTTCATGTCCCTGCCAGCCATGCCTCCGTAGGTCAGGAAGCCTTCGTACATGATGCCGTACATCTGGCACCGGCGCATGTCCTCCTCGTCGCGGAACGCCAGGAAGCCTCCGATATTCACGAGGCCGTCCTTCTTGGCCGACATGGTCATGTAGTCGGCGTAGGAATATATCTCGCGCACTATCTCCCTGATGCTCCTGCCGGCATAGCCAGGCTCGCGCATCTTGATGAAATAGGCGTTCTCGGCGAAGCGGGCGGAGTCTATCAGAAGCTTCACCCCGTACTTGCGGGCGAGGGCTGAGACGCCGCGTATGTTCTCCATTGAGACCGGCTGCCCGCCGGCCGTGTTGTTGGTGACGGTCAGCACGATGGCCGGAATCTTCTCCGCCGGATGCGCCTTCAGCACGTCCTCCAGCTTCTGCAAGTCCATGTTGCCCTTGAACGGCAGCTCGAGCTCCGTGTCGGCCGCCTCGTCTATGGTGCAGTCCACGGCATGCGCCCTGCGGAACTCGATATGGCCTTTGGTGGTGTCGAAATGAGAGTTTCCGGGAAGCCAGTCGCCTTCCTTGACAATGGCGGAGAACAGTACGTTCTCTGCGGCGCGGCCCTGATGCGTGGGCAGTACGTGCTCCAGACCCGTGATCTCACGTATGGTGTCTTTCAGATTATAGAAGGAAGAGGCTCCGGCATAGCTCTCGTCGCCTTCCATCAGCGCGGCCCACTGCCTGTCGCTCATCGCTCCGGTCCCGGAGTCGGTCAGCATGTCGATGTAGACGTGCTCGCTCCTGAGCTTGAAGAGGTTGTAGTTCGCCGCGGCTATCCATTTCTCGCGCTCGGCGCGGGTGGAGCGATTGAGATTCTCCACCATCTTGATCCTGTAGGGTTCTGCGAAAGGAAGTTCCATTTGTCTTGGTGTTATTAATAATGTATGCCTAATTTAAGTATAATTTCCGATTCTGCGGGGCATAGGGCGGACTTAACCGGATTGTAATAATTTTTAACCTTTCCGCATATCGCCGTAACATTCTTGAAACCTTCCCGGAATAACTTTGCGGCTGGAACAGTTAGCAAGTATTACCATGAAGCTCAGACTTCTGTACGCGATTTTAATCACTTTATTCACCTGCAGACCTGTCACCTATGCCGAAACCGAAGTCAGAGGCAGGATTCTCGACGCCCAGACCGGCGAAGAACTCATAGGAGCCGCCGTAGTCATCAAGGAAATGCCAGGAACAGGCGCAATCTCCGGACTCGACGGCAGTTTCATATTCGACTCCCCCGTCGGCGAATGCACGCTCGTATGTTCGTCGATCGGCTACAAGAACCTCGAAATCAAATTCAGCGACAACAGCGGCGAAATCCTGGTAATCAACCTCGAACCCGACACCGAACTGCTTGACGCAGTGGTGGTGAGCGCCGACAACGCCGGAAGGACCGAGATAGCCGCGCGCGGAATAGAAAAAGCGTCCATGAACGTCGTCAACGTCATGAGTGCCAAAGCCATAGAACTCTCTCCCGATATGACCGTCGCAAACGCGGTCAGGAGGATGTCAGGCGTGACCGTCGAAAGAAACAGCAGCGGAGAAGGACGCTATGCGATTCTGCGCGGCATGGACAAGCGCTACAACTACACCCTCGTGAACGGAGTCAAGATACCCAGCCCCGACAACAAGAACCGCTTCGTGCCCCTCGACATCTTCCCCTCCGAGATGCTTGACCGCCTTGAGGTGACCAAGTCCCTGACCGCCGACATGGAGGGCGACGGAATCGGAGGGGCCGTGAACCTCGTGATGAAGGACGCTCCCGACAAACT
This sequence comes from Candidatus Cryptobacteroides avistercoris, assembly GCA_017695095.1. Lineage (GTDB taxonomy): Bacteria > Bacteroidota > Bacteroidia > Bacteroidales > UBA932 > Cryptobacteroides > Cryptobacteroides avistercoris. The sequence continues at coordinate 882 of JADILW010000109.1, read as the reverse complement.
CGAAGTGAACGCCAACCTCGCCACCGGCTACAGCGCCCTCTTCTTCGACAGGGACTTCGAATCATTCAATCACAGGGCCGGGCAGAAGATGTCACCCTACGAGCGGCTCGGCAGACCTGAGGACTACGCGGTCACAATGGACGACTTCACCACCGAGAACCTCCGGATGAACTCATTCCGCCCCCGTCCCGACATCGTCGGAGGCTTCTCATTCGGCGACAGATTCTTCGACCGCAGGCTCGGAGTGATGGCAGCGGTCAGCTACCAGAACCTCTTCAGGGGGAAGGACACCGAACTCTACTACATGCCCGGCTCCTCCGGCAACGGCACCGAAACCAGGACATACTCCGAAGAGCAGAACCGCCTCGGACTCCACACCAAGCTCGACTACAGGCTGGACTACCGCAACAAGCTGATGTTCTACGCTGGCTACATGGACTTCCGTGAGAGCGAGGTCCGCAACGGGCAGAACAGGAAGGACTGGACGGTGAAGATGCAGTGGAACCGCCAGTACATCTTCAACACCACCCTGAAGGGAGAGCACGCCTTCCTCGACGGCGACAGGCTCAAGCTCGACTGGTCCGGGGTATTCTCCAAGGCCTACAGCACCTCGCCCGACAACGCCAAGATCTTCATCAACATGCAGGTGCCCCACCTCTACAACACCGACTCCGCGGAAAAGCGCTGGGAGCACAACTCCGACAGGGACTTCGCCGGCTACCTGAACCTCTCCTACACCTTCTACCCCGGCATCGAGTCCGCCATGACCCTCAAGGCCGGAGGCATGTACAGAAACAAGATACGCGACAGCTTCTTCAACGAATACACCTTCGACTCCGCCACCGACATCTACAACCCCCAGTACTACGGTGAGGACTGGAA
>JADILW010000108.1 GCA_017695095.1 Candidatus Cryptobacteroides avistercoris | reverse complement strand
AGACCGCATCAGCGGTGCGGCAGAGTGTCAGGGAGATTGCGGAGCAATCGAACCAACGAAGCCGCCAACCGGAATGAAATGGAGGTTGAGCATCTTTGAAGTTGCGCTTGCTATTGCAAGCGCGGAGCGGACCTCCGAAGCGGATTTCCGTACTGCGGTTACAAAGAAAGGCGGCCAGCCGGAGGGCCATATCATCCACGAGCAGGCTCTTCTCGCCTGCGAGGGATGCTTATGGCCGCAGGCGGCAGGAGCGAGTCAAGCAAAAATTCCGTATATTTGCTAAGATTCAGTCTGACTGACAAAATGAACAGCGAAAACGACTTTTCGAGGCTGGAACTCAGCGTACCAGCCTGCAGAAACAACTATAGATACTTCCGCTCCCTGCTCAAGCCCTCCACCCGCATGCTCGTGCTCGTGAAGGCCAACGCCTACGGCCACGGAGCAGTGGAGTTCGCGTCCATGCTCCAGGCCGAGGGCGCCGACTACCTTGCGGTGGCCCTGCCCGTCGAAGGCATCGAACTGAGGCGCAGCGGAATCTCCCTGCCGGTTCTGGTGCTCACCGCCGGCACCGACTTCTTCCCCGAGATCATAGACTACCGCCTCGAACCAGGCATCCCCAATCTCGCCACGCTCGAAGCCTTCTGCGCCGTCTTGAAAGAGCGCGGACTCAAGTCCTATCCCGTACACATCAAGCTCGACACCGGAATGCACCGCCTCGGCTTCATGCCCGACGAGCTCCCGGCGCTCGAAGAATTCCTGAAGACCCACGACGAGATACGCGTGAAGTCGGTGTACTCCCACCTCGCCGCCGCCGAGGACCCCGCGGAAGATGAATTCACTCTCTCCCAGATCCGGCTGTTCGAGAAAGGAGCCGCCGAACTGAGCGGAATCCTGGGCTACAGGCCCATGTGGCATGTCCTGAACTCCGCCGGAATCGAGCGCTTCCCGCAATACCAGTTCGACATGGTCCGCCTGGGCATAGGCATCTACGGAATCAGCGCCCTGCCCGGAGTCCGTCTTGACCCGGTGGCGTCGCTGAAGGTGAAGGTGCTCCAGGTCAAGAAGCTCCGCCCCGGCGACGGGACCATAGGCTACGGCCGCAGAGGACACATAGCCCCCGAGGGCACCGAGATCGCCACCATCCCCGTGGGCTATGCCGACGGAATCGACCGGCATCTGGGCTGCGGAGCCGCAAGCTTCAGCGTGAACGGCCACCGCGCACCGACCATCGGCAACATCTGCATGGACATGTGCATGCTCGACGTGAGCGGCCTCGGGGTGAAGGTGGGAGACACCGTCACGATTTTCGGCAAGGACCCCACGATCAGCGAACTTGCCGGCATACTGGGCACCATCCCCTATGAGATACTCACTTCGGTGCCTCACAGAATAGAAAGGATAATAGTCAGGAAATGATATGGAGACTGTAGTTCTAGTGCTTTCGGCAGTGGTGCTGCTGGCGGTTGCCGCCCTCGTGGTCTGCCTGCGCAGGATGTCGGCTCTGAATGCCGGAAAGGCCGTGGCGGAGCAGGAAAAGGCCGCTCTGAGCAGCGAGAACGCTGTGCTCTCGGCCAGGCTCAAGTCGCAGGAGGAGACCTTCCGGGCTCTCGAGGAGCAGAGGGCCGAAGCCGGCAGGCGAATCGAGGAGGAGAGGAGCAAGGCCTTCGAAAGCCAGCGCAAGCAGATGGAGGAGTCGTTCAGACTGCTTTCCGAGCAGAACAGCGCCGGGCTGCGCCGCCAGAACGTGGAGTCCATCACCGAACTGCTGAAACCCATACAGGAGAAGTTCGGCGAATTCGACAAGACCATGAGGACCGGACAGGAGAAGTCGGCAGCCCAGGACGCCAGGATGTCCGAGATGATCAGGAATCTGATGGAGAAGTCACAGAGCGTGGGTGAAGAGGCAAGGAACCTCGCCAACGCCCTCGCGGGACATTCCAAGGTGCAGGGCGACTTCGGGGAGATGTTGCTGGTCGACCTGCTCAAGAGCTCCGGACTCGAGGAAGGCGTGCATTTCACGACCCAGGGCGTCATCCGCGACTCGGCCGGCCACGAGGTCAAGAGCGAATCCGGAGCCACGATGATCCCCGACGTGATAGTCTACTACCCCGACGACACCGAGGTCATCATAGATTCCAAGGTCAGCCTGACTGCCTACATGAACTACGTCAACGCCGACAAGGCCGAGGACAGGGCGAGGTGGGCCAAGGAGCATGTGGCCAGCGTAATGCGCCATATCGACGAACTCAAGACCAAGGACTACGCCTCCTACATCGAAAACGGGCGCCGCAAGGTCGACTACAACATAATGTTCATCCCCGTGGAGGGTGCCTTCCGCCTGATGCTTGAGGAATCTCCGCTGCTCTGGCAGAGGGCCAAGGACGCCAGGGTGCTGATTGTCAGCCAGATGAACCTTATGATCGTGCTGAACATGATACTCATGAGCTGGAAGCAGCACGACCAGGAGAAGAACATAGAGAAAGTCTACGCCACCGCCTCGGAGCTCATGAGCCAGCTCAAGAACTGGATGGACTCCTTCGTGCGGCTCGGCGACTATCTCGGCAAGGCGGGCGACGCCTATGCGGATTCAAGGAAGAAGCTCATCGACTCCAACCAGTCGGTGATCAGGAAGATAGACAAGCTCGAGAAGCTCAAGATCGCCCCGAAGCGCTCGGGAGCCAGGCTCAAGGCCGGCGGACGCATGGTCGGCGGAGCGGAGTCGGTGATACCGAAGGAACTTGCCGACGGGCTTGACGACGATGTCCCGGCCGTCGGGGCGGCAGACGGGGAGGGCGGCGCATGACTCCTTTCCTCAGGCAGGTGGCTGGCCATTATTTCTCCGAGGGGCGTCTCGGAGGGAGCTGCTTCGTGTTCCCCAACAGGCGCGCTCTCGTATTCTTCAGGAAGTATCTCATCGAATTCGTGAAGCAGAGCGGGCAGCCCCTGCTGGAGCCGGAGCTCTACACGATGAACGATTTCTTCTACCGCATCACCGGCTCCTCGCCCTCCGGCCCGGTGGCCCTACTGCTGGAGCTCTACGACTGCTACCGGGAGCTGAACCCCGCCCATGAGAGCCTCGACGAGTTCATCTTCTGGGGTGGAGTGCTGCTCTCCGACTTCAACGACATCGACAAATATCTGGTCCGGCCGGAGGCCCTGTTCACCAACGTGGCCGAGTTCCGCGAGATGCAGGACGGCTACGACTATCTCGACGAGAAGCAGCTCGCCGCCATCCGCCAGTTCGTCTCGCATTTCAGGACAGGCGGCCGCTACAAGGACGAATTCCGCAGGATATGGGACATCCTGCTGCCTCTCTACCGCTCCTTCGGCGAGAGGCTTCGCTCCAAAGGGCTCTCCTACGAGGGCATGGTCTACCGCGAGCTCGCCGGACGCCTTCGGGAGGAAGCCGCGCCCGACGTGCTGAAAGACAGTTTCCCCGACACTCAGAAGTTCGTGTTCGTGGGGCTGAACGCCCTCAACGAATGCGAAAAGCTGCTGATGCGCCGGCTGCGCAATGCCGGGATGGCGGAGTTCTGCTGGGACTATGTGAGCCCCATGATCCGTGACCCGCACAACCGCTCCTCCTTCTTCATGGAGTCCAACGTGGCGGAGTTCCCCCAGGCGTTCATCCCCGATTCCGACGGGCTTCCCGAACCCGAAGTCAACGTGCTCAGCGTGCCCTCCGCGACCGGTCAGGCGAAGCAGCTGCCAGCGATACTGGAGAGCATGGGTGCGCACGGGATAGAGACGGCGGTGGTGCTGCCGGACGAGACCCAGCTGCTGCCGGTGCTGAATTCCATACCACGGCACATTTCCGACATCAACGTGACCATGGGGTGCCCCATGAACACGAGCGGGCTCTGGTCGCTGATGAACAACGTCGCGGCGCTCCAGATGCACCTGCGGCAGAAGGACGGGAAGTGGTATTTCTACCGGGAGACGGTATGGGCCGTATTCGCCGACAGCGTCTTCCGCGCCGCCTCGAACGAGGAGGACACCGCAGCCGCGGCGGAAGTGCGCCAGAACGCCGGCTACTACATCGGCGAGGACCAGCTTTCGCGTACCGAGCTCTTCCGGCTGGTCTTCAGGGCCGTGGTCAAGAATCCCGTTGCGGCCGACGCCGGGGCCGTCAGGCAGCTGCAGGACTACCAGCTCGGAATCATCAGCGGACTCGCCCCGAGGCTTATGTCCGCCGGAGGCATGGCCCTGGAACTTGACTTCGCCAAGGAGTACTATCAGCTGACCATGGGCCTGCGGGCTTTCAGCCTCGAACTGCAACCATCCAGCTATTTCCGCCTGCAGGCGAGCCTGGCCGCCGCAATCGCCGTGCCCTTCAAGGGGGAGCCGCTCAAGGGACTCCAGATAATGGGGCCTCTGGAGACCAGGGCCCTCGATTTCGAGAATCTGGTGATACTCAACTGCAACGAGGGAGTCTTCCCCCGCCGCAGCGTGGCCTCGTCCTTCATCCCTCCGGAGCTCCGCAGAGGCTTCGGCCTGCCGACCTACGAGTTCCAGGACGCGGTCTGGGCATATTATTTCTACCGCATGATACAGAGGGCGGGGAAGGTCTGGCTGCTCTACGACTCCAGGACGGAAGGCGTGAAGAGCGGGGAGGAGAGCCGTTACATCAAGCAGCTCGAACTGCTTTTCGGCCTGAAGCTGAAGCGTCTGGTGGCCAAGGCCCCCGTCAGCAGAAACGACGAGAGCTCAGAGATAGCCAAGACTGAGGAGGATATGGGAGTCCTGAAGGAGGTGCGTCTCTCGGCGTCGAGCCTCAAGGACTACCTGAACTGCCAGGCCAAGTTCTATTACCGCTGCATAAAATCCCTGTCCCGGCCCGACGAGGTGGAGGACTCCCTCGATGCCGGACAGATAGGCTCCGTCTTCCATAAGGCGATGGAGGAGTTCTACACCGTCCCCGGCGGCGTGCTGACCCTGGAGTATCTGAAGACCCTGCTGACCGGCGACGCCGTCAAGACCAAGGTGCGCGGCCTCGTGATGCAGAAGCTGAACAGCTTCGAGGTCGCCGGCAAGAACCTGATCTACGAGGACATGATCTGCCGCTACGTCTCCCAGGTGGTCAGACGCGACATCGAGCTCCTCGAGTCCATGGGCAAGGACAGCCTGCGCATACTCGGCCTGGAGCACCGGCGCCGCATGAGATTCGGCGGCTTCGACTTCGTGGGCTACATCGACAGGCTCGACAGCCTGACGCCCGGGGAGCTGCGCATAGTGGACTACAAGACCGGCAAGGTGACCGACGACGATTTCATAATCGACGAGAGCAACGCCGCCAAGGTGGTGGAGAATCTCTTCGGCCCCGACAACAGGAAACGCCCGAACATCGCCCTGCAGCTCTATCTCTACGACAAGCTGATGACCGAGGGCAGCTCCTCCGACGGCTCGGTGCCTCCTGAGGCCGTCGCGGGCAAGAAGATAGCCAACTCCATCTACCAGACTCAGAGGCTCTTCGTCCGGCCGGTGGAGAACGTGGAGCTCAACGACGAGTTCAACTCGCTGATGGACGGCAGGCTGCTCGCCCTGCTGGACGAACTGGCCGACCCTTCGAAGCCCTTCCGCAGGACGGACGACCCCGACACCTGCAAGTACTGTGATTTCAAAACCATCTGCGGACGATGAAGATACTCAAGGCAAGCGCCGGTTCCGGCAAGACGTTCAACCTGTCGAAGACCTACCTGGAGCTGCTCCTCGGCAGCCAGGACCCCCGCCAGTACCGCCATGTGCTTGCGGTGACCTTCACCAACAAGGCCACCGCCGAGATGAAGAGCCGCATACTGGATGACCTTCACCGGCGGGCCTCCGACGACCCCAGGGCGCGCGAGGTGCTGCTGAACCTGCTGCACGACTACGGCGCCTTCGCGGTGAGCACCATCGACCGCTTCTTCCAGCAGGCCCTGAAGGCCTTCTCCCGCGAGATAGGGCAGTTCGCCGACTACCAGATAGAGCTCGACAGGAAATCCCTGATACGGGAGGCGATGGACAGGATACTAGACTCCCTGACCGAGGAGGACGAGGACGTGATTCGCTGGATCAACGCCAACGTGAGCGAGAGGCTGCAGCAGGGCGAGAAGCTCAGGATTGAGGACAGCCTCTACCGCATGGGCGAGCTCCTCAAGTCGGAGGAGCACCGCGAACTGGCCGAGCGCTGCGGTGTCGACGACCTCGAGGCCTTCAGCAAGCAGAGGCTGGCTTCCATACGCGGCATCTGCGACCGGGTGATACGCGAGTTCAGGGAGGCGGTCGCCCCCTACGGCATAGAGGCGGCTCCCGGCGAGATGATAAAGTTCGAGGGCCGCAAGCGCCTGCTCAAGGCCAATCCGGAACTCGCGGAAATCAGGGACAGCCGCTATGCAGCCTACCTGACCGCGTTCACGCTCGACAAGCTGGTGTTCAGCCTCGGCCTGGCGGGCGAATTCTACCGTGAGTTCGACGCCCTCCTCAAGGAGAAGAACGTGATGAGCCTCGACGAGTCCAACACCATACTCCGCGACATCATCAACGGCTCCGACGCCCCCTTCGTCTATGAGAAGCTGGGCGTCCGTTATGAGCATTTCCTGCTCGACGAGTTCCAGGACACCTCCAACATCCAGTGGGAGAACTTCCTCCCGCTGCTCAGGGAGAGCGAGTCGAAGGGCGGCGGCAACCTGATGGTGGGCGACGTGAAGCAGAGCGTCTACCGCTTCAGGAATTCCGACTGGAAGCTGCTCGGCGGCAAGGTTCACGAGGAATTCCCCGATGCCGAGGTTGAGACGCTCAAGTACAACTGGAGGAGCTGCCGCGCCATCGTGGGCTTCAACAACCGTTTCTTCGAAGCCGCGGCCGCGGAGTTCGGCCTTTCTGACATCTATTCCGACGTCGTCCAGACTCCCCGCGCCGACGATTCCCAGGAGGGCTTCGTGGAGCTGACCTTCTGCGACGACCAGCTTCAGGCCGTGTATGACTCCGTCTGCAGGGCGCTGGAGTCAGGCGCCGCGCCCGGCGACATCGCGGTTCTGGTCCGCGGGCGCCAGCAGGGCTCCGACATCGCCTCCTTCCTGATAGGCAAGGGGGTTCCGGTGATTTCCGACGACTCGCTGAGCGTGAATTCATCGCTTACGGTTCGCCGCCTGGTCGCCCTGCTGAACGCTTTCGAGAATCCCGAAGACACCATCAGCGGCTTCATAGCCGAAAGCCTCGACGTGAAGTTCCCGGACAGCTGCCATTCCCTTGTGGACTTCTGCGAGAGCCTGCTGCGCTCCCTGCGTGACTCGCGGCCCGAGTCATTCGAGGGCGAGACACTGTTCATACAGGCGTTCATGGACGACCTGCTGAGCTGGACCTCCGTCTACGGCAACAACCTGCGCGCCTGGCTCAGGCATTGGGAGGAGTCCGAACTGCAGATCAGTTCTCCCGAGGACGCCTCCGCCGTGCGCGTGATGACCATCCACAAGGCCAAGGGGCTGGAGTTCCCCTACGTGATCTTCCCCTTCGCCGACAAGGTGACTCTCTACAAGCCCGACGTCCGCTGGTGCAGGCTCGATGTCGGCGGTTCCGGACTGGACCCGGCCCTGAACGGAATATATCCGGTCAAGCTGAGCAAGGAGAATGAGTCCGGCTGCTTCGCCGACGCCTACGCCGAAGAGCGCAGGCTCCAGCTCGTCGACAACATGAACATCTTCTATGTGGCGCTCACCAGGGCCGTGAAGACCCTGCACGTGATTTCCGCCACCCCTTCGAAGTCCCTGCGCGAGGGGATTGCCAAGGGTAGGCCGGAATATTCCCGCCTGTCCGACTTCCTCTTCGCCTTCGCCGGAGCTGCCGACGAATGCAGCTTCGGTTCGCCCTACGACTTCCGCCGCATGGTGAGGAAGTCCCGGTCGGACGTTGAGGACTTCGCAGCCTCGTATCCTTCCATTTCTCTCGACCGAAGGCTTTCATCTTCGACCGAAGCCACCGATTTCTTCGATGAGGAGGGGAGAGCCGGAGTGTCTCCGAGAATCAACGGAATCGTGCCTGTCTCTTATACACATCTCCGAGCCCACGAGACAG
>JADILW010000107.1 GCA_017695095.1 Candidatus Cryptobacteroides avistercoris | reverse complement strand
GGAGTCCAGACGCGGCGGGCCGTGGCGGCGTTCAGGCCTATCCCCGCGTACATGCGCGACATCCAGTTGTACTCCGCGCGGACGTCGGCGGTCAGGGCTGCGGGCGCGAAGGCACCGATGTCGGCCGCATGCTTCAGCACATGCCGCCAGTCAAGGTTGCCGTCGACCTCCAGCCTTTCGGACATCCACTCGAAATCCAGACCGGCGTACACCAGCTCGGCGCTGCCGAAGTCCAGCCCGCCGAGGCCCTCGAAGGGCATGTCGTCGAACATGCCGTAGCCTCCGCGGAGCTCATACTGCAGATATCTGCCGATACGGCCGCCGATTCCCGCGTATGCGCCGAACTTCTCGCGCATCGCCGCGGGGGTCACGGATATCGGAGTATGGTAGTGGCTGAAATTCTTCAGGCTCCAGACATCCAGCAGGCTCCGTCCGCCTTCAGTGCCCGCGAAGGCCCTCGTGCTGCCGGAGAAGAGCGACACGCCCACCTCGACCACGGGGGCCAGCGTGAAGCTTGATGCTCCCGAGCAGAGATAGTCCAGATTGACTCCGGCGTCGAAGTCGAAGCCTCCGAGGCTGAAGACCACATGGGGCGTCAGCGACGCGAAATTGGCAGTGACGTCCTGATAGCCCGCAGGCTTGTCGGCCGACTCCATCTGGAAGTCGAAGTCGAGCAGGAAGGAGTATTTGTTGCCGAGCACCGGCCCGAGCGAACCGTAGACCTTGAGATTGTTCTCCACCGTGGTCAGAGGCACCGCCGTGCTCTCCCCGAGGGGCATGGGCATGGCGAGCCTGTCGGAGACGAATCTGTAGTCCAGCCCGAGGTCATAGGAGAAATACGCCCTGCTCTTTGCAGTGGAGGAGATCCGCGCCCCAACACGGGCGGAATTCAGCGACGAGGCGGAATCCTCGTCGAGGCTGGTGAAAATGCCGTCGTAGCCCGCCCCGAAGCTCAGGACAGCACCCTTCATCAGGTAGCGTCCGCCGGCCTCGAAGCTGTCGGTGAAGTCGAATCCGGTGAATCCTGGAGTCACCTCGGTCTCCCCCGCCCCGTAGCGCCTGGCGTCGTACCTGCCGTAATAGCCGCGTCCCGTGTTGGAGAGCCCGAGAGTGAATTTCTCGGTGCGCACAGGTGTCCACCACAGGTCAAGGACCGGACGGAAGCTGTAGCCCGCGCCGGCGCGCAGCATGAACCTGCGGCCGTCGTAGACCATGGGGTCGGGGGTTATCTGTATCTCGTAGGGCGTGAACTCATAGGAGCCGCGGTACGGCGAGTCGAACACCGAATAGTCGAAGCTGTAGTCGAACTCGTAGAGAGAGTCCGGAATCTGCGTGTCCGCCCCGAGTTTCTGGAAATCGGAGAACTTGGCCTCATACTCGTTGGTCACCTCCACGCTCTGGCGTATGTTCTGCGAGAGCGCCGGAAGGCTGCATGCGAGCAGCGCCGCGAATATTGCGATACGTCTCATCTTCAGTTCTGCATTAGGGTTTCAAGTCTTTCGAGCCTCATCTTCACTCCGGAGGCTATGTCATCCCTGCTGTCGGCAGGCTCGTAGCCGTCGCGCACGCTTTCCCACGTGGCTTTGGCCTGGGTGTAGTTGCCTCTTTCGGCGAAAGAGTCGCCGAGCACCAGATAGGCCTTCGCAAGCCAGTAGGACTGGCTTCCGGCCACCTGGGAGAACTCATACACGCCGCTCTCCACCGCATCGAAGTCGCCGGTGTCGAAACTGTTCTGTATCAGCATGTAGCTGGCTTCGGCGCCCTCGGCAGTCGAAGGGTCGGAGGAGAGTTCGCGGAACATCGCCATGGCCTCGTCCCTGCGGGAGAGGGCGAGGCAGGACTTCGCCTTCACATAGTCGGCCTCGCGCTTCACGTCGGCGCCGGCAGCAGGGTCGGCGGCCACAAGGTCGCAGGCGCTGACCGCGGACTCATAGTCCTTGCAGCGGTAGGCCGAGCGCATCATGCCGGTCTGGGCCGAAGTCCGGTTCCCGGCTATCTTCGTGACAGCCAGCAGAGTCGAATATCCCTTGTAGGCGTCCTGATAGCGCTCGAGCTCATAGGAGAGCTGGGCGTAGCGGAGCCTTGACATCTCCACGAAGGAGAGGCTCGAAGTGGCGTCCATGGCCTTGGAATACCAGTCGCAGGCCTTCTCCTTCTGGCCAAGGGCCCTGTAGGATTCGGCCAGGTAGAACTGCACCTGGGCGGCGTCCTCCCCGCCGGGGAAATTGTCGAGGTACTTGAGCGCAGAATTCACTGCCTCACCGTAGCTGCCGGCCAGGTAGAGCTGCTCCGCGGTGTTGAAATATATCTTCTCCCTGTCCTTGTCGGAAGTCGACGCGAGGGCGTTGCGCTCGAGGTATTCCACGAACTTTTCGGGCTCCCTGCGGCTCTGGTAGATGGATTCTATGGCCAGCATGGCCTCCTCGGCATATTCGCTGCCCGGCATCAGGTGCACGAGCTCGTCGTAGCTCTGCAGGGCCTTGTCGTGCTGCGACATGTTACGGTAGACCAGTCCGAGTCCGGAGAGGGCCTTCGCCACGTAGACGCTGTCCTTCGTGGTGGTGCGCAGGCGCGTGAAGCTGCCGACCGCCTCCTCGTTCATCTTGAGGTCGAGCTGGGTGCGTCCCAGTTCGTAGAGCGCCTCGGAGTAGAGCCACGAGTCGGGAGAGGCTCCGCCGACCTGCATCAGAGTGGTCATCTTGCGCTTCTCGTCGCCGGCGAGGCCGTAGGAGATTGCCTGCTGGTAGTAGGGATAGATGTCGTCGGGCCGGTAGAACTCGTCGAGCACCTTGCTGTAGGATTCGGCCGCTGTCGCGTAGTCGTGGCGGCCGAAGTCGCAGTCGGCGCGGCGGTTCATCGCGTCCTCCCGGTGAAGAGGGTCTCCCGATTCGATGTAGGTGTCGAACCAGCGGGCGGCGGTCTCGTAGTCCTGGAGCTTGAACCAGCAGTAGCCTATGTTGTACGGAAGCAGCCTGCCCTCGGGCCTGTTGTAGAGCGCCGAACCGTTGTGGAGTTCGGTGTAGGTCGAGGCTGCCTCGGCGTAGCTGCCACTGCGGTAGTAGGACTCCGCAAGCCAGTAGCGCGCGTACTGGTTGAGCCTGTCGGTCTTGGGGAGGTAGTACGCGGTGGCCCTGAAATACGGCTGCGCGTCGCGGTAGGAGCCGCTCTCGAAGAGCTGCCGGCCGCGCAGGAAGTTGGCCTTGGTGTAGTTGTTCTGCATGTCGGGGCCGAGCTCGTCGATGTTGTCGTAGGCGGCTATGGCGGCGGCGTAGTCACCGTCGGTGAGGGCCGCGAGGGCCATGTAGCCGTAGATCTGCTCCCCTCGCGCCCTGGTGGAATAGCGCTTGAGGTAGTCTGCGAAGCCGGAGGTGTCCTTGTTGAGGTCGAAGGCGAGCTTGGCGTAGTTGAACGCGGCGTCCTCGGTCATCCTGGGGTCGTAGTCGACGGCGGCCGCCTCGCGGAAGGCCTCCATGGCGGCGACCTGGTTGCGGGTTCGGATGTAGGCGTTGCCCAGATGGTAATTGGCGATCTGGCCCAGCGAGTCGCTGCGGTCGGTCATCCGGGTGTAGTTCTCGATGGCGCCCTGCCAGTCGTGTGCGGAGTACAGCACCGTGCCGGCGTAGAACCAGTCCTTGCGGTTCATGCTGCCGTTGTCGGAGATCTGCTCGTAATATTCGCGCGCGCTGTCCACGTCGCCGAGGACCAGATAGGACTCGGAGATAATCCTCGCGAGCCTGTCCCTGCGCTCCGCGGGTGCGTCGGCGTAAATGCCGACTCCCTGGTCGACCACGTACTCGTAGTTCTTGCGGTTGAACTCGCAGTCGACTATGTAGAAATTGGCGAGATCGGTGAACCTGGGGTCGGGGGCGGCCTCGAAGAACTGGGTCTCAGCCTCGGCGAAGCGGCTGTCGTTGTAGTAGATCACGCCGGAGACATAGTGGCCGGGAGCGCTGAACTCCGAATGGTCGAGGGCGTCGAGTATGGTGAAGAACTGCTGAGCCTCGGCGTTGCGCCCCACGGAGAACGCGCTGTAGCCGCTCTTGAAGATGTATTCCGGCATTTCGGCGTCGGTGAGCGACGACGACGGCACCTTGGAGAACTCCAGCGAGGCTTCGCCGAAGCGGCCCTCGTCGAAGAGTATCCTGGCGTTCTCGAACCTTATCCTGCCGGTGAGGACGGTGGAGGGATAGCGCCTGTCATATTCTGTCATGAGCTCCCCGTAGTCGTCGGTGCGCATCTTGAGAGCGCAGAGGACCACATAGCCTTCGGCAGAGGGATCGGGAGCGAGGGTCTCGAACACCGACCTCGCCCTTTCATACATGCCGCTCCGGTAGAGGTCCAGAGCCAGGCGCCAGTCCTCCCGGCCTTCCGGAGAGACCGCCTGCATTCCGGCCGAAGCCAGCATGAGAGCGAGCAGCGCAAGCGCTGTCTTTCTGATTCTCATATCAACAAACTATTACCATTAATTTACAAATTTACTCAATTTTGCGCTATATTTGCGTGTTTGACACAAAAACTTCTCCCTCGGAATGGACAACAGCAACTCCCCCGTAATCTCGTTTTCAGGAGCCGATATCCTGAACGGTGAGAACCCGGTCGTGTACGGCCTCAACATGGACGTACTCCCGGGCCAGATCGTCTACATCGTCGGCAAGGTCGGCACCGGCAAGACCTCCATAATCCGCACGGTCACGGCGGAGAACCGCCTCCTGAAGGGGAAGGGCGAGGTCTGCGGCTACAACCTCCGTACCATCAGGGAGAAGGACATCCCCTTCCTGAGGCGCAGGCTGGGAGTGGTGTTCCAGGACTTCCAGCTGCTGATGGACAGGACGGTCTATGACAACCTGAGCTTCGTGCTGGACGCGACCGGATGGAAGGACGCGCGCAGCATCTCGGGGCGCATCTCGCAGGTGCTCGAGGCCGTGGGCATGCAGACCAAGGCCCACAAGATGCCGCACCAGCTGTCGGGAGGAGAGCAGCAGCGCATCGCCATAGCGCGCGCCATACTCAACGAGCCGGAAGTCATCCTGGCCGACGAGCCCACGGGCAACCTCGACGAGGAGACGGCGGAGGAGATTCTCCAGCTGCTGCAGAGCCTCAACGCATCCAAGGGCGCCGCGATAGTCATGGTCACCCACAACCGCAGCATCTGCGGACGCTACCCGGGGCGCGTCTTCGAGACCAGGGACGAAGCCTGCACCGAAATCAAATGACGCTCAGGCAGAGATACGACAGCATCATCGGCTACTTCCGCGACAACGTCCCCGTGGCCGAATCGGAACTGCACTTCGACTCGCCGTTCCAGCTGCTGGTCGCGGTCATGCTCTCCGCCCAGTGCACCGACAGACGGGTGAACATGGTCACACCGGCGCTGTTCGAGGCCTACCCCGACCCTGCTGCGCTCGCCGCCGCCTCGCCGGAGGAGGTGTTCGGCTACATCCGTTCGGTCACCTACCCCAACAGCAAGGCCGCCCACCTGGTGGGCATGGCGAGGAAGCTGGTCTCCGACTTCGGCGGCGAGGTGCCTTCCGATATCGACAGGCTGATGACGCTTCCCGGAGTCGGACGCAAGACGGCCAACGTGGTGGCGTCAATCACCTGGGGCGAGCCCGTGATCGCCGTGGACACGCATGTGTTCCGGGTGGCGCGCCGCCTGGGTCTCTCGGACGGGAAGAACGTGCGCGAAGTGGAACTCGACCTCGAGGCAAACATCCCGGAGGAGCTGCGCCCGATCGCCCACCACTGGCTGATACTCCACGGCCGATACATCTGCACCGCGCTCAAGCCGAAATGCGACAGTTGTCCGCTGGCTCAGTGGTGCAGGGACAAGGGACGGTGAACTCTTCGGGCGGCCCGGCTATGATCAGCACGTTGCCGCGGCAGAGCGAAGAGCAGCCGAACACATGCAGGCCGTCGCCGGGCATACAGCCGAGCCTGCGCCGGAGTTCGTCGCTTGACAGATGCAGATTGCGGGCGCTCACGTCGGCCTTGAGCCCCCTGGACTTTAGTTCCCTTATCGAAGCCGAGTTCAGAGGCAGCACCTCCTTCACGACGAAGCGGCGGAACAGCCCCCGGGGCGGCAGTTCTCCGCCATCAGGAGCCATATACAGATGGGTCGACGGAGCGAGCTTGCCCAGGCCGAAAGGGGAGCATGGGAGCTTGAAAGCGCCGGCCTTGAGCAGGCACGCGCGAGGCTCCAGCAGGATTCCGCCAGGCTCAAGACGTCCTGCAGCCGTGAATTCAGCCGCCTTCTCTTCTTCCGGCAGAAAACTGAAGCACTCGTCGGAACCGTCCTCCCGGGCTCCGAGCTCGACGGCAGTGATTCCGCGAAACTCACCGACTTCGCGCGAGAGCAGGCAGAGCAGTTCCCGGACCTCTCCGCCGCTGCCCACCACATGGACCTCGCGCAGCGCGGCGCCGAAACGGGCGGCCAGCACCGAAATGTCGGCCATCGGGGAGAGCTTGACCATCAGCCATTCCGCCTTCCGCAGCAGATACGGAGCCAGGGCGCCTATGTCCGGCGAACAGTCTTCGAGGCGGAAGAGCTTGCGCCCGCTTTCCGAACGGCGGGCCGGGTCGGCGACAATCAGGCGGCACTCCGGAATCTCACTTCCGGGGCCGACCTCCTCGCAGCGGAATTCGACATTATCCAGCCCCAGGGCACTGAAATTAGCTCTGGCGGCCTCCACGAGGACAGGATTCCTCTCCATATACACAAGCCTGCCGGCAACCGCGGCGAACGCGGCGCTGTCGGCTCCAAGCCCGCCGGTGATGTCGCAGACCGACTCGGGGCGGCCACCCAGACGGGAGAGAGCAAGCCTGACCTTGTAGGAGGCTGTCGCGGAAGAAGAACACTGCTCGAGGGCAAGTGAACTCGGAACCACGATTCCGCGGTCCGTCCAGCCTGGAAGCTTGCGTTCAAGCCTGCGGTCCTTCGCCTCGTCGAGCGACTCGAGGATTCCGGCAAAGCCCCTTTTCTTTTTCATACCGGCAAATGTAGCATTTTCTGCACATTTTTCTTAAATTTGAGAGTTGCATAAGAAATAACCAATACAAACCAAAATACCAATGAAAGAATTTGAATTGAGAGCCAAAGCCTGGCTCGACGGTGATTTCGACCAGGAAACCAAGATGAAGGTGCGCCAGATGCTCAGCGGCGACCCCGCCGAACTGGAAGACGCCTTCGGAAAGAATCTGGAGTTCGGAACCGGCGGCCTCCGAGGCATAATGGGCGTCGGAACCAACAGAATGAACAAATACACGGTCGGAATGGCCACCCAGGGCCTGGCCAACTACATCCTCTCCCATTACGACGGCGACGACCCCAAGGTCTGCATCTCCTACGACTCCCGCAACAACAGCAAGGAATTCGCGAAGATCACCTCCGAAGTTCTTTCAGCGAACGGCATCCATGTCTACATCTTCGACAACATACGCCCCACGCCCGAGATGAGCTATGCAGTCAGGCTCAAGAAGGCGGTCGCCGGAGTCATGATAACCGCCTCCCACAACCCCAAGGAATACAACGGCTACAAGGTCAGCTGGTCCGACGGCGGACAGGTCACCTCGCCGGTGGACAAGGAGATCGTGGCCGAGGTGGCGAAGATCACCGACCCCTCGATGGTGAAGTTCGAGGCCGGGCTGCGCTGCGGCGAGATCGAGGCCATGGGGGCCGATGTCGACGAATGCTACGTCAGGGACCTGCTCTCGCTGAGCCTGAGTCCCGAGTCCTGCCGCAGGCACTCCGACCTCAAGATAGTCTACACTCCCCTCCACGGATGCGGCGTGCGCCTCGTGCCCGAGATTCTCGGCCGGCTGGGATTCAAGAACATCATCCACGTGCCCGAGCAGGACGTGTCCGACGGCAACTTCCCCACCGTGGTCTCACCCAACCCCGAAGAGCCGGCGGCCCTCAAGCTCGCCCTCGACAAGGCCGAGGAGACGGGAGCCGACCTCGTGATGGGAACCGACCCCGACTCCGACCGTCTGGGAATCGCAGTGCGCGACGACGAGGGAAGGATGGTGCTGATGAACGGCAACCAGACTGCATCCATGCTCACCTACTACATCCTGAGCCGCCGCAAGGAGCTCGGAACCCTCGGAGAGGGCAAGTACGTGGTCAAGACCATCGTGACCACCGAGCTCATCACCGAAATCGCGAAGAGCTTCGGAGTGCCCGTCTACAACGTGCTCACCGGCTTCAAGTACATCGCCGAAGTCGTGAAGAGGAACGAAGCCACCGGAGAGTTCGTGTGCGGAGGCGAAGAGAGCTACGGCTTCAACGTGGGCCAGTTCGTGCGCGACAAGGACGCTCAGGTCAGCGCGATGATGGCGGCCGAGTGCGCCGCATGGGCAGCCGACCAGGGCATGACCATGTACCAGCTGCTGCAGAAGATCTACAAGGAGTACGGCTACCGCAAGGAAGGCCTGGTATCGGTGGTTCGCAAGGGCATCTCCGGCGCACGCGAGATACAGCAGATGATGGTGGACCTCAGGTCCGACCCTCCGAAGGAGCTCTGCGGCTCCCCCGTGACGAAGGTCATCGACTATCTCGAGCCCGAGAAGACCGGACAGCCCTCGTCCAACGTGCTGCAGTTCTTCGACGAGGCCGGCGACGTGGTTTCAGTCCGCCCTTCCGGCACCGAGCCCAAGATCAAGTTCTACTTCGGAGCCAAGGGCGCCGACGCCGACGCCAAGATCGAGGCCCTGAAGAGGCAGTTCTGCAAATAGCGCAGGCCGCAGCCCCGCAGTGCTGAAGACGGGCTGGCAGGAGCAATCCATCCTGCCAGCCCGTCCTGCGTCCGGGAAAGCATGCCGGCTATTCCAGCAGCCACTTTGTCCAGAAGGCCGCTTCGGCGGCCTTGTCGTGTTCACCCTGGTAGCCGCGGTAGCCGTGCATGCCGTCGGGATACAGCATCACCTCGAACTGGCAGCCGGCCTTCTGCAGGGCGTCCATCAGCAGCAGAGTGTTCTGATAGTGCACGTTGTCGTCGCCGGTGCCGTGGGTCAGGCGCAGTGCGCCCGGGAGCGGCCTGGCGGAGGTATCCGCGGAAGCGAAAACCTCGGGGACCCAGCTCAGTACGCTCGCGGCCTCGTAGCCTTCGGGATTGGCCTGAGGAGTGTCCATGAAGCGCTCGGTGTAGTGCGAATCGTAGAGAGTCCAGTCGTAGACTCCCCCGCCTGCGATTCCGCAGCGGAAGTACTGCGGGAAGCGCAGCACGAGCATCGCGGTGGTGGTGCCGCCGAAGGAGAAGCCCTTGACTCCGATGCGGGAGCCGTCGACGTATGGCAGCGACTGCAGCCACCGCGCCCAGGCGATGTAGTCCCCTAGCTCGATCACGGTCATCTGGCGGAACGCCTGGTCCATGCCCTCGCGGCCGTTCTCGCCCGAAGAGCGCGGGTCGCACACGATGTAGATCACCCCGTTGCGGAAGCACCAGTCGTCGGAAGCGTCGCGGTCGCGCCACACGTCGCGCACGTAGGGGGTGCCGGGGCCGCCGTAGAGTTGCATGACCACCGGGTACTTGCGGGAGGGGTCGAAGTCCTCCGGAAGCGACATCAGCGCATAGAGATCGAAGCCGTCGTTCTCTATCCTCACTATCTCGGGGACGGGAAGGCCGTCCGCGCTCTCGACGCTGTCGGAGATCTGCTCACAGTCGAATCTGTCGCTGCGGCCGCGTATGCTCACGGCCGGAGTGCGGGCGTTGGACACCCTGGCGGTGAAACTGCGTCCGTCTTCCGAGAACTCCACTCCGGAGACCGAGAGCTCCGGGTCGGTGAGCGCCGTGACCCTCCCCTTGCGGTCGAGCAGGTAGAGGGCGGAGTGCAGACGGGAGTCGCGCTTGGCGGTGAACCACACGCGGCCTTTGGAATCCGTGCGCAGCAGCCTTATGTCCCAGTTCTCCCCGTCCGTTAGCCGCTCAAGGCTGCCGTCGTAGCCCAGGAAGTATATCTGCTCCCAGCCGGTCTCGAAGCTGCGGGCCATGTAGAAACCGTCGTCCGTGAAGAGCATGTCGTCTATCCAGTCCACCCAGGTGGGATACTCCTCCCTGTAGACCTGGCGCAGGGAGCCGTCGGCGGAGCTGACCGCATAGAGCTCCAGGGTATTCTGGCGGCGCGGCTCCCTGGGCACGAAGAGCTCGCGGGAGTCGGGCGACCAGAACGGAGTGCCGAAATACTGGTCGAGGGAATAGTCGAAGTCAGCCCAGACAGTCTCTCCGGAGTCAATAGCGGCCACGCCCACGCGCACCGACGGGTTGGTCTGCCCGGCCTTGGGGTAGCGGGTCAGCGAGAGCGAGCCGTTCTGCCCGAAGGGAGAGAATATGGGGAAGACGGGGACCTCGCTGTTGTCGAAGCGGTAAAAGGCTATGCTGCGCGAGTCGGGGCTCCACCAGAAGGCCCTGTAGTTCGTAGCGCGGCCGAATATCTCCTCGTAGTAGACCCAGGAGGCGTAGCCGTTGAGTATCAGGTCGGAGCCGTCGAAGGTCAGCCGGGTCTCGGAAGAGTCGGCCAGGCTGCGCACCCAGAGGTCGCCGCCGCGGGTGAACGCGACCATAGTGCTGTCGGGCGACACCGTAGGGTTCATCTCGGGGGCGGGTTCCGCCGCTCCCAGGCTCAGCGCCGCGGCAATCCAGGCGGCGCACGCCAGAATCAGTTTTCCAAATCTGCTGGTCATATCTCGTTGTTTTCAGTCTCTCCAAAGAACCTGTCGGGGAAGTTCACCAGGTAGACCTTCTCCACAGCCCGCGTCAGGGCCGTGTAGAGCCACTTCAGGTCGTCGGCGCCCTGCTCGGGCAGCCAGAACGGGCAGTCGATGAACACGCAGTCCCACTGGCCGCCCTGGGCCTTGTGGCAGGTGATCGCATCGGCGTACTTGAGCTGCAGGGCGTTGTAGAACACGTCCTCCCTGACCCCTTCCCATATCTTCTTGCGCGTGCCGCGGTCGGAATAGTCGGCCCAGACTCCCTCATAGAGCATATTCTGCTGCTCGCGGGTCAGCGACGCGCTCTCGGACTGCAGGGTGTCGAGACACACCTTCGCCCCTATCTCCACGTCGCCGTAGTCGGGAAACGAAAGCAGCGCGTCGGCGAAATGCAGGCCGTAGCGCTCTTCGTAACCACCTATCCTGACCAGCTTGGCTATGTCGCCGTTGGCTATGTAGTCCAACTCGGGCACGTCGTCGAGGAACTGGTAGCAGTTCCTGACTATCATCAGACGGTCGCCGCGGACCAGTTCCTCCTCCTTGTACTGCACGCGGCCGCGGATTCCCATGTTGTAGCGTATCGCGCGCTTGTTGGAGCGGCAGAGCACCACGGTCCCGTCCTGGCCGTAGCGGTCGTAGGAGTCGCCGAGGGCGTCGATGAGCTCCCCTCCGCTGATTCTGACCACGTCGGCGGCCGTCTCCAGCCTTATGCTCCCCTCCTCCCCGTATTCCTGCATCCGGGAGAGCCGCTCCCGCAGGGCGGTGGCGTTGCGGAGTATGCCGGATTCGGCGGCCTGGCGCACCACCGACGTCAGGCTGCACCATCTTACGCCGCCGAACGCGTCCATGACCTCATGGGAGAGCGCGGGCGAGGAGTCGAGCCCGACGGGCGGCAGCTGGGCGGCATCGCCGAGCAGCACCATGCGGCAGTCGGCCCCGTTGCGCACGTAGGTCACCAGGTCTTCAAGCAGATTGCCGGTGCCGAACACGGCGCTCCCCCTGCAGGAAGAGGCGTCGGTGCCGTCGGCGCCTATCAGCGAGACCTCGTCGACCACGAAGAGAGTGTCGCGGGCCTTGTTCGGGGCGAGAGAGAAGCTGCCGCAGCCCTCGGCGCTGACTGATCTCTGGCGGTAGATATGCTTGTGGATGGTGGAGGCCGGACGGCCTGAAACCGATGAAAGCACCTTCGCGGACCGGCCGGTGGGGGCCAGCAGCACCGAAGGGGCGCCCATCTCCCGGAGCACTCCTACCGCGGCGGCCACGGCGGTGGTCTTGCCGGTGCCGGCGTAGCCGTTGACCACCAGGATGTCGGCGTCGTCGCAGGTCACGAAATCGGCCAGACTGCGGAAAAGAGCGTCCTGACACGGGGTCGGCTCATATCCGAAGCGTTCGAGGAACCGGCCGTATAGGAATCCAGCGCGGTCCATGGCTCACCTGTCCCTTTTGTCGAAAATCATCCCCAGCACTGTCAGAACCGGGAAAATCTCCACTCGTCCGAGGAACATGTCGAGCGAGAAAAGCAGCTTGGCGGGATTGGACACGCTGTCGTAGCAGCCCATGCTGCCCATGAGCTCGCCGCAGCCGGGGCCCACGTTGCCGAGGCACATCACCGAAGCCACCAGAGAGTTCTCGAAGTCGACGCCGAAACACAGGGCTAGAAGCATCGAGACCAGGATGAACATCATGTATATGCCGATGTAGAGCAGGTGCGGGGCGACCTCCTCGTTGCGCAGTATCCTGCGGCCGAAGCGGATTTCATTGACCGACGAGGGGTGCAGGCTGGAATTGACGTGGCGCGCGATGCTCTTGAAGAGGATCAGCGCACGGTCGGACTTGATTCCGCCGCAGGTGGAACCGGTGGTTCCGCACACTATCGCGGGGAAAAGCAGCAGCACTATCATCCAGCCCGGCCACTGAGAATTGTCGAGATTGGCGAAGCCGGTGGTCGAGGACACGGTCAGGGTGTTGAACAGACCGTCCCAGAAAGACTCGCCCCAGCCCTGACAGAAGCCTCCGGTCTTGAGGCCGATGCCGAGGAAGAAGGCGACCACGAGCACCATCACGGTGTAGAACTTGATTATCGGGCTCCCGAGCGGCTTGAGCGAACGGGTCACCACCGTGAGATACAGCAGGCCGAAGTGTATCGAGGAGAGATACATGAAGAGCATGGTCACGCCCTCCACCCAATAGGAGTCGAAGGCGGCTATGGAGGCCGTCTTGGTGCTGAATCCTCCGGTGGCCACAACCGCCATCGCATGGCAGACGGCGTCGAAGAAGGACATTCCTGCCAGGCAGTAGGCCACGACGGCCAGCACGAACAGCGCCAGGTAGACGTAGGCGAAGATGTAGACCACGTTCGTGGTCCTGGAGGAGTAGCTGCTGCGGCTCAGCGAGCTCAGCTCCATGTTGGTGAGGCGCATGCGCATCTGGCTGGACTCGGGTATCAGCAGCAGCAGGAACACCACCACTCCGAGGCCGCCGATGAAATGCGTGGCGGAGCGCCAGAAAAGCAGGCTGTCGGGCAGGGCCTCCACGTCGGAGAGTATGGTGGCGCCGCAGGTCGTGTAGCCGCTGACCGATTCGAAGATGGCGTTCGACAGCGTGAACGGGCCGCCCCAGAGCACGTAGGGCAGCAGTCCGAAGATAAAGGACAGCAGCCACGAGAGCGTGATGATCACGTAGCCCTCGCGCAGCGAGATCGAGGTCGTCTTGCGCACGAATATGAACGGGAAGATTCCGACGATGAAGGTGATGGTGAACGAGATCATCAGGGCCGCGAGCGCCGAGTCGTTGCCGCCTGCCATCGACACGAAGACGGCCAGCAGCATGAACAGGGCGTTGACGAGCAGCGCGAAGCCTATGTTCCTTATGATTACCTTCCAGTTCATCTCTTCCTGAGTTCACGCACCCGCCGGCGGAGCTGCTGGTTCTCGCCGGCAAGCTCGGAGATGCCGTCGTTGAGCTCCACGAGCTGGTCGTCGCCATCGAACTTCACGGTGTATTTCTTGTCGCTCGACCTGTAGGCGCTCAGGCCCTCGAGCATGCGGTAGAGCGGATTGACGTAGTAAGAGAGCATCAGGAAGAGCAGCATCAGCACGAGCATCAGCCCGACGCACACGGCCACGATTCCCGGTATTATGCTGCGGTAGAATCCTCTGTCGAAGGTGGCGGAGTTCTTCTGAAGGTCCTCGTAGATGGCCGTGGTGAGGTTGTCGATGTCGCTCTGCAGGCGGTCGAAGCGGGGTTGCAGGCGTCCGAAATACCACTCCCTGTTGTCGATGAAATCGGAGTTGACCACCGTCTCGAACTCCAGCGAGGTCAGCATGTAGGCGGCATAGGAGTACATCACCGAATCGGCCATCGGGTAGGCCTGGTTGATGGTGTGGCTCATGCGCAGGCGCTCGCAGTTGGTCTTGAAGTATTCGTCGTCGAAGTCGGGAAGCCGGCTGCCGGCGCCCTCGCCTATGGCCTCGAGTATCTCGAGGTTGTAGGTGTTGCTCATGTCGGCCAGCCTGTTGGCCACGTTGATGCTGCTGATGTCGTCGGCGATGAGCTCCGAGACGTAGTTGCTCATCCTGGAGTACTCCATGACGGAAATCACTGAGGAGACAAGCAGTATCGCCACTATCGAAAGCAGGCTGAGGACCAGTTTGGCCTTCAGCGAAAGCTTGAGCGCGCGGGCTTTCTTCTTCAGTCTAGAGGATGTTCCCATCTGTTCTCCGCATTTTAAATTCCCACAAAAATAGCAAGTTGTTTTGATTTTCCGAAGGCCGGGGCGCCGTTCGCACGCCGTCGGAGCGAAAACTTTGACGCACGGCGGGCAGGATTTTTAAGAATTTCACGAATTACGCTTCTTTTAACAAATTATTTGATATATATTTGCATATAATATGAATTTTATGCTCCCTTCCTTCCTTGGCGAGACTTCGAACAAGAACTCCACCATCAAACGCGAAATCCTGAGGCTCTGCATCACGCACAACAACTACAGCATCGCAGACTTCAGCCGCGCGCTCGGCATAAGCGTGCCCACGATCACCAAGCTCATCTCCGAGCTCATCGACGACAACTTCATCCAGGACGAGGGCAAGGTCGGCACCTCCGGCGGGCGCAGGCCCAGCGTATTCGGACTCAACCCCGAAGCCGGATATTTCGTGGGGGTGGACATCGCAAGGCACCACTTCCACGTGGCGATCAGCAACTTCAAGGGAGACATAATCAACTTCATCCAGGACATCGAATTCGTGCTCGAGGCCAACGAGCTCTCGTTCCGCACGATCTGCCGCATGGTCAAGGACGAGGTCACGAAGAGCGGCATACCCTGGATCAAGGTGCTCGGCCTCGGAGTCAGCCTCTCCGGCCGCGTGAACCCCGAGAAGGGCTACAGCCTGAGCTACTTCGTAAGCGACGACATCCCCCTGAAGAGCATCTTCGAGAAGGAGTTCAAGCTTCCGGTGAACATAGAGAACGACTCCAGGGCCATGGCCTACGGCGAATATATGAACCTCGGCAGCGAGGCCGACCCCAACATGATCTTCATCAACCTCAGCTGGGGCCTCGGCATGGGCATAATCACCGACGGAAGGCTCTACTACGGCAAATCCGGCTATTCCGGCGAGATAGGCCACTTCCCCGTCCTCAACAACGACATAATCTGCCGCTGCGGCAAGGTGGGCTGCCTCGAGACGGGAGCTTCCGGCTCCGCCCTGCACCGCATCATGGTCGACGAGCTCAAGCGCGGGCACTCCTCTTCGCTGCTCGCCTCCTACCAGAAGAACGGCGACATCGAACTCGACGAGATACTCAAGGCGGTGGAGGAGGGCGACGTGCTCGCAATCGACAGCATAGGCAAGATAGGCGACACCCTCGGCAGGGGCATCGCCGGAGTGCTCAACATCTTCAATCCCGGCCTCGTGGTCATAGGCGGACGCCTGATCGTGGGCAGGGACTACCTGCTGCTGCCCATCAAGACCGCCGTCAACCGCCTGTCGCTGTCGCGCGTGTCGTCCGACACCAAGATAATGCTGTCGCGGCTCGACCGCCGGGCGGCTTCGGTCGGCGACTGCCTGCTGTCCAGGGCCAAGGTGCTCGGCCTGCTGTAGTCCGCGCGCATGGCCAGCTATCTCCAGATAGAGAACATCTCGAAGTCCTACGGCCCGAAAGTGCTTTTCGAGCATATAGGCTTCAACGTCAACGAGGGCGACAAGATCGCCCTGATCGCCCCCAACGGCACCGGAAAGACCTCCCTGCTGCGCATACTCGCGGGCAAGGACAGCTCCGACTCGGGAGGGCGGGTGATGTTCCTCAAGGACATCCGCATAGCCTTCCTCGAGCAGGATTATGACTTCTCCCCCGGACTCAGCTTACTCGAGCAGGTGCTCGCCCACAGCAGCCGCGACACCGCCGGCTTCCACGAAGACGGCAGGGCGGCATTTCTCCAGAGGCTCAGGGAGCTGCTGACCTCCTTCCGCCTGCCGGACGCGGACAGGAAGATGGGAGAACTCTCGGGAGGCGAGGTGAAGCGCGTGGCCATCAGCGAGATGCTGGCGCTCGACGCCGACTTCCTGATCATGGACGAGCCCACCAACCACCTCGACATCGAAGCCATTGAGTTCCTGGAGAGCTATCTGAAACGCAGCCGCTGCACCCTGCTGATGGTCACGCACGACCGCTACTTCCTCGACAGGGTCTGCAACATCGTGATGGAACTCGACCACGGAGCCGTCTACACCTACCGCGGCGACTACCAGAACTACCTCGAGAAGCGCCAGGAGCGCATCGCCTCCTGGAACGCCGAGACCGACAAGGTGCGCAACCTGCTCCGCCGCGAGCTCGAATGGATACACGCGACCCCCTGCGCCCGCTCCGGCAAGGCGAAATACCGCATCAACGCGTTCCGCGAACTCTCGGAGAGAGCCGGGCAGCAGCGCGACGACCGCCAGATTTCGCTCGAGGGCATTGGCGGCGCCTCGCGGCTCGGCAGCAAGATAATCAACTGCAAGAACGTGAACTACAGCTGGGAGGGGCAGTGCATGCTCAGAGACTTCAGCTACAACTTCCAGCGCGGCGACAAGCTCGGAATAGTGGGCCGCAACGGCATAGGCAAGTCGACCTTCCTCGACCTGCTCACCGGCGCCATAGCCCCGGACTCCGGCAGCATCGACCGCGGCGCCTCGCTGGTCATAGGCTACTACCGGCAGCAGGGCATGGAGTTCGACGGGGAGATGACGGTGCTCGACGTGGTCTCCGACACACGGCTGCTCTCCAACTTCATGTTCTCCCGCGACATGTACACGACGCGCGTCTCCCGGCTCTCCGGAGGCGAGCGCCGGAGGCTCTACCTGCTCACCATACTGATGCAGAACCCCAACCTGCTGATTCTGGACGAGCCCACCAACGACCTCGACATCGTGACGCTGAACATATTGGAGGAATACCTCGCCGACTACGGCGGCAGCCTGATCACGGTCAGCCACGACCGCCACTTCCTCGACAGGACGGCCGACCACCTGCTGGTGTTCTGCGGCGACGGGGTCGTGAAAGACTTCGTGGGGAAGTTCAGCGAATACCGGGCGTGGATAAAGGACGTGGAAGCGGAGAAGCGGAAGGCGGAGCAGGCCGCCGCACCGAAGCCGGGCGCCCAGTCGGCACAGACGGCAGCAGCGCCCAAGACCGGCAGGAACTCCTCCGGCGGCCCCCGCAGACTCAGCTACAAGGAGAGAAAGGAACTGGAGTCGATCGAGGCCGCGATGCCCCTGCTGGAGCAGGAGAAGGCCGGGCTCGAAGCGGAGATGAGCTCCGGCGACATGGCCTACGACGCCCTGCAGAAGGCAGGAGCCCGAATCGAGGAGATTCTCGCCGAACTCGACCGCCTGGAGACCCACTGGCTGGAGCTCAGCGAGTGAGCAGGCGGGATTCAGCGGGCGACGACGATGTCGTCGACATCCTCCAGATAGCCGTCAGCCGGGGCCTCGGTCAGATTATAGAAATCCGTGAGGGTGTTACGCTGTATGCCTCCGTTCCCGACTCCGGAAGTCCCGCTGTTGGTCCTGAGGAACTCACCGCAGATCGCAATGTCCCAGTCGCCGCGTCCGGCCCAGAGGGCGTCCTCTTCTGCGGAGCCGAATTCACTGGTTCCTACGACCCTGGACTCGCTGAAGGAAAAATAGGTCCAATGGTCATCGCTCAGACCTTCGACGACGATGCCTCCGGCGCCGGAATCCACCCTTTCCTGAGCAGGTTCCCGATTGCATCCAGCAACGACAAGAAGCAGTACGGCGCTAATGGCCGAGATGGCTGTCCGAAGTATAGACATATCTTAGATTGATTTTACCGTTCTTTCTATCATATTCCGAAAACCTGACCTTGGCATAACCTCCGTCGGCCGTCCGGACAATGAAAGTCGCCTTAACCGGCTGCCCGTCGGTCTTAAGCCATTCCACGGGAGAGGCGGAGGTGGTCTCCGGCTCGGCGGTCCTCAGCGCATACCAGTTGGTCCCGCTCCTGATTCCGCTGTCCTCGGGCAGCACGGCGGTGTGGACCGTAGGGTTGTCTTCCCCGCCGCGGTAGTCGTAGACCTTGAATGATGTCACCCTGCCGCTGCCGCCCTCGCTTCCGCGCACATTCCTCGTCACTCCGAGGAACCAGGTGACATCTTCCATGGCAAAAGCTTCATCGGCGATGGGACTGGCATCAAAACCGAACTCTATTTCGGAATCGAAGCCGGACCCCTGCATCGGGTAGTCTCCTCCCTGATTACGGGCGATATTGACCTCCCAGACCGTCTCCGGACTTTCGGCCCAGGCTTCGGGTGCGGCTCCCACGCTGAAGCTCAGGTCGTCGCGCGAAGTGTAGTCCACTCCGGCGCTGAACGCGAGCACCGGCTCGACATATTCCACGTCTATCCCGACGACCTCCTTGGACAAAATGTACTTAGCGTCCTGCTCCTCCTCAAAAAAGCGGTATGGCAGGTAGTATCTGCCGTCGTCGTGCATGAAAGTCCCCCAGGAATTGACGACGATGAAAGCTCCGCGAGTCGTCTTGTCGGGAAAGCGGCACTCCACGGTGTCGTCGTAGCCGACTATCGTCATCGCATGCGCGCCGTCCACGGGCAGTCCGAGCAATATGCTGTGGTAGCCGGTCTGCGACGGGCCGTCGTAGCTGTCATCCATCTTCCAGCCTATGGAAGCCGAGGAGAAGACCGCGACCTTGCCCTTTCCGCCCCGCTCTCCCCCGTCGTACAGATAACGCTTGAGCGCGAGCACCCCGTCTGCAGAGCCAGCATCCATATACTCGAAGGCTTTCACCCTGTAGTGCATGGCACGGAAATATTTGTCATAGCCGCTGGCCCAGCGGAAGGAATATGCCGAGGTCTGCACCGGGAAATCCGCCTCGGACATAATGCCCGAGTACTTTGAGAGCAGTATCCCGTCCCAGCTCAGGGACCCCTCATCCCTGCCGCCGTTGATGAAATTCCAGGAGTACAGATAGCTGAAACGATTTTCCGGGATGTCGGCCGACCGGCCGAGCAGAGAGTTCACCTCATAGGTGAACATGTAGCCTATGGTCGCAGCCTGTGCACAGGAGCCGCCAATCTGGTTGAATATCGGAGGGAATGCCGCGGAGGTGCTGTTGTCCACAGACGGGGGCGGCGTCAGCTCATCCGCCGGAGCAGTCCAGCGTACCGTCCTGACTCCGGAATAAAGTTCCGAAGCTTCGGTCTCATTGGCGAACTGCGGAAGCAGAACCCCGTTCTGCGCCGACAACTCCGTCGCCGCAATCAGTACCAGTGCCGCGAAGGCGCATATCTTGAACTTCCAGGACATATCTTTTGCCATACGAAAATCTACTGCAGTCTCTTCAAAGTCTTGCGCAGCTCGGAGACATAGTCCGGATCAAGCCCGTCGACGCTCATAGAGGAGATATAGTCCGAAATCATGTCTCTGTTGACGGAAAGCCTGAACCATCCCAGGGCTTCGGCCAGGCAGATCTTCACCTTGGTCGACAGGCTTTCGTCGGAGAGCATGGGCAGAAGTTCGGGAACTGCGAAATGCAGGTTATAGTTGCGCATGAAGCGTATGGAACTGATCTTCGTCTCATCGGATTCCGACTTCAGGCCGTCGAGGCAGCTCAGGTTGCTCGGGTCGCGGCTGTCCATTATCTGCAGAGCGTCGGCGGCAAGGAACTGCACTCTCTGCCTGTCGGCCGCCTCGTCGGCTATTTTCTGCAGCGGCCCGCGGAGCACGGGGTCGCCTATGAACATCGCCATCCTGGCCGCCATGCGGCTGATACGCTCGTAGGGGTCGTCCAGAGCCTTCAGCACGGCAAGAGTGCATTCGGGGCCGGGATAGAAAGAAAGCAGATGCAGGGCTTCCAGGCGCACCTGCCATGAGGCGTCACGGTCAAAGGTCCTGAGCAGGAGCTCCGGCATATCGCCGGCCCGGAGTTCGTGCAGCTTCTTCAGGGCAGCCGCCCTGTGCAGGGATTCGGGCGAATCGAGCTCGCGCAGCCAATATTGCAGGTCCGGCTCCAGCGCTTCGTAGCGGGAGGCGAACTCGCCGTCCGGAGATGAGAAGCGGAAGGTCGGATCTCCGATAAGATGAGATTCCAGATAAGGCAGACCCTTCTGCCATGCTCCTATGCGGACTCCGGCGGCAAGAACGCCCATGAGCTCGTCTTCATACTTGTCCTGAAGCACATTGACGGTGTTTCCCTGAACCACGACGCACTTTCCTCCGTTGAACAGATGATACCCGGCCACATATCCCTCTTCATAGAAGGAGCCGTTGTAGCAGGCGTTCAGGACAAGCACCCTGGGTCCGGTGTGCAGCTCCGCTATCCTGTCGAGCCGGAGATTGTCCAATGCGTCTTCCAGCGAATCGCGGACCGCGTCCTGCACATAGAGGCTGTCGGCAAAGAACCTAAGTCCGGTACCGTAGTCGTTCTCCGCCTCCTCGAGGAAGGGCTGCTCGTCTTCGGTGCCGCGGTACTGGCTGTAATATTGCCTGAGCACGCTTCTGATTCTTGTCAGGTCCTCCTTCAGGTTGTCGGAGCCGCCGGCAGAGGTGATGTACTGGGTGTCAGCGGCCCCGTGTTCGCTGAGTTCCATAAGGTCGTAGCCGCTGTGCTGCATCTCCTGAAACAGCTTGGACATTATGTCCCTGCCGTAGCGGTAGTTGAGGAACTTGTTCGTGGATGATTTCCTGAAGGCTTCCGGGAAATATTCCCTCCACGCGAGGGGCTTCTGGCGCCATATCGTCAGACAGTCGGAATTATAGCCGCTTCCGGCATAGAAGAACACGTTGTCCAGCGGATTCTCCTCGGAATGCGCGCGGACCACCTCTTCGAGGTAGCGGTTCAGCCGGCCGTACCTGTCATCCATGCTCCTCGGCACGAGCATACGCGCGGAATAGATGTCGGGCTCGACAAGTTGAGAACCTTTTTCGGTCAGGCGGTAGTAGAAGCCGCTCGTGTCGCTGTCGACGAAGCTGAAGTCAAGGTCGAAGTCATCGTAGAACCTGTCGCTGACAACCCAGGACTCTGTGCGGTCGTAGACATCTTCGTTCATCTTGAACGCGGTGGTCAGATGCTGTGCTCCGCCTATCCTGACTATCGGGATGTCACCGATGAACACCGCCCCCTCCAAGGGCTGCCTTGCGTTGTCGGCAAGCTCGAGAATTATCTCCTTGATCTGCTCGGGAGACTCCCAGTCCGCATGGTAGATATGGACGCCCAGCCCCTCCGAGCCGAGGACGTCGCGGTAGGAGGATATCGCCTCCGAACAGTGCTCCCAGGTCGCGGCGTCGACGAAAAGGGCCAGTGAGGTCTCCGCAGACTTCTGCGCAGGGACGTGCCCCGGCTTTGCGGCGGCACAAACCGTAACTGCGAACAGGGCTATCGCTGATACTATTTTTTTCATCTTGAATATTCCTCCAGTCTGTTGATGGTCTTGTTGAGTTCGTCCTCGAGTTCGGGAGCGATCGAAGCTCCCTGAGTCTCCAGAATCTCACGGCATCCGGCGATAATCTCGGTGCGGGTGCCGCTGCGGACATACCAGCCCAGAGCCTCGGCCAGCTGCACGCGCAGGTCAAGAGGCAGAGACTCGTCGGCGACATACTCCAGAACCTTCCCGGTGAGAAAAGGATAGGGCATGTTGCGCAGCACGGACACGTAGAAGCGGGACTTCATCAGATTCTCCTTCGTCTCGAAAGTCTTCATCACGGACGTAGGGATGCTCATTCCGTCGCGCAGCGCCACGACCATCTCCTCAAGTACGGCCTCCTTGTCGAAGACCTCGTCGGAGGCGGCGATCAGGCGCTCCACCGCATCAGGAACGGCATCAACTCCCCAGAACGGAGCCGTGCTGACAAGATTGAAGTCTATGCGCTTCGAGGTGTGGTCCCTGAGATACATCCGGGCGACAGGCTCCACGAATCGCATGTCTCCGGTGCGTCCGGCGTAATATACCGCCTTGCGGCGTATGAACTCATAGGGGTCGTCGAGAGCCTTGAGCAGCAGTTCTTCATAGTTGCCGTCGGCATAATGCGCCGAGAGGTGCATGGCCTGAAGACGCAGCATATATTCATCCGCCTCTTCATAGACCTCCAGAAGCAGGTCGGAGAGCCCGTCATAGTCCAGCAGATAAAGCTTGTGCAGCGCGAGTCCCCGCATGTCGCAGCGGCTGTCGTCTTCCAGCACCGACAGCCAGTAGCCGGGGTCGGATTCATGGAAGTCTGGCTTGGGGGCGTCGGGATCCGAAGGCGAGAAACAGAAGGTAGGGTCACCGATCACGTGCGACTCCAGGATATTGGTCATCTGCGCGAGCTGACCCACGCTGAACCCGCAGGAGAGCATGCCGAGCAGGTCGGAGGAACTCTTGTCCTGCAGCACGTTGACGCTGTTCCCGAGAGAGACCACGCTGCGGCCGTTTCCGAAGATATAGCTTGAGGCCACGCAGTCCTTCTCACGGAAATCCCCGTTGTAGCAGGCGTCGAAAATGGTGACGAGAGGGTCCGGGTTCCATTCGTGGATATCTTCGAGTATGATGCCCGTCCTGAGGTCGTAGAGCGAATCTGCGGCAGCCACCGCCGGGTCATGAAGCCCTTCAAACCAGCTGTCGTCCAGGTCATACTTAAGTTTCAGGGCCTCTATCGCCTCTTCCTCGCTGCTGCCGTAGCGGATCTGGGTGGCCAGCTCGGAGCGCAGTCTTCTTTTCGCGTCCTCATAGTAGGCGCCTATCCCCTGAACGGGCGGATTGTCGCTGAGATACTGCCTGTCGGGCACGCCGTGTTCGTGGAACAGGGCTATGTCGAGGTCCTCACGTGCAAGTTCCTTCCTGATCACGTCCTTGGGGAAAGGGTACATGGCATAGATGTAGAACCTGGCTCCGTCGGCGTCGCGGAAGGCGTCCGGGAACTGCTCCTGCAGAGTCACGCTCTCGTCTTTCCATGCGACGAGGCTGTTGGAGAACGAACCGCTTCCGGTATATGAGAGTATGCGGTCGACGACGTTGGACTCTTCCTTGATTCTGACGAGTTTCTCGAGATATGAGGCGACCTGCGCATACCCGGCCTCCCCGTCGAGGGTCGGCTTGATGCGCCCGGTGTAGATGTCGGAAGCTATTTCCTGCGGGCCGTCGCCCCTGAGGTTGTAGTAGAAATATGAGAAGCCGAGGGTGTCTTCCGACGCGATATAGTCGAACTTCAGGTCGAAGTCGTCGTAGAACCTGTCGGAAGGGACGCTCGTATTGAACATGTCCTCCGGATCTTCCTGCATCTTGAATGCAGAGCAGAGATGCTGCGCCCTGCGTATCATCGGCACGGGGATGTCGCCTATGAAGACTGCGCCCTCCAGGTTTTCATTGAGGTATGCTTCACGGAGCGCAGTTCTCACCTGCTCCGGCGCCGACCATTCATCAACCATGGTCAGCACCCGGAGCCCCTGGTCCCCGACAGCTTCGCCATAGGCGGCTATCTCAGCGCCGCAGGCTTTCCAGGTGCAGCTGTCGACGACAATGGCAAAACTGTATGCCGGGGTCTCCTGCGCCGGGGCGGGAGTCCGTCCGGCGGCCCCCGGTGCCGCCATGAGCGCCACCAGGACGCCCAGTTTATATAATCCGCTCGATTTCATCGTAGATCAAAACAGGTACTGTATTCCTAAATTGGCACGCAGGCGGTGCTCTCCTATGCTGAAACTGTGGTCGTAGCCGCCTGCCAGGCGTACGCACAGAGTGGAGGCGTCCCCGATTCCGAAGGCCCAGGTGACACCGGCGTCGCTCTCCAGCCTGTCCGCAGTCAGGAAGCGCAGTTCGGAAGGGTACATGTCGGTGACTATCACGGAATCCGAGTTGGACGAACCGGAATAGAGATATTCTCCCGAAGGCGAAACCCTGTAGCCGACACTGAGAGACGGCAGCAGTCTTCCCGCACCAACTCGCAGATTCCAGCCGGCGAAGACATGGGCGGCCGCATTGACCGCATTGAAGCGGGAGAGGGGGACCACATACTCCTGCATCATCAGGAACATGTCGGCGTCCGCGCCCGCCTTGAAATCGTAGTCCCCGGCGCCGTCAAGTCCGGCATACCAGACATAGCTGGCGCCCGCCTCGAGAATATCGTAGGTGCTCATCAGCGGATTGCTGACGGTGACCCATCTGGACGCGCCGGGAGAGTTGTCGAGCTGCTGGTTGTATTCGTAGCCGGAAGTCGAACCCCAGTCTGCCGAGAGCCGGATGCGGTGGTTCTTCTTCTCGCCGAAGTTTCCCAAGACCTTCAGGGAGAAAGCGAGTTTCTCGGTGCGTCCCCGCATTCTGGGGAGCTCCGGATTCTCGGTCACCGGCGTCACCGAATATGTGGCACCGGCGTCGACAAGCAGGTCGGCGGAGCCGGAATCAAGCATATACTGCAGCGAAGCGCCGAACTGGTCCTTCTTGTAGTAGAATATGTCGAAGCCGAGGTTTCCGCCGGCGGTTCCGGCCGTATAGAAGCCGAGCCCGCGCATTATCGCGACTCTCGGAGTCACCCAGTCATTCTCGACCGAGGGGCGGGCGCGCTCGAAACTGTGGAGGTACTCCAATTTCAGGCCGACGCTGGAATGTTCCCCAAGACGTACCGCCACCGAGGGAGCAAGGCTGATGTCATACCTGAAGGTCTCAGTCCTCGGGTCTATCTGCTTCGCACCGACCAGGGCCTTGTAGCGGGCCTCGAAGCCGAAAGCGGCCCTGCCGTTCCAGAAAAGCGGGCTCGCCGCCCTGAAACCCATGTCGTAGGCCTGCTTCTTCCAGTCGGAGACGGAATAGTCAGCCACGAAATACGGCTGGTCATACGAAGGTTCATACAGACTCGCGTTGTACTCAACTCCGCTCTGGCTGATGTAGTCATAAGAGAAATCTCCATACAAGGTCATGCCGCCAGCTTCAGTGATTCCGTCGACGGCGACCCTGATGTCGTTTTCCCTCTCGCCTGACCACACAGACTTGAGTCCGCCTTGTTCGTGGAATGCTTCAAGAGACAGGCTTGACATCCTGCCCAGGGAATCCAGGGCGAGTCCGGCGCTGTTGCTGCTGTGCAGCCAGAGAGCCGAGCCGAGCAGGGTCTCCCGTGCAGCCGGATCAATGCCGGAAAACTCCCGTGCCTCCGCTCCGAAGCAGAGGCACAGGAGCAAAGTTCCGGCAAGAGATTTTCTTATCACTCTCACGACAATTTTCTATTAGTTCGCCCAGGTGTTCCAGGAAGGGATCTTGGCGCCGTTGCGACGGATCTCGGGCTTGTCCATGACCTCGAAATCGTTTGTCGTGTTGTTGGTGTCCATATACACGATGCGGCCGTCTTCCTTCGTCTCGGAAATCTTGCGGGCGATGCTCTGTCCGCAATACGCCTCGCCTACCCAGATGGTTCCTGCGTCGATGTTGTCAGGCAGGCCCTTGTACTGGATCATGGTCTCGTCGGACACTGCGTTCACTCCGTCGAGTATCCACTCTACGGGAATCTCGCGGGCTCCGCCGTAAAGACCCTCGGCGGCAATCATGTTCTCGGAATTCAGCTCATGCTCGGGGTAGAAGATGACCATGGTGGCTCCTCCGGTGGAGGTCAGCCACTGAGGGAGGCTGTATGCCATCACGGGATGCTCCATGTTGATGGCGGCATTGTCGGTGATCACAGTGGTTCCGACAGTGGTCTCTCCGGTGATGGCCTCGAAGTCGGCGCTGCTGAGGTCGCCGATGGCCGAACCGGGATTCAGAGACTCCATTGAGTGGTCGGTCGCCCACTCGGCGATGACGACGCTCTCGCCGGGTTCGAGAGGATAGCTGGTTCCGTCACCGGGGATCTGCCATACGTCACTTGCGAACACGTATTTCTCGGGGTTCTCGATCTGCCAATTATAGGGGGCTTTGGTAACCTGGTCGTAATAGTCGATTTCCGCTATGCAGAGACCGTCGAGATAGACGGTGGCGTCGGAATTGTTGTAGACCTCATAGAACTGCTCGCGGATGTAATAGTCTCCGGAGCAGGCGTAGTAGATTTCCTTGAACACGAGCGAACCCGACTCGGCGGCGGTGACCTCGATTGTCACCTCCTGGCCCTCAACCGAAATCTCAACTGACGAAGCGGTGCCGGAGAAGTTGTAGGAGACTCCGTTCTCAGAAGCCGAGGCGAGCGCACTTACCGTATAGAGACCGGGGACTACGGACGAGAAGGTGGCCACGGAGTTCTCAGTCTCCATGGTGGTGACCTCTGCGGTGGAGAGGTTCGTCAGGCTTACGGTGTAAGCTTCCGGGAGAGGGACGTCGACAAGAGCGGACTCGTCAACGTTGACAGTGAAGCTCACGGGAACGACGGTGTCCTTCCGGCATGAGGCTGCGGCCACGAGCATGCCGAGCGCAGCGATGAACATGATTGACTTTTTCATAACCTGTATTGTTTGAGTTTATATCGTTATCTTCATTTCAAACCCGAAGAAGATGGGTATTCCGAGCTCATCGAAAGTGCCGGGGCTCCTCTTGGATTCGTAGAGAGGCCTGTTGTTCAACAGGTTGTTGACATAGAACGACGCCGTGAGCCAGTCGCCTATCTCCTTGGATATGTTGAGGTTCAGCAGCAGATACGGCTGGGTCATCTCAACCTCCTTCCTGTAGGCAGAAAGGGTGCTGAACATGTAGGAGAACTCGGGGTCCTCCTTCATCGCGGGGTCGAAATCGTATACCTTGCCGTCCTTCCATGAGATATAGGAGACGAACATCTCGTCGTTCCCGTATTCCGTCCACCATTTCTCGAACCAGTTCACCTGGGCGGTGAGGCTTATCACGAAGCCGAGGCTCGGGATATTGTGGACTGCTCTGAAAGTGGTCAGCAGGTTCTGCCAGCGGTCCGTGGAGAGATACGGCTCATAGATTCCGATATTGTACTCCAGGGTGGACTGGGAGCTCGCTCTCGCAGAGAAGCTGTTCCCTTTGTTCGACGAGCTGCTTTCGGCATAGGCTCCGTTCATATAGAACGACGTCCTGATGGCGTCGAAACGGCCCAGGTCCAGTTCGAACTCCACGCCGCGGTTATGGTTAACTACGTTGTTCAACGGCTTGTACCAGCTCGCGAAAGTATTGTAGGTCCTGCCGGGCGTGAGCACGGGGCGTTCTCCGGCCTCCTTCGAAGCCAGCTGGTACTGGGTGAAAGAAATGAGATTCCAGCAGCTCAGGTCCTTCCCGAAGACATAGCCGTTGTCCATGAATTCGTCGTAGGCCGTCACCGAGAGCCTGTAACGGCCGGCGAGGGTGAGGTCGAAACCCAGCTCGGCTTTCCTGTTGGTGGCTATCTCGAGATCCGGATTCTCGGTATCGAACACGAAGGTCCGCCCTATCACCAGTTCTTCCTCCGGATCGAGACCGGAAAGCATGTTGCTGTAGAGCACGGCGTCGTAATAGTACTTGTCGGGATACAGATAGACGGAAGTCGGAGCCTTGGCGCTGACGCCCCATCCTCCCCTGAGGCTGAGCACGTCGGGGATGGCCTCGAACGAGATGTTCGTGCGCGGCTCCCAGACCGTCTTGCCGTTTATCATGTCGAAGCGCGCGCCTGCGACGATGTCCAGCTTGTGTCCGGCGATGTCCCAGATGAAATTGTCCTCGGCGAAGACTCCGAGCTGGTTGACGAAGGGGATGTCGCTGTATTTTCTATGGCGGACCCTCGGTTCCAGCGGATATTCTCCGCCCGTGTTGATGAGTCCGTCGCCCAGGTTGCCGTCGGTCTTGAAATCGACTCCGGCGATGATGCTGTTGTCGACGCCGTCGGCCAGGCGGGCATAGAAATTAGCGACCAGCTTGCCGTAGACGTTGATTTCCTTGCCGTAGATGTCATATCTTGCGACGTAGCTCGACGGGGTCACCGTGGCCGACGCAGCCTCGTCGCCGGGAGCGAAGGAGGTGATCAGGTTTCCGAACTCGTCATAGACGGCGGCGCCAGGCATGTTGCTGACCGTCGAATTGCCGAGCGCCGTGGTGTAGAGCTGCATGGAATTACCTTCCTGCTGCTCGCGGAACGAATGCTTCGCGTTGTAGCTTCCGGCGACATTGTAGTCTATCGACTTGAGCCAGCCGGCATTGGCGAAGTTGAGATGTCCGTTGGTGGAGAATCTTCCTCCGAGCCCCGACGCTCCGGTCATCAGGTTGCGCTCCTCCATGTCGGGGTTGTCGCCCTGGACGTCGCTGCTGTAGTTGAACTCGAGGGAGGTGTTGGTGTTCAGAGGACCGAAGTTCTTGCTCCACAGCAGTTTGGCGTTCATTCGCTGGTAGTATTCGTATGCTGCGGTGAGCTTTTCGGTGCTGTAGGCGTAGTCGACGCTGAAGTTGAAGCTTCCCGCCTTCTCGGTCTGGAAGCCCTTGCTGGCGGAGAGCTGCCAGATGTTGGGGTTGGTCCTCACCCTTACCACATAAGGAGAGGCTCCCGCCCTTGACTTGACTATCACCGCACCGGAGGTCATGTCGCCGTACTGCACGGAGGCGATTCCCCTGATGACCTCCACCGATTCGACATTGTCGGTCGATATGTTGCGGACATCGACGCCGGTGGCCGGAGAGGCCCCGCCGCCGGTCATGTTGTTGGAAGTTGACAGGTTGCCCGCGTTCATCGCCGGCGACAGCGCCTGCAGGTTGGCGTTGTTGGACAGGGGTGCTCCGTCGACGATTATCGCGGTGCCGAGGCTGTTCATGTCGAAGGCGTCACCGCTGAGCCCGGAGCCTCTCAATGTCAGGTTCTGCACTCCGCTGATGCTGGAGTTCGACATCGACACGCCGGGCAGGAGCGACATCACGTCGCCGAGCGAGGACGCCTGGAGGTGGTCCATGGCCTGACGTGAGATTTTCGAGGCCGTGGCCTTGCCCGCCTCGTCGCGCGTGGCCGTCACGGTGACCTCCTGCATGCGGAAGCTGACCTCGGACAACGAGAAGTCAAGCACATAGTCCTTGCCCGCAGTCACGCTGATCTCGCGCGACTCGGTGCTCATTCCGAAGAACGAGGCTTCGATCGTGACCTCTCCGGCAGGGATGTTCTCTATAAGGTAGGAGCCGTCGGAGCCGGTGGTCGTGTAAATCTTTGAGGGAAGCAGGCTGATGACGGCGAACTCTATGGGCTGGCCGTCCTCAGCGGAGATCACCTTACCTGATATGGCTCCTCCGGCCTCCTGGGCGAATAGGGCCGCGGGGGGGGTCGAAAGCACAGAGCAAGGCAGTCGCGAGGAATATGGAAATGAAACGATTCATCATACACTACCGATATTCTGCAAAGATAAGAGAACTATTGGCAAATGCAAATCATAATATATAATGATACGCAAAGCGGCGGGACACCGCCCGCCGCTTCAGAACCGTCGCAGAATCCTGCTATTCCGGCTTGTATGAGTCCTTCAGCGAAACCGTCTTGTTGAAGACGGGCTTGCCGGGAACGGAGTCCTTGTCCTTCACGTAGTAGCCGGTGCGCTCGAACTGCACGGCGATGCCGGAGGCATCGTCGAGCAGGGCGGGCTCGGCAAGGCCGGAGGCCACGACGAGCGACTCGGGATTCAGGAACTCCTTGTAGTCCCTGTCCTCGGGAACCTGGCTCATGTCGGCGAGAGTGAAGAGACGGTCGTAGTTGCGGATCTCGATCTCCTTGGCATAGTCGGCGGACACCCAGTGGATGGTGCCCTTGACGCTGCGCCACTCGCCGCCTCCCGGACGGGTCGCGGGGTCATAGCTGCACTCGAGGGCAGTCACCTTGCCGTCGGCATCCTTGATGACCTTCTCGCACTTGATGATATAGGTGTATTTCAGACGCACCTCGCCGTCGGGCTTGAGGCGGAAGAACTTCTTCGGAGCGTCCTCCATGAAGTCGGCGCGCTCGATCCAGAGTTCTCCGGTGAAGGGCACCCTGCGGGTCGCACCCTCGGGCTCGGCGGGGTTCAGCGGGCAGTCGAACCACTCCACCTGGCCGGCAGGCCAGTTCGTGATCGTGACCTTTATCGGGTCCTGGACCACCATGTAGCGGTTCGCGCGGGCGTTGAGGTCCTGGCGCACGCACCATTCGAGCAGCTGTATGTCCATGAGCTGGTCGCGCTTCGACACGCCTATCTTCTCGCAGAACATCTTGAGCGCCTCGGGAGTGTAGCCGCGGCGGCGCACTCCGCAGAGAGTGGGCATGCGGGGGTCGTCCCAGCCGGCCACGAAGCCCTTCTGCACGAGTTCCAGCAGCTTGCGCTTGGACATCAGCGTGTAGGTCAGGTTCAGGCGGGCGAACTCATACTGGTGGGAGGGGAAGATTCCGAGCGTCTCGATGAACCAGTCGTAGAGCGGACGGTGCACGTCGAACTCCAGGGTGCAGATCGAATGGGTGATGCCCTCGATGGAGTCGCTCTGGCCGTGGGTGTAGTCGTACATCGGATATATGCACCATTTGTCGCCGGTGCGGTGGTGCGAGGCATGCTTGATGCGGTACATTATGGGGTCGCGCAGCAGCATGTTGGGGTGCGCCATGTCGATCTTGGCGCGCAACACCTTCTCGCCGTCGGCGT
The DNA here is from genome assembly GCA_017695095.1 of Candidatus Cryptobacteroides avistercoris. GTDB lineage: Bacteria > Bacteroidota > Bacteroidia > Bacteroidales > UBA932 > Cryptobacteroides > Cryptobacteroides avistercoris. The sequence goes on along the minus strand of JADILW010000107.1, from coordinate 750 downwards.
ATTTGCCGTCGCGCATCTCCCTGAACAGCCTGAGGTTCTCCTCGGGGGTGCGGTTGCGCCAGGGGCTCTCCACGCCCGGGGTGTCGACGGTTCCGCGGCCCTTCGAGATCTCCTCCTGGCTCTGGTCGTCGACGTAGGCCTGCCCCTTCATTATCATCTGCTCGGCCCACTCGTAGAGCTGGTCGAAGTAGTCAGAGGCGTAGAGCTCCTTCTCCCAGCTGAAGCCCAGCCACTTGATGTCCTCCTTGATTGCGTCGACGTATTCGGTGTCCTCCTTGACGGGGTTGGTGTCGTCGTAGCGCAGGTTGGTCTTGCCGCCGTATTTCTGGGCGAGACCGAAGTTTATGCAGAGTGACTTGGCGTGGCCGAGATGAAGGTATCCGTTGGGTTCGGGAGGGAATCTGGTCAGTATGCTCTTGACTTTTCCCGACTTAAGGTCGTCTTCGATTATTTCCTCGAGGAAATTCAGTTTTCTGTTTTCTTCCATGTGTCTTGGCAACTCGTTAAACGTGGCAAAGTTAGAAATAATTCGTATATTGCGAATGACAGAGGCACAATTCGTAATAACCAAATTCTACAATCATGGCGGATGAAAGATTCCTTGAGAAGCAGTTGCAGCGCTCGAGGGAGAAGACGATGGAGAAACACTCGGCGAAGACCGCGGACGGCGGCCGCTGTCCGCATTGCGGCGCGGCGGTCGGCAGTTCATGGGAGTTCTGCCCCGCGTGCGGCGGCTCCCTCGTGCCGTAC
>JADILW010000106.1 GCA_017695095.1 Candidatus Cryptobacteroides avistercoris | reverse complement strand
GTCCTCCGGGCCGGGGGCTTCATACATTACCGCGGCGGCTCCAGCGGCGACAGCCTGGGGGATGTAGGCCCGTCCGTCGTTGCCGCAGCCGCTCACCGCGATGAACAGGCAGCCCGGAGCGGCCTTGCGCGAGTCGTTCACGAGGGAGTTTATCTCCGTCGCGGCGTCGCCGTGCAGCTCCAGAACGCCGCAGTTCCTGATGATATCTTCGAGTCTCATTTCTTGTGTCCGTTTTCCGAAAGGTCGAGGTCGATGTTGTACAGCCTGTCTATCACCGTTCTTACCGCGCGTACGGGGATGCCTCCTCCCTGGAAGCTCTTCGAGGTGGGCTTGGAATAGACGGTGCAGATTATCGAGTATTTGGGGTTGTCGGCCGGGAAGAAGCCCACGAAGGTCCCCTGATACTTCCGGCGTCCGTATTCATCGGCATATTTGCCGTTGTCGTAGGTTCCGAAGGAGGTGCCCGTCTTGCCGGCCACGGTGCACTTGGCTCCGCGCAGGCGGCGTGCGGTTCCGTCTTCGGTCACTGCCTTGAGCGCGCGGGTCACGGTGTCGGCCACCGCCCTCGAGCAGACGGCGGCGTTGAGGGTCGAGGGGCCGCGACGGCGCAGGATTCTGCCGTCGGATTCGATGTCCTCGACCAGGTAGGGCTTCATCATCCTGCCCTTGTTGGCGATGGCGTTGTAGAAGGTCAGGATGTGCATCGGTGTCATGCTGGTGCTGTAGCCGTAGGCTATCGAGGCAAGGTCGGTGTCGGTCCAGTAGCGGGTCTCGGGGCTCGGGATGGTGGGCGTGAGCATGCCGTCGAGGTCGAAGTCGAAGACCTCTCCCAGCTTGAAGGTGTAGAGGTTCGAGAGGAACTTCTCGGTGAGGTCGCCGCGGCTGTTGCGCGCATAGTTGTCGACCGCCAGCTTCGCGAACACGTAGTTGGACGAGATCTTGAAGCCTTCGAGTATCGAGATTCTGTCGGTGTCGTGCTGCCGTGCGTAGTCGGGGATGTGGGTGTCGCGGATCGAGGTGCCCTCGACGCGGCCGTCGGTGGCGGGAAGGGTCTCCTCGAGGCTCTTCACGTAGCCGTCGTTGAGCAGGGAGGTCAGAGTCACGGTCTTGAACACGGAGCCGGGCTCCCCCTTGCGCCCTATGGCGAGGTTCTGTATCTCCGAGAACTCTCCGTCGTGCCCGCCGCCTTCGCGCAGCAGGTTCACCATCGCGCGTATGGCGCCGGTGCGGGTCTCCATGAGCACGAGGCACGCCCCTTCGAGGTCCTCCTCCTGCTCTATCTGCTCGCGCAGGGCGAGGTCGGCGATTTCCTGATAGTCGATGTTGATGGTGGTGCGCAGGTCGTTGCCGTCGACCGCCCTCACGAGGGTGCTGTCGCTGTTGCGCACGGTCCCGTGGTCGGTCTCCCTGAGATATTCGCGGCCTTCCTCTCCGTGGAGTTCGTAGTCGAACTTGCCTTCAAGTCCGATGTGCGTGTTCCTGACGGGCGATTTGTTGTTGCGCACGAAGCCTATGGTGCGTCTCGCCAGTTCGCCGTAGGGATATTCGCGCACGTTCTCCTGCTCCACCTGCACTCCGCTGCGGTAGCGGCCTTCGCGGAAGAGCGGAAGCTGGAGAATGCGGTTGTAGGCCTGGCGGTCGACCTCGTGGCCTATCTTGACGTATTTCCTGCCGGTTTCGCGGCTGCGGCGTATCAGGTTGTAGAACTGGTCGGCGGTGGTCCCGGGAAATTCCCTTGCGAGTCCTTTGGAGAGCTCGCGCGCCTTGTCCATCCAGACCTTCTCCTCTTCGGGGGTGTTGCTGTCCTTGAGCACCGTGCAGTCCATGTAGAACTGGTATTCGGGGCAGGAGATGGCCAGCAGGCGGCCGTCGCAGTCGAGTATCCGGCCTCTCTCGGGTTCTATTGTCCTGACGGTGGTGGAGGGGGTGAGCCTCGCGGCTATCTCGGGCTGGGGCTGGAAGAGAAGCTGCAGCCAGATTATGCGCAGTATCAGCAGGGCCGAACCCAGCAGCATCACGAAGTAGACGAGATAGAGTATCACCCCTATCCTGTCGCGCTTCTTCCTTGTATGTGTCGTCGTGTCCGGCATCATAGCTTGCATTGTCAGGTTGTCGTCAGTTTCAGCCTCGTCGTCCGCTGCGGGGCGTGGCTCAAGGCAGTCTGGTGGCCGGTTTTTCGGGTTCGGTCACCTGGGAACCCAGTTCTTCCAGTCTCAGTTCTACCGTGGTCCGCCTTTCGGCTTTCGCGGCCTCATAGGTCAGCTGCGCGTTTTCGATTTCGAGCTCTTCGAGGACCTCCTTGTTCTCCTCCACCTTCGCCATCGTGTTCTCCGTGAGCAGGCTCAGCCATATTATGGCGGCGAAGAGCACGAAGGTGTACATCACGTGGATGAAGTACCTGTTGACGTTGAGGCTCAGCAGGAACTCTCCCTTGAGCACTGCGAAGAAACTCTTCTTCAGTTTCTTCGCGAGGTCCGAGAATCTCCATCCGCTCATCGTCCGCGTCCTCCTTCATTGTCCGCAGGCCTTTCCGCCACCCTCAGCTTGGCGCTGCGGGCCCTGGTGTTGGCCGCGATCTCCTCCTCCGCGGGCACCACCGGCTTGCGGTTCACCGCCCTGAGCGGGGCGGTGCTGCGGCCGAAGGCGTCCTTGATTTCCTTTCCTTCGACGTTGCCCGTGCGGATGAAGTTCTTGACCATGCGGTCCTCTATCGAGTGGTAGGTTATCACGGCGAGCCGCCCTCCGGGCTTGAGCGAGCGGGCGGCGCCCGACAGGAACTTCTCGAGCGAGCGCATCTCGTCGTTGACCTCTATCCTGAAGGCCTGGTAGATGCGGGCGAGCTGCTTGTGTTGGGCGAATGAGGGCAGGGCGGGGGCCAGCGCCTTGTCGAGGTCACCGGTGGTAAGAATAGGCGCCGCGGCCCTCGCCTCCGTTATGAGCTGCGAGAGCCTGCGGGCGTTGTCAACTTCTCCGTAGAGCCTGAGGACGTTTTCCAATTCTTCTTGCGTATAAGAATTTACAATGTCGGCTGCTGTTCTGCCGCCCTGCGCGTTCATCCGCATGTCGAGAGGGGAGTCGTAGCGGAATGAGAAGCCTCTCTCCGCAGTGTCGAACTGGTGGGAGCTCACTCCGAGGTCGGCGAGTATCCCGTCGACTCCGCCTTTGAAGTCCGCCGCTCCTTCCGCCGCGTCGCCGGCGGCCTGCAGGAGGACGTAGTTGTGTATGAATCTGAAATTGTTGTGTATCAGTATGAGTCTGGGGTCGTCGGGGGCCTGCGCCAGGGCGTCGGAATCCCGGTCGAAGGCCAGGAGACGGCCTTTTGACGAGAGCCTGGAGAGGATTTCGCGGCTGTGTCCGCCTCCTCCGAAGGTGGCGTCGGCGTAGCAGCCGTCGGGATTGGTCACGATGGCGTCCACGCTGGGGTGTAGAAGTACCGGGTTGTGATATCCGTTCATTGCGAAGTCTCTACTTTTTCGAGAGGCTTTCTGCAATGGCAACGATGTCTTCGTTTGAAATTCTGGATTCCTCGAATCTCTCCCTGGCCCAGATTTCAATCCTGAAGTCATTGCCGGAGAAAACCACTTCTTTGCCTGCACCTATGGAGTCAAGGAGTCTGCGGCTGATCGAGATGCGGCCGAACCTCGGGTCGGGTTCGACTATGTCGCGGTCGCGCATGTATTCTCTCCAGAATGTCGCGTGTGTCTTGTTGAAGGTCAGGTCGAGGGAATTCTTGACTTGCTCCGACTGTCGGGTCCACTCTTCGATGGTGTACATCTGCAGGCAGGGCTCAAAGAGATCCTTTTTCACGACGAACCTCATGTCGCTTCCAGGAGGCAGCGCGGCCTTGAGCGGCGAGGGAAAGACGAGTCTTCCCTTGTCGTCGATGCGGGCCGTGTATTCTCCTATGAAAGTGACCATTGTCTATTTCTTATACGCAGGTTCAAAGATACGCAAAATTTTACATTTTATTACACCATGTTCCAAAATTTTACACGACACCGTTTGTGGAAGTCGCGGAAGTTTGTTATCTTGCAGAAAACCGGAGCCGTGCGTATCGCGTTCTACATAGTGTCGTCGCTCTTTTTTCTGGCCTGGATGATTTTCTCGGTCGTGAAAGGGGATGTGTGGATTGCCGTGCTTACCGCGGTGATGGTGCTGATATCCGGAGCCCAGCTGTTCCTGGCCTTCAGGGACAGGCGGCGGGGTTCGAAATGACATGTCTCCGGTTCTCGGGATAATGATTTTTCCGTTGTCCGTTGTTGCAGATTTGCAATCCGCCGCCGAACGGCCATATCATACACGAGCAGGCTTTTCTCGCCTGTGAGGGATGCTTATGGCCGCAGGCGGCATGAAAAAAGAACCGCAGGACTGAAGCGGTGCCTCACGGCAGACTTGCAGTTCCTGCGGTTCAGGTGATGTCTGTGCATGACCGGAATGAAACGCTAGGTTTGTGATAGGTTTGTTCAGGTCTTGGCCTTGAAAAAGAGCTTCAACTTCCGGCCTGCAAACAAGTTTGAAAAGAATTTTCGCAAAAAATATTCATGACATCACTCGGCTGCTATCTTTTTTGATACGGATTATTCGTTGGATTATTAAGCCCTCCGGAGGATGAGGCTCCGGATTCCGCCCCGTGACGTCGCATGAATCGAGAATCCCCGGCGCATCAAAACATTAGCGGGCGCATAGGAATTCCGAATTATTTCTTATTTTTGCTGTCAGTTAGTAGTGTTTTTATCCAACGATTAAGCCCCCTCCTGCCAGCTGCCTGCAACGGCGCCGCGGCGGGATTTTTTTTGCGTCCATGGCCTCCTGAACCGCGGGATGGGTCCGGCGGAACTTCGAGAAGGTGTCCTTGGAGATGTTGAAGCGGCGGCATATCTCACCGACCGTGAGATTGTCTCCTATCATGCCGAGAACCTTGTCCATGTTGCTGACGAGGAGATTGTATTTAGGGCTGCTGCCCTTGCGGCGGCCGAGAACCACACCTTCGGCACGGCGCAAGGCCAGGGCCTCCTTGGTGCGCATCGATATCAGGTTGCGCTCGATTTCGGCCACGAGGCCGAAGGCGAAGCACAGCACCTTGCTGTTGATGCTGTTGTCGAACACGTAGCCCTCCTTGGTCGTGTAGAACATTATGCCTTTTTTCAGGCAGAGGCCCATGATGGCCATCACGTCGGTCAGAGTGCGGCTGAGCCGCGATATCTCAGTGACCACGAGGACGTCGCCGCGTTTCATGCGCCGCAGCAGCGAACCGAGCTTGCGGGCGCTCTGTTCCTTGCATCCGCTCGCCACCTCGGTGACCCAGAGGTCGATTTTCCAGTTTCTGCCCTCGGCGAAACGCCGGATTTCGTCACGTTGATTGGCAAGATGCTGCCTTCCGGTACTGACTCTCAAATATGCTGCAATCATAATACGGTGTTATGCGAAACGGAAACGACAATGCCCGGAGCCTTCACGGTTCCGGGCATCGTCATCAGAAATATTCAGGCTCCCTGTCGGGACTATTCGACGAAGGCCACTATCTCGCCCTTGACCACGTCCTTGCCCTGAGGCGCGGTCACGGCCACGACGCGTCCGTCCACTGCGGGGAGTATCTCCTCCATGCCATAGTAGGTCTGGACATAGCCGCATGCCTTTCCGGCCTTGACCTTGGTTCCGGCGACGGGCGCCTTCGAGTCGTCGACCACGTCGATCTGCCAGAGCATCTTTCCCTTTGCGGGAGCCTGGACAGGTGTCGCCTTGGGATACTTCTCCACGATCTTGTCGATGTCGAACTCGGGCATCTCCACCACGGGGCGCTTGATCACGATGGGGGCGCCGGCCTTGGCCTTGAGTTCCGCGAGCTCCTTGTTGAACCTCTCCTTGGCGATTCCGCTCCTGTAGTCGCGGTACTGCCTTTCGTGCATGGCGAGTTCGAAGAGCTCCTCGTCGTCCTGACCGCAGTCCCAGCCCTCGTCCTTCATCATCTGGCGGAACTTGGGCAGCTCGTCGGGATATTCGTCCTGGGGGTTGCCTTCGTAGAACTCCATGCCTTTCTCTTTCGCGAGCTCGACGATCTCTGGTGCGAGCTTGCCGGGCAGCTTGCCCATCTTTCCGAGAATCATGTTCCAGGTGTCCTTGTCGATGCTGCTGAAACGGGGTTTGTTCTGGCTCATGGCGAGAAGGTTCATCAGCGCGGTGTTCTTCACGTACTGGCTGAAGGGGGTCACGAGCGGGGGATAGCCGAGGCGGGGCCATACATACTCGACCTCGTTGAAGAGCTTGACCATCAGCGTGTCGAGGGAGCTCTCAGGCTTGCCGTTGGCGCGCTCGGAAGCGTTGATGGCGGCCTTGAATCCCTTGAGGTCGGCCATCATCGAGCCCATCATTCCTCCGGGCAGGCCGCAGCCTACGAGCAGGGAGCTCATCTGGGAGTTGGACGAGTTGATCCAGTATCCGAGGAAGTCGTCGATGAATTCCTGGGTGAGGCGGCGGACTTCCATGTAGGCGTCCATGTTGATGTCCTTCACGAGGAAGCCGTCGGCGCGCATCATCTGCTGGATGGTTATCACGTCGGGATGAACCTTGCCCCATGCGAGAGGCTCCACGGCTACATCGAGGTAGTCTGCTCCTGCGCGCGCCACCTCAAGCATGGAGGCGGGGGAGAAGCCGGGGCCGCTGTGGCCGTGGTACTGTATCTTGATGTGGGGGTACTTCTTCTTGATGTCCCTGGTCAGCTCCGCGAGGAAGGTGGGGCGGCCGATTCCGGCCATGTCCTTGAGGCAGATCTCGTCGGCGCCGTACTCCACGAGATGGTCCACCACTCCGAGATAGTACTCCACCGTGTGGACGGGGGAGTGGGTGATGGAGAGGGCGGCCTGGGAGATCATCCCGGCCTTTTTCGCATATTCGATTGAGAGCTTGAGGTTGCGGTGGTCGTTGAGGCCGCAGAAAGACCTGGCGATGTCGGTGCCCTGTGCCTTCTTGACCTTGAACATGAGTTCGCGCACGTCGGCCGGAACCGGGTTCATGCGCAGGGCGTTGAGGCCTCTCTCGAGCATGTGGGTCTGGATGCCGACCTTATGGAAGGGGGCAGTCCACTTGCGCACGGACACGTTGGGGTTCTCTCCGTAGAGGAGGTTCACCTGTTCGAATGCTCCGCCGTTGGTTTCGACGCGGTCGAAGCAGCCCATGTCGATGATGGCGGGTGCGACCCTTACGAGCTGGTCAACCCTCGGCTGGTACTTGCCGGAGGACTGCCACATATCCCTGTAGACAAGGGAGAATTTTATTTCTTTTGCCATAATTCTGCTTTGAATTGGTCCGAATTCTCGCAAAGATAGTATAAAAATGTCAGATAAACCTTGCAAGGAAGAATTTTCTTCGTATCTTTGCAGTCCTCTGAAATGGTGCGATTAGTTCAGTTGGTAGAGCACTAGATTGTGGTTCTAGGTGTCGTGGGTTCGAGCCCCACATCGCACCCCATCATGATTGCGGTAATTGACGGTCAGCCTGTCGGTTGCCGCAATTCTTGTTTTCCTTTCATCCAAAATTCCACCCGTTCCCCGTTCGCAGGATTTGCAATCCAGCGCAATTACTGAACCCATGTTCCAGCGGATTGCAAATCACGCCGGAACATAAAAGATAGCCACGCTGATACACCAAAGCCAACCATGCCGAAACACAGAAGGCAGCCGCGGCGGAGTCGGCCTGACGGCAGTATAGGGTTGCGCGGTGGTTCTTACTGCCGGAGGTCGGACTCCGCCGGCGGCTGGGTCAGGGCAGCGGATTGCAAATATGGCACAACTAAGTAATTGCAGTTTAGGAAGGAGCGCTTGATTTGCCGAAATATTTGATTATAAGTTGTTTACAAAGAGACAATGATCCCTCGTACTTGCAATTTGGTCGGCTTAGGAGCAATAGGTTCGGCAAAAACCGCCTTACAGGCCACTGCAGGGCTGTTTTCTCAAAACAGGCTGCTCCTAAGTCTCACGCCTTCCTCTTCTGTCATGAACCACTGCCGCCGGACACGCGCTGCGGGGAGCTCCGCGGAGGGCTCTCCTCGCGCAAGCCCGGCGTGACGTGCAATCTGTCTTTATGAAGCCGCGGCGGAGTCGGCCTCAGGCAGTATAGGGTCGCGCGGTGGTCCTTACTGCCGGAGGCTGAGCTCGCCCGCGGCGTGGCAGCAGCAGATTGCAAGAAATCTGTAACGTAGAGCATGGCTGATTACAAATCTGCTGAAATAAACAGAATCTGTTGAAACGTAAAACCAGCAGCAACGTAAAAATCCAGTCATAAACGGCAGCAGACAAAGCACCGCCGCCGGAGGGCCATTCATCCACGAGCAGGCTCGTCCCGCCTGCGAGGGATGCTTATGGCCGCAGGTGGCAGTTGATTGCAAATCAGCCGAAACGAGGGCAGCAGCCAAATTATAAATCTGACTGAACGATGCGGATTCCTGGAAAATTTTCCTCGGAGCAGGTGCGCCGAGCGCGAACTTTTGCTAACTTGGAGTGTTTATCTGAATCATGGGCGAAAAGAAGAGACTTAAGACAGGATGGAAGGTACTGCTCTGGATCGTCGGAGTCTGGGCCGTGCTGCTGGCGGCGGTGCAGCTGGCCCTGAGCCCCTCCGTGCTCACCAGGCTCGCCAACAGATACGCGGCCGAATATGTCGACGCCGACGTCTCCTTCGGCGAGGTGCGCCTCTCGGTCCTGCGCAGCTTCCCCTATCTGAACATAGGCTTCTCCGACTTCACGCTGACCTATCCCTCCGACCGCTTCGAGGCCGTCGAGGACAGCAGCTACTACATGATGCGTCAGGGCCGCGGTTCCGGAGCCGACACCCTGGCTTCCTTCCGCCGGCTCTACGCCTCGGTCGACGCGGCCGCCCTGCTCTCCGGCACCGTCCGGCTGCCGGCGCTGACCCTCGACAAGCCGCGCATATTCGCCAAGAACTATGCCGACGGACGCACCAACTGGAACATCTTCCGCCTGCCCGCTGCCAGTGAAAAG
>JADILW010000105.1 GCA_017695095.1 Candidatus Cryptobacteroides avistercoris | reverse complement strand
GCGGGTCCTGTCTGCTTCGCCATGCCGGCGAAAGGGTTGCCTTTGCCGGCGAACGCGCTCTGGAGTATCGCCTCGATGTCGGCCTGGCTGAGCTGCGGTCCGGCGTCTCCGGCCGCCTTCTGCCCGCCGGCCGCTTTCTGTGCGTCACCGAAAAACTGGTCGGCGCCGACCAGCATTTCTCCGCAGCGCGGGCACGTCCTGCCTTTTCTGGGCTCGCGGCATGAGGGGCAGAACATCAGCTCCTTGCCGCACTGGTCGCACCAGCGGCTGTCGTCATCTATGATATTCTGGCAATAGGGACATTTCATGATATATCCTCCTTGGTTATGAGTTTGGGTTGTGCCTGCCGGTAGGCTGCGGTCTTGTCCAGGCCTCCGGCGATGAGTTCCGCCATGCGGGCGTTGGTGCGGCGTGCGGCGGCCGACCTGACCTCGCGGAAGACGTTGCGCACCTCGCGGGCGTTGCCGAAGTCGGATTCGCGGGCGTTGTAGAGGTCCTCGAACTTCCGTACGAGCAGTTTCTCCGCCTCGGGGTCGATGGTGTAGCCCTCCTTGCGGCAACTGAGGCGGAAGATGTCCATGAGCTGGGCGGCGTCGTAGTCCCCGAAGTTGATGACCTTGTTGAAGCGCGACTTGAGTCCGGAGTTGGAGTCGAGGAACTGCTGCATCTCGCGGGTGTAGCCCGCCGCTATGCAGACGAACTTGCCCTTGCGGTCCTCGAGCAGCTTGAGCAGCTCGCTCACGCATTCGCCTCCATACTGGTCGTGCGGCCCTTGGATCAGGGCGTAGGCTTCGTCGATGAAGAGTATGCCTCCCATCGCCCTGTTCACCGCTTCGCGGGTCTTGGGTGCCGTTTGGCCAAGGTAGGAGGCCACGAGGTCAGTGCGGGAGACTTCCACCACGTCGGCTCTCGGGAGCACTCCGAGCGAGTGCAGCATTCCGCCCATCAGCCTGGCCACCGTGGTCTTGCCGGTGCCGGGGTTGCCGAGGAAGAGGTAGTGGTCTCCGGTAATGCCCTTGAACTCCTTGCCGTCTATCTCTGCTTCGAGCTTGCGCTGCTTGAGTTCCTCGATCATAAGGCGTATCTCCTCCTTGACGTCTTCGAGGCCGATCAGGGAGTTGAGCTCCGCCATGCACTCCTCCTCGCTGACCGCCTTCGGCTCCTCGTAGGGGATGTCCTCCGGCATGATGGTGAAGAAACTGTCGCGGGTGACTTCGGAGTCGGGCAGGGCGTTCACCCTCGTGCCCATGAGCCCGAGACACTGGTCAAGCAGGTTGCGGGCCTCGCGGGCGTTGCCGAAGGTCTTGCCCGACTTTTCTGCGGCAAGCTTCCTGAACGCCGACATGACCTTCGGAAGAACACCATCGGACAGCTTGTAGCCCTGGCTTTCGGCGTTGCGCCTGAAAATCTCGGTAAGTTCCTCGGGGGAGTAGTCTTCGATATGGATGCGGTGGGTGAAGCGGCTTGCCAGACCGTCGTTGACCTTCAGGAAATTGTCCATCTTGTCCTTGTAACCGGCGCAGATCACCACGAACTTGCCCCCGTCGTTCTCCATCCTGGTCATGAGCCGCTCGACGGCCTTGATGCCTTCGCTGTCGTTGCACTGGCCCATCTCGTCGACCGGGGCGAGCGCATACGCCTCGTCGATGAACAGCACGCCGCCCATGGCTTCGTTCACGGCTTCGTCCATCTTCTTCGCGGCTTCATTGGAATAGCTGGTCACTATGTCCTTGCGGCTCTTTTCCACAACCCTGTCGGTGGAGCAGACGCCCATGGCCTTGAAGAGTTTGCCGAGCACACGGGAGACCGAGGTCTTGCCGGTGCCGGGGTTGCCGGTCATGAGTATGTTGACGGGACGGATAGAAGCCTTGCCGCCCTGTTCCATTCTCTTGCGCTGGAAACTCATTTCTTCGGCGAGCAGGCGGATGGCGGTCTTCACCGAGCCCATACCGACGAACTGGTCGAGCTCCCTGATGACCTCCTCCACTCCGAGGTCCTTGCTCTCGTCGTCGCCCACGATGTCGGGCCAGGTGAGGATTCTGCCTTTCTCCTCATATTCCTTCTGGGACAGCGCGGACATCCTGCGGTCGAGGCGGGAGAGGCTGCGCTCGAAGACGTTGCGCACCTCGCGGGCGTTGCCGAAGATGTCGGTGCGCGAGAGGTACATGCGCTCGAAGTACTTGTCTATCTTGCCTGCGGCTTCCTCGTCGAGGGAGTAGCCTTTTCCGGCGAGCATGCCCATGAATATTTCCTTGAGTTCGGCTCCGGTGTAGTCCTTGAACTCGATTTTCTTGTTGAAGCGCGAGTCGAGGCCGGAGTTGGCGCGCAGGAAGCTGGTCATCTCGCGGGTGTAGCCGGCGATGATGCAGATGAAGTCTCCGCGGCGGTTCTCCAGGAAGGGGAGCAGGGTGTCGATGGCCTCCTGGCCGGAGGAGTCGTTGTCGTCCTTCTTGAGCGCGTAGGCCTCGTCGATGAAGAGTATGCCTCCCATGGCCTTGTTGATGACCTGCTCGGTCTTTATGGCCGTGTCTCCCACGTACTGCGACACCAGATCCTTGCGCACGACCTCCACAAGGTGGCCGTTGGGCAGCACCTGGAGACTGTTCAGTATTTCGGCGAAAAGCCGGGCTATGGTGGTCTTTCCGGTTCCGGGGTTGCCCAGGAACACGTAGTGCGACTTGAGCTTGACCTCGGCGTCGGGGTTGTCGCGTTTCTGGCGCTTGATGCCGTCGATGATGGAGTGGATTTCGTCCTTGACTTCCTTGAGTCCGGTGAAACCGTCGAGCTGGTCGAGAATCTCCTGTTCTGTCATTTCCTTGAAAGGCTCGTCGGTGATGTCTGCCTCCTCGAGCGGACCCGAGGTGCCGGCGCGGTTGAGCTTGTTGAGCATGTAGGAGTTGGCCAGCTTGTAGGAGAGGTGGCCGTTCTCGCCCGACTCGCCTTCGCGGAATATCTTCTTGAACACCAGGCCGAGCTTCTTGCAGGCGGCGGGGGAGACCTGGGTGCGGAACATGTCGGTGATGGTGGACTCGCAGAGCTGCGTGAGCTGCCTGTCGTTGAATGAGAGCAGGTCGAAGCGGAATTCGAAGAGAGAGGAGACGTGCTTGCTCTTCTTGATGAAGCTGCCGAAGCCTTCGTCGAGGCCGCAGAGCATCACCACCGGCATTTCGCGGTTCTGGCGCATTCTCTCGAAGAGCTTGTCGAGCTCGTTCTTGCCTTCGCCCGTGAGATTCTGGCAGTTAGTCACGAGCAGCACACCTTTCTTGATCTTGGCGAGGTTCTCGTCGAGCTTCGAGTTGAATTCTCCCCAGCTGGAGGCGTCGACGTGCATGGGCTGGAGGCTGTCGCTTATCTTGTAACGGTAGAGCAGCGAGCAGAGCTGGCCGGCGAGATAGCGTTTGCCTGTGCCGGCCTTTCCGGATATCACGCAGTCCAGCCCTGGACGGCTGAGCCCGCCCGAGAGGCGCATGAACTCGGCTGCGTGCACGCAGCGGGTCGCGAAGTCCTCAACCTGGGGCATTATGTTGTCCTTGGCTATGAAACCGGAGGTTTCGGGAATTGCGGACTTCGGACCCGTGGAGGAAGCGTTCTGCCGCACGGGCGCCTCCAGCAGGGTGCCGCACCATTTGCAGTATCTCGCGGCGTCCCTGTTCGGTCGGCCGCATTTCTGGCAGTCTCTCATTGGCTTACGGGTATGTTTCTGATTATTATGTATCCCCTGCGGTAGGGGTAGGCGTCGGGGTCGAAGTCCCTCAGGGGGATGCGGATTTCGAGTGAGGAGGCATCGCTGTCGAGCCCGCTGATGCGGACGCTGCCGCTGACGGTCTGGCCGCTGGTGAACCTGAACACGGGGTCGCGGTGCCGCGCGTCCATGGTCGAGCCGCCGATGGTCACCGACATCCTGCCGTCGGCGGCGGAGTAGGACCTGCCCTTGTCGTCTATGGCCTCCGCCCGGGAGACTATGCTGGCCGACGGCTCCTCGATCACGATGAACGGGGTCATGTCGGCGCCGCTGCCGTTGGTGAGGCTGAAATGGAACACGCCGCTGCCGTCGATCACCTGGCTGTCGTCGTAGTCCAGCCGTATTCCGTTGGCTGCGGAGAGTGCGGCGCTCATCGCCGGCCTGGACATCAGCACGTCCTCCGAGGCCCATGCGGGCTTCCCGGCTGCGTCGGATTCCTGCTGCCGCGCGGGTTCGGCGGGCGCACTCCCGG
>JADILW010000104.1 GCA_017695095.1 Candidatus Cryptobacteroides avistercoris | reverse complement strand
ATCGGGACCGGGATCGGGTTCAGTCTTGGGCGTGCATGCTGCAAATGCCATGAACAGCAATGCACCGAATTTGATAGCACTTTTCATAATAGATTGATTTTTGAAGTTATACACTATCTAACACGTATTTCCATTGTCACCTGCGCCGGGCGGTCACAGTTGACGTTGTTGCAGGACATCCATTCCAGGTTCGCGCTCACGCTTTCCACACCCGAAGGGACATTCACCTTGTGCGTGAAGGTGACGGGGCCCTCGAAGTAACCGACTTCCATCATGTAGTCCTTGTCGTAGGTCTTGTGGAGCTTCCCGTCCACTTCGGGGCCCTCCACGACCTTGACGCCGCCGGCGGTGTCTATGCTGACGACCGTCGCGCTCGGACCGAAGTCGGTCTTGAGTGTGTCGTACACGTGCCAGCCGGGGTCAGGGGTGACCGTGATTGAAATTTCAAACAGATTTCCTGAAATCGCTTTCGATTCGTAAGTCCAACGTACATGTTGGGGCTGGGCATTTGCCAAAATGGAGCAAAATGCTGAAATAATTAAAGTTACGAGTAGCTTTTTCATTCGCATTAATGATTATCCAAACGATAAAAATAGCTTTTTGAATCCAATTTTACCAACTTTTTTGCGGCATTTTTTATAATTTTTATCAACACTCAATGATTGTCCGCTAAATCTCCTTCCATAAGCGGGATACTACTGCGGTCGCCAGAAAGACTCTAAAAAGTCAGGAACAGGACTGACGCTGGAATCCGCAATTCAGCTAGTTGCAGGAAGGTTTTCAGCAAAAACCCTGTGCCTGGGTCTGATTCCAGAATATGGCTCAGGCACACGAATTTTCACAGAAAGCACATTCTACGGCCATGCAATACGGTTTTTCCAAATTCCTTTGTACCTCACTTTTTGCATTGGCAGATTCCGGAGGCCGCAGTTCTGCGCCAGGGATAGCGAATCAGGCTTCCATGTGTCCGATGTAATTATATTAAGTTGCTCTTCCCAGATTTGTTACACAATTTATATTATGTTAAGTTGCGTGTATTTTACTCCGCTAAACTGGCTGAAATTGTCCTGAGAAGTCCCCTGCATCCCTCGGCTATGTCCTGCCAGCTTCTCTCGAAGTTGCGCGTGTACCACGGGTCGGCGACGTCCTGACCAGGCTTGCCTGCGAATTCCATTATAAGATGAACCTTGCAGTAATCTTCAGGAGCGATGATATTTCTGATCAGGCGCTCGTTCGAGCCGTCCATGACCAGGATGATGTCCGCCGACGCGGCTTCGGCCTTGGTGATCCTGTGGGCTGAATGTGCGCCGAACGGTATGCCTTTTTCGCGCAGCTTGGCTGCCGCCTGAGGATAGATTCCGTTGCCTTCCTCCTCATAAGACACTGCTGCTGAACTGATTGCGAAATGTTCCGAAAGGCCTTCGCGCCTTACCAGCTCTTTCATCGTGAACTCGGCCATCGGACTCCTGCAGATGTTGCCGTGGCATACGAAGACCATCTTGATTATCCTGTTGTCAGTCAAACTTTCATTCATACCGTTTATATTGAATTCCTTTCCTATGTGCGGCCATGCCGTTTTGTCCTTATGCGACAGAGGGATTTGCTCCCCGTTCCGCCGCACAAAGATACGGCGAATTACAGGACTTTCGGCATAATTGACATTGCTGCGGGACCGCCGTCTGCCCGAAAACCTTAATTTCGTTTTACTGCCCGTTCGGGGCAGGCGTAAGGTTTAACTTAAATTCACCAAAATGACCAACAACAAATGCAGAAAAGCTGAGAGCATGTTCAGCTTTATGGAAGAAATCATCCAGGAGCTCCGTCAGTGCGGAAGAATCCGTACATCGGAGACCTATGCATCGGCGCTGAGCAGCTTCAGCCGTTTCCGGAACGGAGCGGACCTTCCGCTGGACGCAATGACGCCGGCGCTGCTCGCCTCCTATGAGGCCTATCTGTGCGCACGCGGCCTCAGCCCCAACTCCACATCCTTCTACATGCGCATACTGCGTGCCGTCTACAACCGCGCGGTCGACCGCGGACTCACCGAGCAGAAATATCCCTTCAGGGCCGTCTACACCGGCGTCGGCAGAACCAGGAAACGGGCGATTTCCATGCCGCTGCTCCGCCGTATCAGCAGGCTCCCCCTCGTCAAGGGCTCCCCTCTCGATTTCGCGCGCGACATGTTCCTGTTCTCCTTCTACACCCGCGGCATGCCCTTCGTGGACATGGCCTACCTGCGCCGCAGCGACCTCAGCCACGGCATGCTCGAATACCGTCGGCGCAAGACCGGACAGCTGCTCCGCGTGCGCTGGGAGACCTGCATGCAGCAGCTGCTCGACAAATATCCCCTGCGGCCGGAGACCGGCTACCTGCTGCCCATAATCACCGACGCGCATGCCGACCAGCGCCGGCAGTACATCCTCGCGAGCCATAAGGTCAACCGGAACCTCAAGTCCGTGGGGCAGATGGCCGGAGCCGAGCAGCCGCTGAGCATGTACGTGGCGCGGCACACCTGGGCTACGGCGGCCCGCAACCGCCACATTCCCCTGTCGGTGATCAGCGACGGCCTCGGACACGACTCCGAAAATACGACGCGCATATACCTCGACTCAATCGACAATGCCGAAATCGACAAGGCTAACAGATTAATTTTGAATGCTTTATGGAAGTAGATAAGCGAGTTCTCTTGCCGAGAGAGGTTGGCCCCGGATGAAATGCGCTAAATAAATAGTTACCAAATTGTTACAAAACCGGTCCGAACATGGTGTCAACGTCATGAAATTTTCTACGCAAATTACATTTTATCAAAATTATTCTTATATTTGCCCCGTAATGAGTTTTTCCTCTCTCGGCAAGAGAGGTTGGTTTGTGAACAATGCGACTAAGAGAACTTGGCATCGTTGCGGCGATACTATCGGTGTTGTCGATATCTAACCTATCAGAGGCGCGCGAAGTGCGTGACTCCGTGAAGATATATTTCCGGCAGGGATATTCCATTCTCGACCTCTCAATCCGCGACAATCGCCAGGTGCTTGAACGCATCGCCGACAGTCTCAGCATAGGCTATGCGGATTCCGTCTATACCCTGAAGAAAGTCATGGTGGTCGGAGGAGCCTCTCCCGAAGGAACCATTCCGCTGAACAAGCGCCTGTCGGAAAAACGCGCCAACGTGCTTTTCGACTATCTTGCGCAATACGGTGAACTTCCCGATTCTCTGACGAGTTTCGTCTATCTGGGCCGCGACTGGAACGGACTGGTGGACCTCGTGGAGGCCGATCCCGATGTCCCCTACCGCGACGAGACCCTCGAGTACCTGCGCGACATAGCTGCGCGCAGCGAAGGCGGCGAGAAGCTTGCCGACAACAACGTAGGACGTCTGTCCCGTTTCAAGGGCGGAGAGCCGTACCGCTATATGTATCGCGAACTATTCCCGGAGATACGCGCTTCCAGGCTCTACCTCTGGTATGAGAAGCAGCGCAATCCTATTTATGTGCCCGTGGTCGAGGCTCCGGTCTACCTTCTTGACAAGCCGGAGAGCGTGCTCACGAGGACTTTCGTGCCGCCGGTGCTGGAGAAGCCCTTCTATATGGCGCTCAAGACCAATATGCTCTACGACGCCCTGCTCGTGCCGAACGCCTCCGTGGAGTTCTACCTTGGAAGGAACTGGAGCGTCGCCGGCGGATGGATGCACGGCTGGTGGAAGAACGACCCGGCGCACTGGTACTGGCGTCTCTACGGAGGCGACCTCACGCTCCGCCGCTGGTTCGGCCGCCGCGCTGAGGAGAAGCCGCTGACCGGCCACCACTTGGGCGTCTACGGCTCGGCGTTCACCTACGACTTTGAGAACGGCGGCCGCGGATACATGGGAGGCCAGCCCGGAGGAACTATTCTCGAAAGGGCTCTATGGTCTGCCGGCATCGAATACGGCTACTCCCTCCCCGTGGCGAAGCGCCTGAATCTCGACTTCAGCCTCGGTCTCGGCTGGATAGGCGGACAGTATCACGAATACCTGCCCATGGACGACTGCTACGTATGGCAGTCCACCAGCCGCTTCGACTATTTCGGCCCCACCCGGCTCGAAATCTCGCTGGTATGGCTGCTCGGCCGCGGCAACACTAACAACTGATAAGGAGAAGGACTATGAGACGGATACTTTACTCACTTGCAATTCTCCTGCTGCTTCCCTCCTGCGTCCACAAGGAGCCATGGCCCGTCCTGTGAGATGCATCGAAGACAGATGACACCGGATTACAAATCACGCCGAATGCCGTCGCGACGGATCGTGAAATTCACCTGAGCCCGGGAACTGACCCTGAGGCCATTCTGTGGCATGCTCCCCGCGCAGGTGGGACCATTCACGTTACACCTCGGCGCACAACAGCCTTTTTGGACATCTGCAGGGCACATCGAGCGCGCAGGTGATTTTCATGAAGGCAAAGTTGAAATTCAGTAGTCCAAGCGGGACGCGGTAGAGGCCATTCCAGGGCATGTGACTGGTCCCAATGGACCCAAATTGGGTCCATCAGGACCACCAGGCGGCCACCTACCGCCGCAGAACGGCTGCATCTGGTACTAATGAATTTCAAATTTGATACAGCAAAAAATAGTTCGCCGCCAGCCGGCCATATCAGCAGTGAGCAGACTTTTCTCATTTGGAGCGCTGTTTATGCGCCGACGGCAGGTGACAAGGTAAAAGCGCAAACCTGTTGAGACAGAAATAATGACAACTTAGGTAGGAGCAGTGCCTTTTGCAGAAATAGTTGATTATTAATCTCTTACGAATATGTAAAGATCCTATATACTTGCAATTTGGCCGACTTTGGAGCAATAGGTTCGGCGAAAATAGCCTTACAAGCCACTGCAGGGCTGTTTTCTCAGAACTGGCTGCTCCTAAGTCACACGCCTTCTTCAGCTGTCATGAACCACTGCCGCCGGACACGCGCTGCGGGGAGCTCCGCGGAGGGCTCTCCTCGCGCGTGCCCGGAGTGGCGTGCAATCTGTCTTTATTAAGCCGCGGCAGAGTCGGCCTGCCGGCAGTATAGGGCTGTGCGGTGGTTCTTACTGCCGGAGGCTGAGCTCCGCCGGCAGCTGGGTCAGGACAGCGGATTGCAAATCTGCTGCAACCTGACATTTCGTCCGGTTGCGGGATGATTTTTGCATAGATGCAGAGAAATTTGTTGTAAATTTGCTCCCCGCCAATGCAGCAGAAACGAAATGGCTAGAACTAATAAGAAGGAAACAATCATCGAGAACCTGACAGTGCAGGCGGTTGCCGCAGAAGGCAAATGCGTGGCCCATACTCCGGAAGGTCAGGTCGTGTTCATAGAATACGCGGTGCCTGGCGACGTCGTCGACATCCGCGTCACGGTAAAGAAGAAGAACTACCTCGAGGGCCGCATCATCCGCCTCGTGAAACCCTCTCCCGACAGGCTCGAACCCTTCTGCGAGCATTTCGGACTCTGCGGAGGCTGCCGCTGGCAGCTGCTCCCCTACCATATACAGCTCGAAGCCAAGCAGCGCCAGGTGTTCGACCAGCTTTCACGCATAGGCCACCTGCAGCTGCCCCCGATACGTCCCATCCTCGCCTCCGACAAGACCGAGTTCTACCGCAACAAGCTCGAGTTCACGGCTTCGGACAAGCGCTGGATACTCCCCGACGAAGACCCCGAAGGCATGCCGGCAGAGCAGAAGCTGGGCCTCGGTTTCCATGTGGGCCGCTTCTTCGACAAGGTGCTGGACATACGCCGCTGCTGGCTCCAGCCCGAACCGTCCAACGCCATACGCCTGTTCATAAAGGAATACGCCCTCAGCCACCATATCCCCTTCTACAACATACGCGAGAACAGCGGCATCTTCCGCAACATGTTCGTGCGCACCACCGACGACGGCCAGGTCATGCTGATAGTCTGCTTCGCCGCGGATTTCGAAGGCCGCGAAGCCATGCTCGACGCAGTGGCGGAAGCCTTCCCTCAGATCAGCTCCCTCTACTACGTGATCAACGACAAGCTCAACGACAGCATCGCCGACCGCGAGTGCATACTCTACAAGGGGAATGACGCAATCTACGAGACCATGGAGAACCTCCGGTTCAAGATAGGGCCGAAGTCCTTCTACCAGACCAACAACGGCCAGGCGCTGAAACTCTACCGCACCGTGCGCGAGTTCGCTGCGCTGACCGGCCGGGAGACCGTCTACGACCTCTACACCGGAACCGGCACCATAGCCCAGTTCGTGAGCGCCGGCGCCGCCAGGGTGGTCGGCATCGAATACGTCCCCGAGGCCATCGAGGACGCCAAGGTCAACGCCGCCGCCAACGGCATCAACAACTGCAGCTTCTACGCCGGCGACATGAAGGACATCCTGACCGCCGGTTTCATCGCGGAACACGGCCGCCCGGACGTGATAATCACCGATCCCCCGCGGGCCGGAATGCACCCCGACGTGATCCGGACCATACTCGACGCCGCACCGGAGTCCATTGTCTACGTGAGCTGCAACCCCGCCTCGCAGGCCCGAGACCTCGAACAGCTCTGCCGCGACTACGACATCACCGCGGTGCAGCCGGTCGACATGTTCCCCCATACGACCCACGTGGAGAACTGCGTGCTGCTCAAGAGGAAGACAATTTCTGAAATTTTAAGTAAATTAGACGCGCAAAACAAGTGTATATGAAATTTAAGCCTACCGAGTACAAGCTGATGAACGTGGCCACAGGCCGCATCTTCGATGACGAGGGCTGGTCTCTCTCCGACCCGCAGAGCTCCGAGCCTTCTCTTGTAAGGGCAGTCTATGCCAACAAGAAGTTCATTCCCCGCGACGACCTCAGCGGAATCTACCGCTACGCCAACTGGATGCCGGTCCAGCGCACGCTGAAGAACTCCTGCGCCCCCGTTACCTACAAGTCCAAGGGACTGGCGAAGTTCCTGGGGCTCGAGAACCTCTACATCACCTTGTCGGGATATTATCCCAGGATAGGCGCGAAGTTCCAGACCTGCTCGTTCAAGGAGACCGAGGCCTTCTCGGTCTGCGCGAGAATGTCGAAGAAGGAGGACAGGGTGCTCATCGTGCAGTCCGCCGGCAACACCGCCAGGGCCTTCGCCCAGATATGCTCCGACAACGACATTCCGGTGGTCATCTGCATCCCCGAGGACAGCAAGCATGACCTCTGGTTCCATAAGAAACTCAACAAATGCGTCAAGCTGATCGCCGTTCCCCACGGATGCGACTACTACGACGCCATACATCTCGGCGAGAAGCTCGCCAAAAACCCCCGCTTCTTCCTCGAAGGAGGCGCCAAGAACGTCGCAAGGCGCGACGGAATGGGCACCACCATCCTGAGTTTCGCGGAGCTCACCCACAGGATACCAGACGCCTACTTCCAGGCCGTGGGTTCCGGCACCGGAGCGATCGCCGCTTGGGAGAACGCCGAGAGGCTTGCCGCCGACGGCGACTACGGCGAGAACAACATGCGCGTCTACGTGGCCCAGAACTCCCCTTTCACGCTGATCTGCGACTCATGGAAAGCGCGTTCGCGCAAACTGGTGGACCTTGCTCCCGAAGTCGGACGCCGCCAGGCTGAGATCATACTCGCAAAGGTGCTCGCAAACCGCCAGCCGCCCTACAGCCTCGCCGGAGGCCTGTTCGACGTGCTCAGCAAGAGCGACGGCGACGCATTCGCCTGCCCCAACGACGGCATCATGTACTGGCTGCTGATGTTCCGCAACCTCGAGGGCTACGAACCTCTTCCCGCCAGCAGCGCCGCGGTGTACGCCCTGGCTCAGGCGGTGAAGGAAGGCCGTGTGCGCAAGGACGAATATGTCATGCTGAACTGCACCGGCGGCGGAATGCTCGGCGCGATGAGCAAGGGCTATGTCTTCAAGGATCCCGATCTCATCCTGAGCCCCGACCTCCCGGAAGAGGAGATCATCACGGCAGTCGACAGCCTGTTCTGACAGAGCTGACGGAGATTTATGAGGCCGGGCGGTAGCCCGGCTTTTTTATTCCCCGCGCTGCAGTCAGAGGTTGACGGCGATGGTCAGGCTCAGGGCGCCGTAGTGCGCGTCGCTGGTGCGCACATTCTGTTCCGTCACGTAGCCCGGACCTTCGGGATTGGGCACCGGGGGATGCGAGAATGCAGCCATCGCCGTGAGAATCAGGTCGATGCTGAAGCGTTCGGAGAGGGCGATGCGGTAACCCGCGCCCAGCCCGGACATCAGGCTCACTCTCGTCTTGAGTCCGGCCGGGAGATGGAAGCCGGCGCCCGCCTGGGCGTAGTAGAACATTCCGTCGTCCTGAATGGTGCGCGGGAAGAAGCTGACGCGCAGCAGCGCCGGAATCACCCTGTTGCCCTCGTGTATGCCGGAATAGCCGCCGTGAATCGAAATCATCAGTTTTTCGGCGGGCACCACGAAGCCTGCGCCGAGCAGCAGCAGGCCGTTGGGATGAGGGGAGAAGCCGTAGAAGCTCTCGTTGATGCGGTAGCCCTCCTCGCTGAGGATATTGAAGTGGTAGTCGTGGTAGATGGTCTGCACATAGCCCCATTCGCAGCTGAAACGTATCCTGTCGATCGCCCGGGCTGTATTTTCCTGTGCGGCTCCGGTGATGGAGACGCTCAGCGCGAGAAGGAGTATGAAGAACGGTTTTCGCATCAGAACCTGTACATTATGCTGATCTGCGGGAGTATCGCGTGGAAGATTCCGTTCTTGTAGAACGAGAGGTAGATCGAGCCGTTCTCCTCGTCGAGGCGCAGGTGCACCCCGGGGTTGGCGGCAAAGCCGAAGTCTATGGCTACGTTGCGTGCGAAGTCCAGCCTGAGCCCGATCGAGCAGGACAGGGCGGCGGCCAGCCCCATCCCCTTGCCGAGATCCTTGTCGGTGCTGATGAAGAGTCCGCCCTCATGGTCGTGGACATATCCGGCCATCAGGCCGGCTCCGGCGTGGAAGCGCATCAGGAAGCCGTCGGTGCGCAGGGATGCCAGCACGTAGTCGTGGGTGTAGCTGGCGCGGACCCCGATGTCAGAGGTGCGTCCTGTCACCACTCCGTAGGTGTCGGCGACGACGGTGATTATGTCCAGCTCCCCGCCGCCGTTCGTCAGCTGGGCCCTGATTCCGCTGCCGACAGGCGAGCTGGTGAGTCCGGCACACCATTCCCGGGCTTCCGAAACCTGGGCGAAAACGGCCAGCGAGAAGCACAGGACGAGTAGATGACGCATGCACAACATAGTCCCAATATAGGCAGTTTTTTGATTTTTTCCTACGAAAACACTATCTTCGCTGCCGTGTATACTAAAATTGTAACCTTACAATGTCAATCGAAATCAAAGAAGTCAGAACGCGCAGGCAACTGCGCAAATTCGTGAATTTCCCCGAGAAACTATATAAGGACAACCCGTATTACGTTCCGCCCCTCGTGTTCGACCAGATGGACACTCTCGACCAGAAGAAGGGCGCGGCGCAGGAGTTCTGCGACTCTAAGCTCTACCTTGCCTACAAGGACGGCGAACTGGCCGGACGCGTGGCCGCGATAGTGAACCACCTGGCCAACAAGCAGTGGGACCACAAGGAGGTGCGTTTCGGCTGGTACGACTTCATCGACGACCCCGAGGTCGCCAGGGCCCTGATGGACAAGGTGGAGGAGTTCGGCCGCCAGTACGGCATGGAATCGGTGGTCGGCCCCCTCGGATTCACGGATTTCGACCCTGAGGGTCTGCTCGTGGAGGGTTTCGACAGGCTCAGCACCATGGCGCTGATCTACAATCACCCCTATTACGTCAAGTACATAGAGGACATGGGCTTCACGAAGGACGCCGACTGGATAGAGTTCAAGATGGAGATTCCCGAGAAGCTGCCCGACAGGATAGACAGGATCTGCAACATAATTCAGGAGCGCAACAACGTACACCTGCGGCAGATAACCCGCAGGATAGTCAGGGAGGAGGACTACGGCCACAAGATATTCAAGGCCATCAACGAGTGTTACAAGAATCTCTACAACTTCACAGTGCTCCCCGACCACATGGCCGAGAAATACCTCGACTTCTATCTCAGCATACTCGACCTCAGGTATATCTCCGTTGTCGAGAACGACAAGAACGAGCTCGTGGCCTTCGGCATATCCATGCCGTCGATAGTCCGCGCCCTCCAGAAGTCCCGCGGCAAGCTCTTCCCCTTCGGATGGTGGTGGGTGCTCCGCTCTCTCTTCTGGAAGCGCGAGGAGGGTGTGGAACTGCTGCTGGTGGGAGTGCTGCCCGAGTACCAGAACAGCGGAATCAACTCCCTGATCCAGGCCGACATGTTCCGCAAATACGCCGAATTCGGTGTGAAATGGGCCGAGACCAACGCAATCCTGGAGACCAACACCAAGAATCAGGGCCAGTTCAAGGACTATAACCCTGAGTGCAAGAAAAGACGCCGCTCTTATATCAAACCGCTTGAATATTAGGCGTTTTAACAAAAATGTCAGAGTCTATAACAAAAATGTTACCTCCTCTTCCCGAGCGGATGAGGCCCAAAAATCTCTCGGAATATGTCGGTCAGCGGCATCTTGTGGGTGAGGGCTGCATCCTGAGGAACATGATAGACTCCGGCAACCTCTCCTCCTTCATTCTTTGGGGCCCTCCGGGAGTCGGAAAGACCACCCTCGCCCGGATTGTGTCCAATTCTTTGGAGCGCGAGTTCTTCACCCTGTCGGCCGTGAGCGCGGGAGTCAAGGAGGTGCGCGAGGTGATTGACGCCGCCAAGAAGAACATCTTCTCCAGCGCCGGAGCCCCGGTGCTGTTCATCGACGAGATCCACCGTTTCAACAAGGCCCAGCAGGACGCTCTGCTCGGCGCAGTGGAGTCCGGCACTGTGGTGCTCATCGGCGCCACCACCGAAAACCCCTCCTTCGAGGTCATCACTCCCCTTCTGTCGCGCTGCCAGGTCTTCGTGCTGAAGTCGCTCGACGCCGAAGACCTCGACCTGCTGCTTCAGCGGGCCGTGCACGAGGACGTGGTGCTCAAGGAAAGGAACGTGCAGATAAAGGAGAAGGAGGCGCTGCTGCGCCAGAGCGGCGGCGACGCCCGCAAGCTGCTCAACATACTCGAGATAGTGGTCGACGCCAAGCTCGGCAGCAACCCCATAGTCATCGACAACCGCAGCGTGACCGAGTGCCTGCAGGAGAACGTCGCAATCTACGACAAGGACGGCGAGATGCATTACGACATCATCTCCGCCTTCATCAAGAGCGTGCGCGGTTCCGACCCCAACGCAGCAGTGTACTGGATGGCCAGGATGCTCGAAGGAGGGGAAGACCCGCTGTTCATCGCCCGCCGCCTCTGCATCCTCGCCGCCGAGGACATAGGGCTCGCCAACCCGAACGCGCTGCTGCTGGCCGACGCCACCTTCAGGATAGTCCATTCGATAGGCATGCCCGAAGCACGCATCCCCCTGAGCGAGTGCGCGATCTACCTTGCCAGCTCCCCTAAGAGCAATTCGGCCAACATGGCGATTGACAAGGCATACGAGGCGGCCAGGGCCGACAAGACCGCGCCGGTACCGCTCTATCTGCGTAACGCCCCCACAAAACTGATGGCGCAGCTCGGATATGCCGACGGCTACAAGTATGCCCATGACTACCCCGGACATTTCGTCGACCTGGAATTCCTTCCCGAAAGCATGGCCGGCAAGGTCTTCTACGAACCCCAGCCCAACCGCCACGAAGACAGCCTTAAAGCTTATCTTCAGGCGTGCTGGCCGAAGTATTATTCCAAAAAATGAACATAGGGGCCATCGTAGACTCTCAGAAGGCGTTTTTCCGTTCGGGGGAGACGCTGGCGCGGGATTTCCGCAGGGCTCAGCTGCGCAAGCTGCTTTCGGCGCTGTACTCCTGGGAGGATACTCTCTGCGATGCGCTGAAGGAGGATCTCCACAAATCGCCCGAGGAGGCGTATATGACCGAGATAAGCATGGTGCGTGGCGAAATACGCAACCAGCTGAGGCATCTGCGCTCCCGCATGCGGCGCAGCCGGGTCAGCACTCCCCTCGCCCATTTCCCCTGCCGCGGCTATGAAGTCATGGAGCCGCTCGGCACGGTGCTCATAGTCTCACCCTGGAATTATCCCGTCCAGCTGCTGCTGAGCCCGCTTGCCGGAGCCATCGCCGCAGGATGCACGGCCGTGCTCAAGACTTCCCCGTCGGCTCCTGCGGTGTCCGCCGTGCTGCGCCGTATGATTGAGGAATGTTTCAGACCGGAATATGTCGCCGTCGTCGAAGGCCACAGGGAGGTGAATGAAGAACTTTTCGCCCGCCGTTTCGACCTGGTTTTCCTGACCGGCAGCCCTGAACTCGGCAAGGTGGCCATGAAGGCCGCCGCGGAGCATCTGACCCCGGTCGTGCTCGAACTCGGAGGCAAGAGCCCCTGCATAGTGGATTCCGAGGCCGACCTGAAGGTGGCTGCGAGGCGTATCGCCTGGGGGAAGACCCTGAACGCGGGGCAGACCTGCATAGCTCCCGACTACCTGCTGCTGCACGAGGATATCAAGGACGCCTTCGTGGAGGCTTTCAGGCAGGCTCTCGCCGAACTTCACGGACCCGACATCCGGAAATCCAGCCATTATGCGCGTATTGTCAGCGACAGGGCGTTCGGCCGTCTGACTTCATATCTGCGACAGGGCAGGATAGTGGCCGGAGGCCGCACTGATGCCGCAGGACGTTTCATCGAGCCCACGCTGCTCGATGGTGTCGACCCCGACTCCCCCGTGATGCAGGAGGAGATTTTCGGTCCTGTGTTCCCTATAGTCACCTGGCGCAGCCCGGAAGAAGTCGAGGAATTCGTGCGTTCGCGCGAAAAGCCTCTCGCGCTCTATTATTTCGGCAATGTGCGCAGCGGGCGCGAACTTGCCGGCCGCTGCAGCTCCGGCGGCGCCTGCATCAACGACTGCATCATGCACATCGTGAACGAGCGGCTGCCGTTCGGCGGCGTCGGCAACTCCGGTATGGGCGCCTACCACGGCAGATACAGTTTCGAAGCTTTCTCCCACCGCCGCGCCATCGTCGAGACGCCGACATGGATCGACCTGCCGTTCAGATACATGCCATACAAGGCCATCAGGCTTGTCCGGAAGATACTGCGCTAGTTGCGCGCCGCGGGGCGCGGTTTGTTTGCAAATGTCCGGATTTTGGCCCTTCTTTGCACGCTCAAAATAAATTATTGTTGGATTTATGAACAGAGATGCAATTGATTTCGAGAAGGAAAGTGTATTCACCCTGTTCCGCAAACTGCTTATACCCACGCTGTTGGGTTCAACCGCCATGTCCGCCGTCAGCACCATCGACGGCATTTTCGTGGGCCACGGAGTCGGAGCCGACGGTGTGGCTGCGGTCAACATAGTGGCTCCCATATATCAGGTCATGGCCGGACTCGGCTTCATGATCGGAGCTGGATGTTCTGTCGTGTCGTCAATCCATCTTTCGCACAAGAAGCTGAAGGTCGCAAGAATCAACGTTTCGCAGGCCCTTCTTGCCGCCTCATTGCTCTCGCTGCTGATAATCGCGGCCGTGATGCTGTTCCCGGAGGGGACGGCCAGGCTGCTCGGCGCTTCCGACACCTTGATGCCGCAGGTGACCGATTATCTGAAATGGATCATGCCCGCATTCCTGTTCGAGATGTGGTCGCTGATCGCTCTCTTCATAATACGTCTTGACGGAGCGCCCAAGTACGCCATGTGGTGCAACATGATTCCGGCTTTCATGAACGTAGTGCTGGACTGGCTGTTCATCTTCCCTCTCGGCATGGGGGTCAAGGGAGCTGCCATCGCCACTGCGATCAGCATAATGACCGGCGGGTTCATGGCCCTGGGCTATCTGCTGTTTTCAGCGAAGACTCTCAGGCTGATACCTCTGAAGATCAGCCCTACCAGCATACGCCTGGGTCTCAGGAATATAGGCTATCAGTGCAAGATAGGCTCGTCTTCCTTGCTCGGCGAGCTGATCATGGCGGTGTTCATATTCGTCGGGAACTGGCAGTTCATGCGCTATCTGGGCGACACCGGGGTCGGCGCGTTCGGAATCGCCTGCTACTATGCTCCCTTCTTCTTCATGATAGGCAATGCGATAGCGCAATCGGCCCAGCCGATCATAAGCTACAATTTCGGTGCGGAGAGGCTCTCGCAGGTAGTCCAGGCGCGTTCGCTGCTGCTGCGCACGGCAATAGGTTTCGGCCTCTTCATGTCGGCATTGTTCGTGGCCTTCCCCAAGGCCCTCGTGGGTCTGTTCGTGGACGTGCAGAGCCCTGCCGGACTGCTTGCGGCCGAAGGCTTCCCTCTGTTCGGCATGGGAGCCCTCTTCTACATACTGAACATAGCGATGATAGGCTACTACCAGAGCATCAAGAAGATACGTAAGTCGACCTGGTTCATGCTGCTGCGCGGGTTCTTCTTCCTGATACCCGTGTTCTTCCTGCTGCCTCTGGCCGCGGGCACCCCGGGAATGTGGCTGGTGATGCCGGCGACGGAATTCCTCACCGCCGTCGTCATCTTCCTCTCCTGGCGCCTGACCCGCAGGAGCCCTAGGGTTGTTTCTTAGGAATCTTCAGCACCTGGCCCGGCATGATCTTGTTGCTCTTCATGCCGTTGGCCGCCTTGATCTCGTCGGCCGTCACTCCGGGATAGAGTTTGGCGATGTTGTAGAGGGCGTCCCCGCTCTTGACCTTGTAGGTGGTGTAGGTCGAGGGGTCGGAGGGGTTCACCGTGGTCTTGACGGCCGCCGTGCCGCTTGACGCCGGTTCGGCCGCAGGGGTCTTGCGCGCGTAGATATAGAGGGTCTGGCCTACGCGGATGTTGGATGAGCGCAGGTTGTTCCATGACTTGATCTGGCTCACCGTGACTCCGTAGCGCAGGGCGATCTTGCCGAGGTAGTCGCCGCTGCGGACCTTGTAGGCTATGCGTCCGTTGTTCTTTATCGCGTCGGCGACCTCCTTCTGGATGCGGCTGCTCATCAGCGAATCGGCCTTGAACGCGTAGAGCGAGTCGCGGTTGACCTCGACGAACGCTCCCGTCCAGGTGTACGGCAGCTTCAGGATGTAGGAATGGCTGCTGCCGGGGATGATGTCGTGGAGATACTGGGGGTTCAGGTTCTCAAGGTCCTCCTTGGGCACTCCCACCACGGCGCTGATCTGGTCGAAGTGCAAATTGCGGCGTATCTCGAAGGTGTCGACCTTGGCGGGCATGCCGACGTCCTGGGGAACGATTCCGTATTCGCGCCAGTAGGTCATGGCGTACATCGCGCCCACGAATGCGGGCACGTAGCCGCGCGTCTCTCTGGGCAGGAAGGGATAGATGCTCCAGAAGTCCCTGGCGCCGCCGGCCCTCCTGATGGCCTTGGAGACGTTGCCCGCACCGCAGTTGTAGGAGCTGATGGCCAGGGTCCAGTCGCCGAAGATCTTGTAGGCGTCGCGCAGATAGCGGGCTGCCGCGTCGACCGACTTCTCCACGTCAAGGCGTTCGTCCACGTAGGAGTTGATCTCCAGCCCGTAGCTGCGGGCCGTGCTGTACATGAACTGCCACATTCCGCTGGCTCCCGCCCTGGAGCGGGCGACGGGGTTCAGCATGGATTCGATGATGGCCATGTACTTGAGCTCCAGAGGCAGTCCGTAGCGGTCGAAGACCTCCTCGAATACCGGGAAGTAATGCTGGCTCAGACCCATGATTCTGCCCATCTGGGTGCGCATCTTCTCGGAATAGAGTATGATGTAGTTCTTGACCACGTCGTTGTAGGGCAGCGATATGAAGGAGTTCATGTCGGCCAGTCTCTTCTCGATTTCGGCGTCGGAGACGTCGGAGGTGAAGTGTACGCTGTCCATGTCGTATTCGTTCACTATCTCGAAGTCTCCCTGGAAGGAGTTCTTGTACCAGAGGTGGAGGAGGCTGTCGGTCATCTCGGGCGTGTATTCGACTACCACCGAGTCGGCCTCGGGGGAATTCCCCTCTATCAGCGCGAACAGCTCCGACTCCACCTGGCTGTAGCTCTGTTCGAGGCTGTCAACCAGAATCTGGAGAGAGTCGAGGCTCTCGCGGAGCCTGTCGTTTTCACTGTGGAGCTCCTTTCGGGAAGGGCCGCCGAACCAGTCGGCGAGAAAGTTCTGGGCGTGGAGCTGGCAGCCCAGCAGAAGAGAAATCAGCAATATTGTAGGTCTTGTCATCGTCAGAAGTTGAATCCCAGCCTCAGGCCTATCGCGGGCGTGGTTCCCGGGCTGTTGAATGCTAGTTGGTTGTCAGGCATTATCACAGTGGGCGACACGTTCATGGCAAGGTCGTCGCTCACCTCGAAGCCGTGCATGTAGGAGAACACGTTGGCGTCGATTATCTGCAGCAGGTACACGGCGGCGACCGCCAGCAGGGCGTAGTCCCTGTAGCGCCTGTAGATGTTGCGGTAGTAGAGCGCCTGGTCGGCGGTGATGGGGCCGTCGTACTGTATGTCGGGATTAGTCGCCTCGAGGTAGATGTTCCTGAAGCGCTGGAAATTCCTGGCGCAGTCGAGGTAGTAGTGGACTCCGAAGCCCATCAATCCGAGATATATGGGGACTTTCCAGTATTCGCGGTTGTAGATCTGGCCGAGTCCCGGCACCAGCAGCGAGTAGAGCGTGGCCTTTCCGGCATGCGGGTAGTCCGACGGCCTGTAGTTGATGACTCCGTCCATCATCGTGGCCCAGTAGGCCACTCCGGCGCCGATGAAGCACCATTTCGCCACGTCCTTGTTGCCCTGGCTGTTGAAATAGATTCCCGCTCCGACTCCGCCGCCTATGGTTCCGTAGACCAGCGGCAGTTTCCAGTACTGGCGGTTGTAGATCTGGTTGCCTCCGATGAAGACGGCCGAGCCGGCGAACATCGTGCCTATCTGCATCGTGTTCTTGTGGCCGAGCGCCCCGAAGTACTCCTTGAATGAGAACATCACGTCGACGGAGTCCTTTCCGGCGGTCGAGGTGGTGTCGGAGTTGTACTGCTGCGAGAACGCCTCCTCCTTGAACTGGGCGCGGCACTCCTCGCTGCTGAGAAAGGCGCACAGCAGGGCGGCGAAAATCAACAGAGGCTTGGGGTGCTTCATCAGAACTGCTTGTCTTCGAGGGCTTTGACGAAATTGCTGACTTCCTCGTCGGAGCTGAAGCGTATGGTCATCACCCCCTTCCCCGAAGCGTTGCGCCTGAGGGATATCTCGCTGGTGAAATATTTGCCCATGCGGTCGAGAAGGCGGTAGTAGTCGTCGGTGAGCTGCTGGCTGCCTGCCGGCCTTGCGGGCTTCTTCCCCAGTCCGCCGTGGCTGACCTGGAGCTTGCGCACTATGGATTCAAGCTCGCGCACGGAAAGCCCGTCGCGGATCACGAGGTCGCAGAGCTGCTCCTGGGTCTCGGGGTCGTCGACGCTGAGAATCGCCTTGGCGTGGCCGGCGCTCAGCAGTCCTACCTTGATGTCGTGCTGCACCTTGGCGGGGAGCTTCAGCAGCCTGATGGTGTTGGCCACCGTGGCCCGCTTCTTCCCCACCCTGTCGGCGAGCTGGTCTTGGGTGAGGCTGCACTCGTCGAGCAGACGCTGGTAGCTGAGGGCGAGCTCAATCGGGTCGAGGTTCTCCCTCTGCACGTTCTCGACTATGGCCATCTCGAGCATGCCCTGGTCGTTGGCGTCGCGTATGTAGGCTGGAATCGTGCTCATTCCGGCCAGGCGGCAGGCCTTGTATCTGCGCTCACCGCTGATGATCTGATAGCGGTCGTCGGTGATGCGGCGCACGGTGACGGGCTGTATCAGCCCGAGGGTGCGTATGGACGCGGCGAGCTCCTGGAGCGCCTCCTCGTCGAATGCGCTTCTGGGCTGGAACGGGTTGGGCTCTATCATGTCCACGGGGATGCGCAATATGTCGGCGGTGTTCTCCTGACGGCCGCGCGTCCCGACTATCTCCTTGTTGACATAGCCTACCGGCTTGCGGAGCTGGTCCGCGTTGGGTATCTCTCCGAGCAGAGCGCGGACCCCCTTGCCGAGGCCTCTGGGTTCTCTTGTCATATCTGTTCTCCGTTGTGTTCCAGCACCTCTCTCGCGAGGTTCAGGTAGTTGCTGGAACCGTTGCACATAATGTCATACAGAAGTATGGGCTTGCCGTGGGAAGGAGCTTCGCTGAGGCGGATGTTGCGCTGGATCACGGTCTTGAACACGAGGTCCTGGAAGTGCTCGCGGAGCTCGTTGAGAATCTGGGTGTGCACCTTGGTGCGTCCGTCGTACATCGTGACCACGAAACCCTCGATGGTCAGCGCCGGGTTGACGCCGCTCTGCACGAGACGGATGGTCTGGAGCAGCTTTCCGAGGCCCTCCAGGGCGAAGAACTCCGGCTGGACGGGGATGATCACTGAGTCGGCGGCGGTGAGCGAGTTGACGGTGATCAGCCCGAGCGAGGGCGAGCAGTCGATGATGATGTAGTCATAGTCGCCGCGGACGGGCGCGAGGACCTTCTTGAGCACGGACTCCCTCTCGTCGGCTTCGAGCAGTTCGATCTCGGCGCCGACCAGGTTGATGTGCGAAGGCACCATCTGAAGATTGTCCACCTCGGTCTGTATCAGGGCGTCGGTGATGCCGATGCGGCCTATCATCGCCTCGTAGAGCGTGCGCCCCTCGTCGTTGTCGGGCGAGAAGTTCAGTCCGGAAGTGGTGTTCGCCTGCGGATCGGCGTCGATGATCAGGACCTTCTTCTCAAGAACGGCGAGGGAAGCCGCCAGATTGATGGCGGTGGTGGTCTTGCCCACTCCTCCCTTCTGATTTGCTATTGCTATTACTTTTCCCATAAGTATCAAGTCTACAAATTTAGAAAAATATTATTTCAAAAGCCGGCCCCGGACTTTGCGTTTTGTTAAAATAAATTTTATAAGGTAATTTTGGAAGATTTTTAGAAACGGTATGACTGAATCCAAGACCGACTGTTATTTCTTCATAGTGAACCCCCGCGCCGGTTCGGGCAAGACGATGTTTGAGTGGCTGCCGGCCGAGCGCAAGCTCAAGCGTCTGGGAATCCCCTGCGACATCGCGATGACCGACCACAAGCGCCACGCCACCGCACTCGCCTATGAGGCGGCGTCGAAGGGCTACAGGAAGATCATCGCCGTGGGAGGCGACGGCTCACTGCACGAAACCTTCAACGGCATCTGCCGCTGGTGCGCCCGGACGGGCACCCCCACCGAAGAATTCCTGCTCGGCGTCGTGCCCATAGGCTCGGGCAACGACTGGATCCGCTCGCTCGGCGTGCCGAACGACACCTCGGAAGTGGTGGACCTGATACGGAAGAACTCCGTAGGAGTCATGGACGTGGTCAGGGTCAAGAGCAGCGGCGGCAGGCTGGCCTACATGGCCAATATCGGCGGAGTCGGCTTCGATTCGCACGTATGCAAGCGCGTGAACATACAGAAGGAGAGCGGCCGCCGCGGCAAGATGATTTATCTGAATTCGCTGCGCTACACCATATTCAACCTGAAGCCCGTCTACATCAGCGTGGTCGCCGACGGCGAGGTCATCTTCACCGGACAGTGCTTCTCGGTGGCCCTGGGCAACGGACGCTACTCAGGCAGCGGCATGCGACAGGTGCCTCTGGCGGTCATGGACGACGGCCTGCTTGACTACGCAGTCATTCCCAAGGCTCCGCTCGCCAAGGTGCTGAAGGAGCTGCCGCGGCTTTTCAGCGGCACTCTCAACCAGTCGGAGTACGTGATAAGCGGAAAATGCAGGTCGCTGCAGATCGTGCCCATGGACGAGCAGTCTGCCGACATCTTCGAGCTCGACGGCGAAATCGAAGGCCTGCTGCCCATGTCGGTGGAGATCACCGGACATCAGATAAACGTAATCAAAGGCGAAAACGCCTGAACGCCAGCCGCGCCAGGGCCGCCATGGCCCATCCTGCAAGCGCGCCGACCAGAAGCCCGACCAGCACGTCGCCGAGGAAATGCTGACCGGCGAATATCCTGCTGAGCCCCACGAGGAAACCCCAGAGGCATATCCCCCAGCCGTAGCCGCGCCAGCGGAGACGGGTGTCGTTGCGGAAACCGAGCCACGAGCAGACGGCGAAGCCGAAGGCGTTGGCCGCGTGGGCGGAGTAGAAGCCGAATTTGTAGTATTCGCTCTTTCCTCCTATTTCGTGGAGCCCCGCGGCCAGCATCCGCTCGTCCCAGCAGGGGCGCAGGCGCCCGAAGAACTCCTTGGTGAAGTTGGCCAGCTGGTCGCAGATGACTATGGTGAGCACGCAGCTGAGGGTCACGACGAGGGCCTTTTTCCAGCCGAGCCTGACTATCAGGAGAATCAGCACCAGCAGATAGAGAGGATACCATATCTCCTTGTCGGAGAAGACCGTCCATACGGCGTCGGATGCCGGGCTGTGGAGGGAGTTTATCGCGAGCGTCGCATTCATGTCGGCCTGCTCGAGAGCCCCCCATATTCCTACTGCTGAAGTGCTGTCCATAGCATGTTCTTGAGTTTGTCGATGTTCTTTCCGGTGCTTGAGGAGATGAACACGTGCGGCACGCCTTTCGGCAGCGCGGGCTCGATCTCCTTTTCTATCGAATCGTCGATCAGGTCGCATTTCGTGACTGCGAGCACCCGCCCCTTGGTCAGGAGTTCGGGGTTGTAGAGTTCGAGTTCCTTCAGAAGGGTCGCGTAGGCCCCGGCGATGTCGTCCTCCTCCACGCTGACCATGAAGAGCAGTACGGAGTTGCGTTCGATGTGGCGAAGGAAGCGTATGCCTATGCCCTTGCCTTCGTGGGCTCCCTCGATGATTCCGGGGATGTCGGCCATCACGAACGACTTGCCGTCGTGGTAGCTGACTATGCCGAGGTTGGGTTCGAGGGTCGTGAAGGCGTAGGATGCAATCTTGGGCTTTGCGGCGGTCACGGTGCTCAGCAGCGTGGACTTGCCGGCGTTGGGGAAGCCGACGAGCCCCACGTCGGCGAGCAGCTTGAGTTCGAGGATGAACCAGTTCTCCTCCCCGTCTTCGCCAGGCTGGGCGAAACGAGGGGTCTGGAGGGTCGCGGTCTTGAAGTTGCTGTTGCCGAGGCCGCCGCGGCCGCCCTTGCAGAGGATGCGCTCCTCTCCGGCGTCCATGAGTTCGAAGAGGATCTCTCCGGTCTCAGCCACCTTGGCCACCGTGCCGACCGGCACTTCGAGCACTATGTCCCCGCCGTTCTTGCCATGGCGGTTGGCAGAGCCTCCGGGCTCGCCGTCCTCGGCCTTGATGTGCTTGCGGTACTTGAGGTGGATGAGCGTCCAGAACTGGGGATTGGCCCGCAGTATGATGTGTCCTCCCCTGCCGCCGTCGCCTCCGTCGGGTCCGCCCTTCGGGATGTATTTTGCGCGGTGCAGATGCACCGAACCTGCGCCTCCGTGTCCGGATGCGCAGAATATCTTGACGTAGTCTATGAAATTGCTGTCGGGCATATATTCTTGTTAATTAATATTTTAAATGGTTCTTTTGTGTCTTGGACAGGGAAAAGTAACAAACGGGCAACAAAATTTTCGTATGTTTTGGCTGAAAACCGTATCCATTAATTTGTAAGTTACATGGTGCTTTTCTGCGGATTTTGGTCGTTTTATCCGGGTGACAAAGCGTGTAACTTCAAAACAGACATCAATGAACTTTCAGTTTTAATGCTCACTTTCCACGGTGGAAAGTATCATTATATCTTGCAAAGATAGAGATTCTTTTGATGTGGGGATATTCTTCTGCTGAAATATTTGGAAATAAAAATCTCGTCTCTGCATTGAGACAGGGGCGGGATTGGTAGGTTAAGTTTAGGTTTGTCTGCCGTTAGCGGATGTGCTTATGCTCCGGCATCGGGCTCCTGGGCGGCGTCGCCGGGGGCTCCTATGTCCACGGCCTTGCTGTAGGCGCGGGTCACGCCGTTGGACTGGGGTGCGCTGGCCGTGACGATGTTTATATCATGAAAGCCGGTCAATCAGTCCAGACCAGTATTATTGGCTTTAACTTTTCTTACAATGACCGGCGACAACAGTGTAGTCAATAAAACCAACAGCCACAAATTGCCGGACAACGGATTATAAGCGGCTAAAAGTTCCGAAACAGTACTGCCTCCCGCCAGTCCTGCGGCAAATTCAAAAACAATCGTCAACAATGCCCAGCCTATCCCTATCAACCAACCATCTTTGGAGGTAAAGGCTTTTATCATTCGCGGAAGCAGTAGCCAAGTTATCAGGAAAATACACACGCTTAATATGATTCCGCTGACAGGCAATGCCCATTCCTCTCCGATAGCTTTCGCCAATACATATTCCCTCAATCCTCCATTGAGAATAGCTACGGGGATAAAGCAAAACCATATTATGAGTGATTTCAAGATGTTCATGTTCTTTTACTATTTATCCACTCTTCCTTCGTCATCCGCATGAAATGCTCCGTGCGGACATCGCCAAGCGGAGAAGTCTTGCCTTCTTCCGTATGATGAAAGCGGAAACCGCATTTCTCCACCACACGCCGGGATTTCTCGTTGCCGTCATAATACCCGCACCAGACGGCGGTCATTTCCAAATCCTCAAAACACCTTTTCAGCAGACAACGCACGGCTTCAGGTATCAGTCCTTGCCCCCAATACGGCACACCTATCCAATAGCCTATCTCTGCCTCGCCCGGTCGCATTTCAGCACTGTGCAGGCCATCCCCGAACATGATTCCCACACTGCCTACCGGCTCGTCCGTTGCTTTCAATACCACAGCATACGTTTCGGGAGCGGCAAACACCGTGCGGATTATTTCCAAGCTCTCCGCTACCGAAGCATGAGGAGGCCAACCCGCAACGGGACCGATGGCAGGGTCTTTGGCATACTTATATAAGGACTCTGCATCAGACTCTCGCCAAGGGCGTAGGATAAGGCGTGAGGTCTCTAAATGACTGTCCATATTTGCTTTCATTAACTGGTTGCAAAGATAATATAAAAAAGTGAGATACTGAGCAAATCACGGAAATATGGTTGAAAGTTAATGGTTTATGAGATTTTGACGATTTTGGCGAGTGCCAAATAAAACCGCCAGAAAGCCAACTTGAACCGGAATTGCGTTACCATCCCGTTACCGAAGAACGGGACGGGTAACGGCATGGAA
>JADILW010000103.1 GCA_017695095.1 Candidatus Cryptobacteroides avistercoris | reverse complement strand
GGCGATTATCGTTATTAATTGTGGCATCATGCTGCAAACGCATGAATTTACAAATTAATCCGGGTTAAATCACCATCCGGAACAAAAGTCGGGAGATTTGCGTATCTTTGCAGACGGAATTGAGGTATGGTGTAATGGTAGCACTACAGATTTTGGTTCTGTCTGCCCAGGTTCGAATCCTGGTACCTCAACCGAAAAGTCCGGCCGCATCAACGACCGGACTTTTTACTTTTTCGCGCCGGATTTTCAGGAAACCAGCCCTTGCGGACCCTCTTCTCCTGCTCGAACAGCTCGACTATCGACCAGAAGGCAGAAAATGCGGCCACTCCCGCTATCGTAGACCAGACATAGCCTTCGGACAGCAGCGACACTGCTGCAAAGCCTAGGCCGGCAAGCAGGAAAAGCCACCAACAGCCCTTCCCGAGATGATATTCAGCCTTTATGACCAGAGGATGGCACAGTCCTATCATCAGGAAAGTGCAGAGCCCCACGATTATCCCGGTAAAGTTCATGGAATTTTCAACGACAAGTTCAAGCATAGCTGTGCAATCCGCCTAGAAAGAAATTCACCCCGAAATAAGTCACGAGTACGCAGATAAAGGCAAATATGCAGAACCAGTGGAAAAAACGGGGGTCCGAAAACTTCTTCAGGCTCCCCGAATGGAGCGCGAAAGCATACACGAGCAGCGTTATCAGAGCCCACACCTCCTTCGGATCCCAGGCCCAGTACCTCCCCCATGACACATTGGCCCACACGGCCCCAAGGAAAGTCCCCGCTGCCAGGAAGAAGACGGCCGGATACAGGAAGAGCAGCGAGACATCGGCCGCCTGCGCAAGCCCCGCCTCCGACCTCCCGTACTTCACCAGAGCCATCACTCCGTTGAGCATCACAAGGCCAAGCAGAGTATATGAAATCATCATAGTCATGACATGCAGCGACAGCAGAGGCGACGACAGCACCGGCGTCAGATAGGCTATCGCCGGATCAGACTCCCCTATTGAAGCCACCAGCAGCGCGAAACCGCCAAGCAGGAACACCAGCGGCTGCATCATCGCAAACCTTCTGCGCACCAGCAGGCCGAGCAGCATCGTGAGCCACGACACCAGCATCATCACCTCGAATCCGTTGGAGAACGGAGCATGGCCGGAGATGTGCCAGCGCAAGCCCAGCACGAAGCTGAGATACAGCAGCACCAGGACTGCCAACACCGAAACGGAAATCTTCAGAGTCCGGCCGAGCCCGGAGGAAAAGCAGTTCAGCACGAAAAGCAGCAGTCCGAATGCCAGGCAAGCTATAGCCGCCGCCTTAGGGTGCTCCACAGCATTATACAGACGCTCAGCGGCGATACGTGAATCCGAAGGGAGCGACCCTGCGGCTGTCTTCTTCTGATACTCGGCTATCTTGTCAAATATCCCTCCTGCAGCTTGGAAATCATTCTTCACTATGGACTCGCCTGCCAGACTCATGACCTTGCGGACGAAAAGCCACTGGTCGGAATCCATCTCCGCCGGAAGCCTGTCAGTCGAAGCATACCAGGCGACTGACCCTTCCGCATCGGCATACGGGAAAATCTTCAGCAGCGTTGCGCCGCAGACGAGCATGACCAGCTGCCTTTTCTCATCGAACTCCTTGAGAGCCTTTTTCGAAGACCCGCCCTGCTCCAGCGTCTCCGACCAGCTGTCATAATGGAAAATCCAACCCGTAAGCACCTGTTCGGAAGTAAGTCCCCTGTACGATGGCTTTCCGTAGAGCTTCATGGTGAAATCCCTCGCCAGAGTCTGCACGGGGCACACCCTGTCGTTATAGTAGACATACATTCTCCCGTAAGCCTCGGCTGTCTCCTTTGGAAGGACCTCCGGCATAGCCTCCTTCGCCTCCGCCTCCGGCATCGCAAATCCCCCTAGAACGAGGAGCAGGGCTGCGGCCGGAACCATCTTCGAAACCCTCCTCAACACTGCCCGGAAACGGCTGTTCCTCTGGAAGAAGAAGCCCGCAAGCGACAGAAGAAGAAGAGCATAGCCAATGTAGGTAACAGCAACCCCGGCCGGATCGCGGCTCACGGCAAGGGTAGAACCTCCCGCATCCTCATCGTAGCTCGACTGGTAGAAGCGGTAGCCCCGCCAGCTTCCTATCCTGTTCATGGCAACGGTCAGCGTCTGTTCCGAAGAGCCGTCGTTGACCGCAAGCGTGCTCACATAGTCGGTCGGAGCGTAGGTGCCGGGATAATACTCGATTTCGAAGTCCTCAAGAGACAGGGTGAACGGGAATGCGGCCGTCTGCAAATCCTCGGTCAGATATTCCGACACCGGAGCATCGCCGAGCCTCAGATGCACCGCACCCTGTTCCCCGCACACATGGGTTATCATGGCTCCTGAAAGGATGAGCACGAAGGAGGCATGGATGCCCGCAGTCGCGGCCGGCCGGCAGCTGGTCCTCCGCACATAGTACACGACCCCTGACACGAGCGCCAGCGCCCACAACGCGATGAAGAACGCCGAATGGTAGCCCCATCTCATAGCGGCGGCAGTCCCGGAGAACTTCTCCAGGACCGTCATCGCCGCCATATACAGTATCAATACGGCTATCGAGCCGAAAGACAGATATTTGCAGAACTTCTCCAACATTTGCCGTCAGCAGAATCAGATGGCGTTTATGAACTCCACTATCGCGTCCCTGTCCTCCTTGCTGAGCTGGCGGAATGCCTCGACGCTGCCGCGCGCGTGGCTTTCCTTCGCTCCGTGCCACATTATTGCCTCTATCACGTTGCGTGCTCGGCAGTCATGCAGTCTGTCCTGATGTCCCGAGCATACGAGAGAAAGCCCGCGGCCCCAAAGAGGCGTTGTCCTGCACCAGTCTCCGCGTATGTCGTTGACCATATAGAGCTTGTGCTGCATCATGTCGCTATAGGGCCAGATGGTCTGGTACGGATAGCGGGGCAGTTCATCGCCCTTGAAGAAGAGATTGGGGTCGTTGTAGTCGTCCTCGCCAGTAGTCCACGAAGGCCTGTGGCAGGTGGCGCAGCCTATCTGGCGGAAAAGCTCGCGGCCCCGCTGGACAGTCTCGTCATCGAGGTTGCGCGCTGCAGGAACCGCAAGACCTCTGTGCCATATCATGAGGTTGGTATATTCTTCGTCTGTCATTTCGACAGGAAGGTCCTGCGACATCAGGAAGTCATAGATATCCTGCTCCACATCACCGGTATTCCATTTGGACTTATAGTCGGGAAAGTATGTGTCGATGAAATGATAGAATCCCGCCTGCACGTCCGGATCCTTCGACGCCGTATTTGCGTATGCCGCCGTCATATAATGGTATCTGCGGTCCGAACGGGTCACATTGGTGATGTTCCAGATGGCATTGGCGCCCGGGCCGTCCTGAAGAGCTCCACGGCTCAAGGCATAGGTAAAACGGTAGGGATGCTGCTCTCCGTCGCCCTGGACGGTATTAGAATACTGCTTGACCCATTCGCCATCCTTGAAAAATGCGGGGTTCACATATTCTTCCGGATCAAGTCCCTGCTCCTCATAATACTCTTCAGCCTGGGCATACTGCGATTTGAGGGCGTCATCGGGTATGGCGTCGAGAAGACCCGTCCCGTATATGCCTATGGTCGATTCCAGACGTATGCCAACCTCGCTCACGTCAAGATCCACGGTCTGACCGTTCCGGGATGCCTGGATGGGGACATAATACGCGTCCGCCGGAATCGACACCTCGGGATATATCAGTTCATAAGTCTCTCCGTCAGGAAATTTGTTGCCCCATTCGTCCTGGTACTGCAACCAGTTGATTTCCACTTTCTCCTCGTCCAGCGGTGCCTTGAAGGGAGCGACGGCCCTGGTCTGGGGCATTCCGGTGAGAGAGGTGAGATAAGCCCCCGTCTGCTTGTCGTACAGCACGAGAAGATAACCGTTGCCCATCTCGTCATAGCGGTAGGAAGTCGTGCGTTTTCCATGGCCGTAGCCTGGATGGCACATCAGGCAGGAAGTTCTGAGATAGAGAGGGCCGAGACCGTCGAAAGGCTCGGTGCTCGTATTGAAATTATGTTCGAATATCATCTCACCGTGCTTGAACTCCTGCACGAGTCCGGCATTCTCCACGGCCGGCGCTGGATCCTCGAAAGCCGATGCGGAGACGTTGAAAGTGGTTCCGAGCTCGCCTCCCGCATAAGTCTCCACCTCCACCCAGTCCGGCAGAACGTCAGGTGTGTCAACGCAGATAGTGTTCCTGTCGCACCCTGACAGAAGCACCGCTCCTGCAAGGGTAAAAATGAGCCATTTTATTCTCATAGAACTATTGTTTTTATATTCACACTATCCTGAGATGAGGGCACGCAGGCGCCTCACCCCAGAATAACACCTTTAAAAACCAATAATATAACGTCTCTACCTTGCCAGTTCATCAATAGCCACGGAAAGGGCAGAGTCAAGTTCCTGTATGGCCGAAATGGCAGCCGCGCAATTCTCGTCCTGATAGTTCTCGATAAAAGGTTCCGGAATCGCCTCGATGGCATCTATTGACCGTTCGATGGCATCGGAAACCCTCGTCTCAAGCTCCGGGTTCTCCTCCTGGAAATAAGCGCTGAGGGAATTGACAGAATCATAGTCACCCTCCACGCCGCCGTTCCAGACATTCCTGATACTTATCATGTTGTCTTTGAAATCGACTATTGACATGTAGCTGTAGGGAGATTCCACGTAGTTCGCGTCCACACCGGTGTAGACCATTCCTATCTTCTGGGAGGCCACTTCATCGGCTATCGTATTGCAGCCTTCAATCAGCCACTGCATAGCGACGGTCGCACTGGTGCAGGTACTTCCCGGACGACCCGCGTTCAGGAGGTTCTCTCCATAATAGGCGCCTCCTGTCATAACGAGAGGGAGCTCAAGCTCATCGTTGACCTTCGCATAGCGCTCGGGATTGTGGTCTTCGCCCGCCCAGGCGAGCTCCATCTGCCAGCACTTGTTCCTCAAATCGCCGGCGACTGCGACTGCATACGTAAGATAATCGGAACATTTCACTTCATTGTCATAGTTGCCCTCGGCAAACCAGTCAGCTGTCCTGTGCCGGCCTTCGAAGAAAAGGACATACTCGATTCCGTGGAAACCGAGCAGCGTCGGGCCGAGTTTCTCGCCGGCGTAGACATCGCCGTCCTCCGATGCCAATCCGGCTATCTGGGCTTCATTCGTAAGGGCTTCCTTGAGTCCCACAAGGTCGAGAGGCCAGGTGTCGATATGAGGGTCTATTCCGAAATCCGTAGCGGCGCCCCAAAGGAAGGCCTCGGACTTTTCCCAGTACGCACGGGCTGTAAGGAAAGTCTCGCAGGCCTTGTCGATATTGGCCTGGGAGACATCTTCCCTTAGGGCCTGAAGGTCTTCCACCAGCTGCTCGGTATAGTCCGAAAGGCTGGTATAGGTAGGGATTACGGTATGGTTAACGAACCTGTCGGCAATCTCCATGAAGCGTTCATCACGGACAGTCAGGTCGTCCAGACCGGTGCGGCCGCCTTTGTCGCAGGAAGCAAGACCGGACATCATGACTCCGGCTGCAAAAAGACAAATCAGTTTTCTCATCTTGGAATTATGTTTTTTAATGTTTGAAATATGCCGCCCATACTATCCCTATCGAGACGGAAGGCTCCGGGTTATATGGAGTCTTGAGAAAACGGTGGGAATATTCCGCTTTTATTGCTATCTCCGGTAACGGATAATAGTTGACACCCACTGCAATGCGGTGCTTGTCGGTCCAGTCGTTGGGAGTGGTGCCCTCGGCAGGAATATATGAATCATAATATTCATATCTTCCGAAGAGGTAGAACTTCATGCCGTCCGCAGACAGCCTGTCAGAAAGCGAGAAGAAATCATACCCCATCTCCACTCCGGCAGCCATCGCGGCCTCGCCAACCAATGAATGCGCATACGGCGAAGAAGTTGTATGGTTCTGGGAGGAGTTGCGCCTGTTGACATATTCAATATCGCCCAGGTGCCCGTAGTCAAGATTGCCCCTTGCTATGAACCCTCCGGTCTTGTATTCGAAGTCAAAAGCCCCTATCATGACCGTTCCTGTCACACCCTTGTACTGGTCGGAAGTGTTCGTGGTGATGTCGTTGTGGAAACTGTCGCCCACATATCCGCTGAGTCCGAGACGCAGGCCCTTGACGGAATAATTGTCGATTCTGAACGCCCCGGCCAGTTCGTTCGCCGGCTTGAATTCGTAAGGAGAGGCAGAACCGTCATGGACCCACCCCGCAGTCGAAAATAGCGTGGAATTCAGACCGGCTATCATCTGCACCTCATAACGCCAGTCACCCGCCTGTCCCCATAGGCTGATTCCGGTCTCATGCCAGGTGCACGGGATGATGGTATTCTCTCCTTCAGGACGATAGACGGTGAAATACTGCGTAGGAAGATGGTAATTGTTGGTCAGCCCGACAGGAACAACGATATGGCCGGCCCTGACATTCAGCTCGGGCATGAAGGATTTCTGTATCCAGAACTGCTCCAGTGCGACTTCTCCTCCGCGCTCTATCTCCTTCTCGAACTCGCCGGCCTCCTCGTTCTCCCTCTCCACGGCGGCCTCCACGCCTCCATGCTCGAACTCGACCTCCATTCCGAGACTCCAGCCGCGACCGAAGTCATAGCCGAGCATTATGACCGCATGGGGGATGTCAAAGCGCCCGTGGCCTTTGCTGTCAGCATAATCCGCAGGCGACGAATAGATACCGAAATTGTCGCTGTACATGTTATAGCTCATGACCGCCTCTCCGTAGCCGCCTATGGTCAGGCGGTCGGCGGGGCCTTGCTTCACAGCCTGTGCCGCAGCCATCTGGCCGGAGACGGCCATCAGAGACAATACGATTGCCGTTGTTACAGTCTTCATTCTTCCACATTTCTTTTTGCGACTGCAAAAGTACACGGCAGAATCCTGAGGGTCAATCACCATTTGTTGGTATTTTACCATGGAGGATACGATGCGCCCGCCCGGTCTTGCAAATCAAGACCCGGGCGGGCGCATCCGTTCGTCTTCGGACCCCTGTTACAGCGTCCTCTTGATCTCGACGATCTGGAAGGCCTCGATCACATCGCCCTCCTTGATGTCGTTGTAGCCGGCGATGCTCATACCGCACTCCTTGCCGGCGATGACCTCCTTGACGGCGTCCTTGCCGATCTGCAGGGATCCGAGTTCGCCCGTGAACACCACGATACCGTCGCGGATCAGGCGCACCTTGGACTTCTGCACCATCTTGCCGTCCCTGACAAGGCAGCCTGCGATGGTGCCCACCTTGCTGATGCGGAAGGTCTGCTTGACCTCTGCCGTAGCGATGACCTCCTCCTTCTTCTCGGGCTCGAGCA
Source organism: Candidatus Cryptobacteroides avistercoris (assembly GCA_017695095.1). Taxonomy (GTDB): domain Bacteria; phylum Bacteroidota; class Bacteroidia; order Bacteroidales; family UBA932; genus Cryptobacteroides; species Cryptobacteroides avistercoris. The sequence goes on along the minus strand of JADILW010000103.1, from coordinate 1,952 downwards.
TACCCTCTATACCGTCCTTGACCTCGTTGATGCAGTCATAGATTACGGAATACAGACGGATGTCTATGCCCTCGCGCTCGGCGGCCTTGCGGGCCTCGACCGTAGGACGCACCTGGAATCCGACAATCACGGCGTCGGAAGCCTCGGCAAGCAGCACGTCGGACTCCGATATTCCGCCGACGGCCTTGTGAATCACGTTCACCTTCACCTCCTCGGTGGAGAGCTTGATCAGCGAGTCGGAGAGCGCCTCCACTGAGCCGTCCACGTCGCCCTTGACGATGATGTTGAGCTCCTTGAAGTTGCCTATAGCGATTCGGCGGCCTATCTCCTCGAGGGTCATGTGCTTCTGGGTCTTGATGCCCTGGATGCGGAGCAGCTGCTCACGCCTTGCGGCTATGCTCTTGGCCTCTCGCTCGTCGGCGAGGACGTTGAACTTCTCGCCTGCAGGGGGCGCACCGTTGAGTCCGAGTATTGACACGGGAGTCGAGGGTCCGGCCTCGCTGACCTTCTGGCCACGCTCGTTGAACATCGACTTGACCCTGCCGTAGTTGCTTCCGCAGAGCACGACGTCGCCCGGACGCAGGGTTCCTTCCTGAACCAGCACCGTGGCGAGATAGCCACGGCCCTTGTCGAGCGATGACTCGATCACGGCACCGGCGGCAGGCTTGTTGGGATTGGCCTTGAGCTCGAGCAGATCGGTCTCAAGCAGCACCTTCTCCAGCAGCTTGTCCACGTTGACGCCCTTCTTCGCAGAAATCTCCTGACACTGGTACTTTCCGCCCCAGTCCTCCACGAGGATATTCATCTCGGCGAGCTCACGGCGAATGGTGTCGGGATTTGCTCCCGGTTTATCTATCTTATTGATCGCGAACACCATGGGTACACCGGCAGCCTGGGCGTGGTTGATGGCCTCGATGGTCTGGGGCATCACGGAGTCGTCGGCCGCGATGATGATGATCGCAAGGTCGGTCAGCTGGGCGCCTCGGGCACGCATGGCCGTGAAGGCTTCGTGACCCGGGGTGTCAAGGAAGGTGATGTGCCTTCCGTCGGGCAGCTCCACGTTGTAGGCTCCGATATGCTGGGTGATTCCTCCGGCCTCGCCGGCGATCACGTTAGACTTGCGGATGTAGTCGAGCAGGGAGGTCTTGCCGTGGTCGACATGGCCCATCACGGTGATGATAGGCGGTCTGGGCACGAGGTCCTCGGGCCTGTCGGCCTGCTTGCTGCTGCTGATCTCCTCGGAGATGTCGGCGGTCACGAACTCGACCTTGTAGCCGAACTCCTCGGCCACGAGCACCAGCGTCTCGGCGTCGAGCCTCTGGTTGATTGACACCATGAGGCCGAGGCTCATGCAGGCACCGATCACCTTGTTCACAGGAGTGTTGCCCATCAGGGTCGCGAGGTCGTTGACGGTCACGAACTCCGTAACCTTCAGCACCTTCTGCTCGGCCGCGGCCTCCGCCTGCTCCTCCTGGGTGCGCTGGGCGGCGGCTTCGCGCTTCTCCTTGCGGTACTTGGCTCCGAAGTTGTTCTTCTTGCCCTCGTTCATCTTGGCGTAGGTCTCCTTGACCTGCTTCTGGATCTCCTTCTGCAGCTCCTCCTGCTCGCTTTCGCTCAGAGCCGGCTTGAAGCGGGCCTTGTTGCGGTCCTTGCGGCTCTTCTGGCTCTGCTGCTGGGCGGCTCCCTGACGGTTCGCATCCTTCTTGGGAGACTTCTCGATGTTGGCGCCGGCCTTGGCCACGTCCACTTTCTGGGTGCCCTTGCTGATGCGCTCGCGTTTCTTCGCAGGTTTCTTGAACTGGCTGAGGTCTATCTTTCCGACCACCTTGAGACCGACTCCGCCGGCCTCTTCGGCCTTGGCGTCGGCGGGCTCGGCGGGCTTGGATTCCGCAGGCTCCGCTGTCTGCGCGGCAGGCTCCGGCTCAGCAGATTCTTCGGCCCGGGCGGCAGGC
>JADILW010000102.1 GCA_017695095.1 Candidatus Cryptobacteroides avistercoris | reverse complement strand
GGGGTGCGGGCGCCGTGCTCGACATCTCCGACCTGCTCCGCTCCAGCGGCGAGACCAACGCCGCCAAGGTGCTGTTCGCGGAGATCCCCGGCGCGCTGATACAGATACGCGACTCGGATTTCGACTATGTCGACGCCGAGCTGCTGCTTCAGGACGTGATGTACTTCCCGCTGGGGCATCCCGACCTCGGGAGCGGAAAAGTGACCGTGGAACTGTCGTCCAGGTCGCGCATAGAGACTATTCTGGAATCCCTGATGCAGAACGCAGAAGGGGAGGATTAAGATATGAGAGCCATGGGTAAACCGAAAATCTTCGTGCTGGATACGAACGTCATCCTACACGACCACAAGGCGATACGCCACTTTCAGGACAACGACCTGGTGATCCCCGTCGCGGTCATCGAGGAGCTGGACAAGTTCAAGAAGGGCAACGACGCCCTCGCCTACAACGCCCGCGGATTCGTGCGCGACATCGACCGCATCGCCGAGGGCAAGACCTTCGCGAAAGGCGGCCTGCCGATAGGGAAGGGCCTGGGCACCATCAAGATCGAGCCCAATCATCCCTTCCCGGAGAAATACGCCGGCATGTTCACCGACGACATCCCCGACCACCGCATCCTTGCCACCGCCATGTGGGTCAGGGACAATCATCCCGGGATCTTCACCGCCCTCGTGACCAAGGACATCAACCTCCGCATCAAGGCCAAGGCCGTGGGCATGGAGGTCCAGGACTATCTGACCGACAAGCTCGAGGACGAGAAGGTGGAGAACACCCTCAGGGAGGTGCAGGAGCGCACCCTCGACGGCGCGCTGATGCAGGCTCTCGCCTACGGGCCCGAGACTTCGCTGGACTGGAAGAAGGTCACGGACAGCCGTCCTTCGGCGAACCAGCTGTACAAGTTCCATTGGGAGTCTTCCGACAAGGGCTCCGTCTGCGCGCGCTACGACGAGGACAGGGACAGGATAGTGCTGGTCAAGAGCCGGGAGGCCTATGGCATACGTCCCCGCAACGACGAGCAGATGATAGCCCTCGACGCCCTGCTGAACCCCAGGGTGGAGCTTGTCTCCCTGACCGGAGGCGCCGGCACCGGCAAGACCCTGCTGGCGCTCGCCGCGGCCCTCGAGCAGGAGAAGGAATACGAGCAGATCATACTCTCAAGGCCCACCGTCGTCCTCGGCAATCAGGACCTCGGCTTCCTTCCGGGCGACCAGAAAGCCAAGATGGGCCCCTTCCTTCAGCCGCTGATGGACAATCTGAACGTCATAAAGGGGCAGTTCCGCCCCAATTCCAAGGAGGCGCTGCGCATAGAGAGCATGCTCACCCAGGAGAAGCTGATCATCGAGCCCCTGGCCTACATCCGCGGCCGCAGCCTCGGGAAATGCTATTTCATAATCGACGAAGCCCAGAACCTGACCCCGCACGAGATGAAGACCATCATCACGCGGGCCGGAGAGGGGACCAAGATGGTCTTCACCGGCGACATCTTCCAGATCGACCAGCCCTACCTCGACCAGTGGTCCAACGGACTGACCCATCTCGGCGAGAAAATGGCGGGCCAGAAACTGTTCCAGCACGTGTTTCTGCGCAAAGGGGAGCGCAGCCGCCTTTCAGAACTCGCTTCAAAGTTGCTATAGTCAGATTTTTATAATAAATTCGCACTCTAATTATCAGATACCACAATGTTTGAATCAAAGAAAAGGGTCTACTGCTTCGGCGCCAAGTCTGCCGAAGGCGACGGCTCTATGCGGGAGCTCCTCGGAGGAAAAGGAGCGAATCTGGCCGAGATGAACAGGCTCGGCATGCCGGTTCCGGCAGGTTTTACTATCACAACTGATTGCTGCGCAGAGTATTATGCGCTAGGAGGTGGCTACACCGACGAACTCAAGCTCCAGGTCAGGGACGCCATGCTGGCTACCGAGAAGATCATGGGCATGAAGTTCGGCGACCCCAAGAACCCTCTGCTCGTGAGCTGCCGCTCCGGAGCGAGGAGTTCCATGCCCGGAATGATGGACACCATCCTGAACATCGGACTGTGTTCGGAGACGATTCCGGGAATGATCGCGAAGACGGGCAACCCCCGCTTCGTATACGACGCCTACCGCCGTCTGATCATGATGTATTCCGACGTGGTCATGGAGAAGGCCGAGGGCATCGAGCCCGAGGACGGACAGGGAATCCGCCAGCAGCTTGACCGCATGATGAGCGAGCTCAAGCAGGCTAAGGGCTACACCTCCGACACCGAAATCACCGCCGACGAACTCAAGGACCTCTGCGAGCAGTTCAAGGTCAAGGTCAAGGAAGTGCTCGGAGTCGAGTTCCCCGACAACGCCGAGGACCAGCTCTGGGGCTCCATCGGAGGCGTGTTCAAGTCATGGAACGGCAAGCGCGCCATCGCCTACCGCAAGATCGAGAAGATTCCCGATGACTGGGGCACCGCCGTGAACGTGCAGGCCATGGTCTTCGGAAACATGGGCAACACCTCCGCCACCGGTGTGGCGTTCTCCCGCAACCCCGCCACCGGCGACAACAAGTTCTACGGAGAATGGCTGATCAACGCCCAGGGAGAGGACGTGGTGGCCGGTATCCGCACCCCCAACCCTCTCAACGAGGCCACCAAGAACGAACATAACAAGAACCTGCCTTCGCTCGAGAAGGCCATGCCCGGGGTGTACGCCGAGCTCGACGAGATCCGCAAGAAGCTGGAATCTCATTTCCATGACATGCAGGACATCGAGTTCACCATTCAGGAGGGCACTCTCTGGATGCTGCAGTGCCGCATAGGCAAGCGCACCGGACTCGCCGCCATACAGATGGCCATGGACATGCTCTCCGAGGGCATGATAGACGAGAAGACCGCCGTGATGCGCGTCTCTCCCTCACAGCTCGACGAGATCCTGCATCCCGTGCTCAACGTCGCAGCCGAGAAGGCCGCGAAGGTGGTCGCCCAGGGACTTCCCGCATCTCCGGGAGGAGCCGTGGGAACCGTGGTGTTCACTCCCGACGACGCAGTGGCCGCCGCCAAGGAGGGAAAGAAGGTGATCCTCATCCGTGAGGAGACTTCTCCCGAGGACATCGAGGGCATGCGCGCTTCCGCCGGCATCCTCACCGCCCGTGGAGGCATGACTTCCCACGCGGCTCTCGTCGCGCGCGGCTGGGGCAAGTGCTGCATCGTGGGATGCGACGCCCTCAAGATCAACCTCGCCGAGAAGACCTTCCACTTCACCAGCAACCCCGGAAAGGTCTACAAGGAGGGAGACTGGTTCTCTCTCAACGGTTCCAAGGGAGTCGTATATGCTGCGAAGATCGAGACCATGGACGCTAGCGAGAACCCTCTCTTCATCAAGTTCATGAGCATAGTCGACAAGTTCCGCCGTCTCGGAGTGCGCACCAACGCCGACACTCCCGAGGATGCTCAGAGAGCCATGCAGTTCGGCGCCGAAGGCATCGGCCTGTTCCGTATCGAGCACATGTTCTACGGATCGAACTCTGAAGTTCCCCTCGCCAAGCTGCGCAAGATGATACTCTGCTCCACCGATGAGGAGCGCAAGGCGGCTCTCGCCGAACTGGAGCCTTTCATCAAGGCTTCCGTCAAGAGCACGATGCGCATCATGGACGGCAAGCCCGTCGTGTTCCGTCTGCTCGACCCTCCTCTTCACGAGTTCGTGCCCAAGACCAAGGAGAAGGAGACCGAGGTTGCCAACGAACTTGGAATCAGCGTCGACGAGGTCGAGAGGAGAAGCGAGAACCTCCGCGAGGTCAACCCGATGATGGGTCTGCGCGGCGTGCGTCTGCATGTGGCTTATCCTCTTATCGCAGAGACCCAGTACAGGGCCATCTTCTCGGCTGTTGAGGAACTCCTCAAGGAAGGCTACAACCCCATGCCCGAAATCATGGTGCCCGTGACCGTCTCCGCCAGGGAGCTCAGCTTCCAGAAAGCCATCTGCGACCGCGTGAAGAGCGAGGTGGAGGCCCATTCCGACCAGACCATCACCTATCATTTCGGAACCATGATCGAAATCCCCCGCGCGGCTCTGACCGGCGAGAGGATGGCGCGTACCGCCGAGTTCTTCTCCTTCGGTACGAACGACCTCACCCAGATGACCTTCGGATTCTCCCGCGACGACGTGGGAACCTTCATGGGTGACTATCTCGGACACAAGATCCTGGATGCCGACCCGTTCCAGACCATCGACACCAAGGGTGTGGGCAAGCTGGTAGAGTACGGCGTGCAGGCCGGCCGCGGAAGGCGTGCTGACCTCAAGTGCGGCGTCTGCGGCGAGCATGGCGGCGACCCCGATTCCATCAGGTTCTTCAACAAGATAGGCATCGACTACGTCAGCTGCTCTCCTTACAGAGTGCCCATCGCGCGGCTCGCTGCGGCTCAGGCTGCAATCGAGCAGAACAGCTAGGTCCGTCGGACATGATGAAAGGCGGCAGGCTCCCGGAGTCTGCCGCCTTTCTTGTTCAATAAAAAAAACCGGCCGTCCTTGAAGAAGGCGGCCGGTTATGCTTGTCAGCGGTTCTGCTAGTATTTGTTCAGGGGGACGCCGGCGGTCATCTGGTTCACGCGGCGCTTCACATTCTCAAGCAGGGCGGCATGCTCCTCGAGTTCCGCGGCCTGGGCTGCGGTGGGGGTTTCGCCTTTCTTGAGGGAGAGCGCGCCTATGTGCTGGCTGCATGAAGTGAGCACCTCGTCGATGAGTCCGACTATGTCCACCATGTCCTTCTCCACGAAGCCGCGGGAAGTTACTGCCGGGGTTCCGACGCGTATGCCGGAAGTCTGGAAGGCGGAGCGGGTGTCGAAGGGGACCATGTTCTTGTTGACGGTGATCGCCGCCCTTTCGAGCTGGGTCTCGGCCACGCGGCCGTTGAGAGCCTCGAACTTGCCGCGCAGGTCGACGAGCATCAGGTGGTTGTCGGTGCCGCCGCTGACTATCTTGTAGCCTCGCCTGATGAACTCCTCGCACATCGCCCTGGCGTTGGCGAGCACCTGCTGCTGGTAGGTCTTGAATTCAGGCTGCTGGGCTTCGAAGAAGGCCACCGCCTTGGAGGCGATCACGTGCTCCAGAGGTCCGCCCTGGGTTCCGGGGAATACCGAAGAGTCGAGAACCTGGCTCATCTTCTTCACCACGCCCTTGGGGGTGGTGCGTCCCAGAGGGTCGTCGAAGTCCTTGCCTATGAGTATGATTCCGCCACGGGGGCCGCGAAGGGTCTTGTGGGTGGTTGAGGTCACGACGTGGGCGTATTTCACGGGGTTCCTGAGCAGTCCGGCGGCGATGATGCCGGCTGTGTGGGCCATGTCAATCCACAGGATGGCTCCGACCTTGTCGGCTATGCTGCGCATGCGCTCGTAGTCCCATTCGCGGGAATATGCCGACGCGCCGCCGATTATGAGCTTGGGCCTGTGCTCAAGGGCGAGCTGCTCCATCTTGTCGTAGTCGACGAGTCCTGTCTCGGGGTCGAGTCCGTAGGGAACCGCCTTGTAGAGCATTCCGGAGATGTTGACCGGTGAGCCGTGGGTCAGGTGTCCGCCCTGGCTGAGGTCGAGCCCCATGAAGCAGTCGCCGGGCTTGAGTATCGCCGTCATGACCGCCATGTTGGCCTGGGCGCCCGAGTGGGGCTGAACGTTGGCCCATTCGGCGTCGTACAGCGCCTTGAGCCTGTCGATGGCCAGCTGCTCTATCTGGTCGATGACCTCGCAGCCGCCGTAGTATCTCTTTCCGGGGTAGCCCTCGGCGTACTTGTTGGTGCAGATTGAACCGAGTGCCTTCAGCACGCCTTCTGTCACATAGTTTTCGGAGGCGATGAGTTCGAGTCCGGATTCCTGGCGCTCCCTCTCCCTCTTGATCAGGTCGATGATTTGAATGTCCTGTTTCATGTCTTAATTTTAGTGAAGGCAAATATACTACTTTTTCAGTACCTTTGTGCCCCATGAAGGACAGGAAACTTCTAAATATCGAACTCGGACGGGTCAGGCCCTCCGACTACGCCTCTCTTCCGCCTTCCGGCGCCGTTCTGGTGCTCGATAACATCCGCAGCGCCCACAACGTGGGCAGCGCTTTCCGCACCGCGGACGCCTTCAAGGCCGACAAGGTCTGGCTCTGCGGCATCTGCGCCTGCCCTCCTTCGGCCGAAATCCACAAGTCCGCGCTCGGGGCCGAGAACAGCGTCCCCTGGGAGCATGCCGACGATACTCTGGAGCTGGTGAAGCGGCTCAGGGAGGACGGCTATATTATTATAAGTGTGGAGCAGACCGAGCACGCCCTGCAGCTTCAGGACCTGAGCGTCTCCGGAGATGCCCGGTGTGCGTTCGTATTCGGGAACGAGGTAGACGGGGTGCGGCAGGATGTCGTCGACGCTTCGGACTTCTCGCTGGAGATACCGCAGTTCGGCACCAAGCATTCGCTTAACGTGTCGGTGTCGGTAGGGGTGGTGCTGTGGCAGTACCGTTTGACAAAATGTCACTGGCACGGACATTGATTCTTCTGTCTGCGTCCGGGACAGTCCCGGAGATTCAGAAAAATTTATAAAAACAATAGAATTATGATCAAACCTTTAGCAGACAGAGTCCTGATCGAGCCCAAGGAGGCCGAGACCAAGACTGCCGGCGGAATCTACATCCCCGACACGGCAAAAGAGAAACCTCAGCAGGGAACCGTTGTAGCGGCAGGCCCCGGCAAGAAAGACGAGCCCATGGAGGTCAAGGTCGGCGATCAGGTCATCTACGGCAAGTATGCCGGCACCGAAGTGACTGTCGAAGACAAGAAATATCTCATTGTGAAGCAGTCTGACATTTTAGCAATACTGTAGTCGGGACTGCGTCGGAATAAAACGATATCATTATTATGGCAAAGGAAATAAAATTTGACGTTGACGTACGCTCCAAGATGAAGGTCGGAGCGGACTCACTTGCTAACGCAGTAAAGGTAACTCTCGGTCCGAAAGGCCGTAACGTGGTTATAGAGAAGAAGTTCGGTGCTCCTCAGGTCACCAAGGACGGTGTCACCGTGGCCAAGGAGGTGGAGCTCGAGGACCGCTTCGAGAACATGGGCGCCCAGATGGTCAAGGAGGTCGCCTCCAAGACCAACGAGCAGGCCGGTGACGGTACCACCACCGCTACCGTCCTCGCGCAGGCCATCATCAACGTGGGAATCAAGAACGTCACCGCAGGCGCCAACCCCATGGACCTCAAGCGCGGCATCGACAAGGCTGTCGACACCGTGGTGGCCAATCTCAAGAGCCAGAGCCAGGAGGTCGGAACCGACTACTCCAAGGTTGAGCAGGTCGGCACCGTGTCCGCCAACAACGACAGCTACATCGGCAAGCTCATCGCCGACGCGATGTCAAAGGTGGGCAAGGACGGCGTGATCACAGTCGAGGAGGCCAAGGGCACCGAGACCGAGGTCAAGGTTGTCGAGGGCATGCAGTTCGACCGCGGCTATATTTCTCCCTACTTCATGACCAACGGAGACAAGATGGAGGCCGTGCTCACCAATCCTTCGATACTCATATGCGACAAGAAGATATCCGCGATGAAGGACCTTCTCCCGATTCTCGAGCCTATCGCCCGTGAAGGCAAGGAGCTGCTCATCATCGCCGAGGACGTCGACGGCGAGGCTCTCACCACCCTGGTGGTCAACAAGCTTCGCGGAACGCTGAAGATCGCCGCCGTCAAGGCTCCCGGCTTCGGCGACCGCCGCAAGGAGATGCTTCAGGACATCGCAACCCTCACCGGCGCGGTAGTCGTTTCTGAAGAAAGGGGCTTCACCCTCGAGAACACGACGCCCGACATGCTCGGAAAGGCCGAGAGGGTGACCATCACCAAGGAGAACACCACCATCGTCGGCGGAGCCGGCGACAAGGCTGCCATCCAGGAGCGCGTGGACTCAATCCGCAAGCAGATCGAGACCAGCACCTCCGACTATGACAAGGAGAAGCTCAAGGAGAGGCTCGGCAAACTCGCAGGCGGCGTGGCCGTACTTTACGTAGGAGCTACCACCGAAGTGGAGATGAAGGAGAAGAAGGACCGCGTCGAGGATGCGCTGAACGCCACACGTGCAGCTGTAGAGGAGGGCTATCTGCCCGGAGGCGGAGTTGCCTATATACGTGCCGCCGCAGCTCTTGAAGGTCTCAAGGGCGACAACGATGACGAGACCACCGGTATCCATATCGTGGCCAAGGCCATCGAGGAGCCTCTGCGCCAGATCGCCCAGAACGCAGGCGTCGACGGATCCGTAATCATCCAGAAGATCAAGGAGAGCGCCGGCGACTATGGCTACAACGCCCGCACAGGCGAATTCGTACACATGTACGAAGCCGGAGTCATCGACCCTACCAAGGTTGCGCGCGTGGCTCTCGAGAATGCGGCTTCAGTTGCAGGAATGTTCCTGACCACCGAGTGCGGCATCGTGGACATCCCCGAACCCGCTCCCGCAGCCGCCCAGGTTCCCGCAGGCGGAATGATGTAGTCGGATGACGACGATATGACTTAGGCTCCGGGCTTCTCTTTGGAGAGGCCCGGAGTTTTTTGATGCCCTCCTGAGGGCGCCAGAGGCGGTTTAGACGTGAAAAAACGCAAAAAAATTAAAAATTTTTATTAAAATAATTTGCAGGTTCGGAAAAAGTGACTACCTTTGCCGTCCCTTTCGGAAACGAGGGGATTGAAAAAGTTCTTTGCAAAACGAAATCTGAAAAAATTCTCAAAAAATTTTGCAGATTAAAAAAAAGCAATTACCTTTGCAATCCCGAACGAAAGCAAGGGGGTTGGCATCAGCCGCAAGGCTGGTTTTTTTAACGCCAATTTTGAAAGATCATTGAAAAGACTGGAGAAAGTACAAGCAAGTACCAAGAGAACGAAGAACGAGAGCGTTGATTCCTTTATGGAAGGAAGCGGGGTCAGGCTGAGAGAATT
>JADILW010000101.1 GCA_017695095.1 Candidatus Cryptobacteroides avistercoris | reverse complement strand
ATGTTCAGCAGCTGGCCGGTCTTGTCTTCGCAGCGGCGGACTATATATGAAAGGTTGGGCCGCTCGAAACCGCTGCGCAGCTGCACGAAGGGCGCCTTTCCGGCAGACGCCGGGCGGGCGAGCTTCTCGATGATGTCTTCGGCGACGCGCGGGGTGGCGGTGGCGGTAAGGGCCATCAGCGGGGCGTCGACCCGTTCGCGCAGGCGGCCTATCTCGAGGTAGTCGGGCCGGAAATCGTAGCCCCACTGGGAGATGCAGTGCGCCTCGTCGACCACTATCATGCTGATGTGCAGCACGTCGAGGTAGGAGCGGAAGAGGCTGGTGGAGAGGCGCTCCGGCGAGAGGTAGAGGAACTTGAAGCCTCCGTAGGCGGCGTTGTTGAGCGCGGTGTCGACCTCCCGGCGGTTCATGCCGGCGTGGACCGCTATCGCCCGTATGCCCCGCGCCTCGAGGTTCTGCACCTGGTCCTTCATGAGAGCGATCAGCGGGGTGACCACGAGGGCCAGCCCGTCGCGCATCATCGCGGGCACCTGGAAGCAGACGGACTTGCCGCCGCCGGTCGGGAGTATGGCCAGCACGTCGCTCCCTTCGAGGGCGGCTGCGACTATCTCCTGCTGCATGGGGCGGAAAGACTTGTGGCCCCAGTATTTCTCCAGTGTCTCGAGCGCGGTCATGGCAGATGCAAATTTAAAAAATTCGGAGGACTTGCGCGGGGCTTGCTTTGGAAAAGAAATAAATCTTTAGTAAATTCGCACGATTTAAAGGACAATAAGTTTAATCCTTAATTTTAAATCATATTATGTCAAAGATTGATTTAAGCAAGTATGGGATCAAGGGAACCACTGAAGTTCTTTACAATCCCACCTACGAAGTCCTCTACAACGAGGAGACCAGGCCCGAACTCGAAGGCTACGACAAAGGTCAGGTGACCGAGCTTGGTGCAGTCAACGTAATGACCGGCGTCTACACCGGCCGTTCTCCCAAGGACAAATACATCGTAATGGACAAGAACTCCAAGGACACCGTATGGTGGAACACCCCGGAGTACCCCAACGACAACCACGAGATGTCCGAGAAGACCTGGAAGGAGGTCAAGAGCATCGCTCTCAAGGAGCTCTCAGGCAAGAGGCTGTTCGTGGTGGACGGCTTCTGCGGAACCCACAAGGACACCCGCATGAAGGTGCGCTTCATCATGGAGGTGGCATGGCAGGCTCACTTCGTGACCAACATGTTCATCCGCCCCAAGAACCAGGAGGAGTTCGACCAGGAGCCTGACTTCCTCGTATACTGCGCCTCAAAGGCCAGGGTCGAGAACTTCGAGGAGCTCGGTCTGCGCTCAGACACCTGCGTTGCGTTCAACGTGAGCAGCAAGGAGCAGGTGATCCTCAACACCTGGTACGGCGGCGAGATGAAGAAGGGAATGTTCTCAATGATGAACTACTACCTCCCTCTCAAGGGCATCGCTTCAATGCACTGCTCCGCCAACACCGACCTCAACGGCGAGAACACCGCCATCTTCTTCGGTCTCTCAGGAACCGGCAAGACCACCCTTTCCACCGACCCCAAGCGTCTGCTCATCGGTGACGACGAGCACGGCTGGGACGACGAGGGCGTGTTCAACTTCGAGGGCGGCTGCTACGCCAAGGTGATCAACCTCGACAAGGAGTCCGAGCCCGATATCTACAACGCCATCCGCCGCGACGCCCTCCTCGAGAACGTGACCGTGGACGGCGAAGGCAAGATCGACTTCAACGACAAGAGCGTGACCGAGAACACCCGCGTCTCTTATCCTATCTACCATATCAACAAGATCGTGCGTCCCGCTTCCGAGGGTCCCGCCGCAAAGCAGGTGATCTTCCTCTCAGCCGACGCATTCGGAGTTCTTCCTCCCGTGTCCATCCTGACTCCTGAGCAGACCAAGTACTACTTCCTCTCAGGCTTCACCGCAAAGCTGGCGGGAACCGAGCGCGGAATCACCGAGCCCACCCCGACCTTCTCTGCATGCTTCGGACAGGCATTCCTCGAGCTGCATCCCACCAAGTACGCCGAGGAGCTCGTGAAGAGGATGGAGAAGAGCGGAGCCAAGGCTTACCTCGTGAACACCGGATGGAACGGAACCGGCAAGCGCATCTCCATCCGCGACACCCGCGGAATCATCGACGCCATCCTCAACGGCTCGATCGACAAGGCTCCCACCAAGACCATCCCCTACTTCAACTTCGAAGTTCCCACCGTTCTTGAGGGAGTTGACACCGGCATCCTCGATCCCCGCGACACCTATTCAGATCCCGCAGTATGGGACGAGAAGGCAAAGGATCTCGCAGGACGCTTCATCAAGAACTTCCACAAGTACGAGGACAACGGGGCCGGCAAGGCTCTCGTAGCAGCTGGCCCCCAGCTCTAGTCTGAAGGAAAGCATATTTGAGGGAGGCCCCGACAGGGGCTTCCTTTTTTTGTATTCGGGATATTGCTTCCGGTGTTGAATCAGCTCCGTCTTCACGTGGCGTATTCCGGGAATATCGGCACCGAACTGCCGCAGGCGCTGGAAATCCTGCATGGTTCCAAAAGCAAAGATATTCCGGGCAGGATTGACGAGAAACCGCACAATAAGCGGATAAATTGATATATTTGCAATATTACTCTGAAACGCAAACTGACATCTATGACCGCCATTATCGTAATCGTAGCCATAGCCGCCGTCCTGGTGATATGGTTCATCGCCGTCCAGCGCAAGCTGGTGGGCAAGGACGAACTCTGCAGCAATTCCATGAGCCAGATAGGCGTGCAGCAGAACAGCCGCTGGGATGCCGTCAGCGCCCTCGTGGAACTTACGCGCTCCTACAACGAGCACGAGTACAAGACGTTGTGCGACGTAATCGCCCAGCGCCGGCAGATTGACGGACGCAGCAGCGCCGAGGAGGCTTCCGCACAGGAGGAGCTCATCGGAGGCGCCCTCTCGCGCATCAACCTCGTCGCGGAGCAGTATCCCCAGCTCAAGGCCAACGAGACCTACGCACGGACCATGGAAAGCATCAACCAGTACGAAAACAACGTGCGCGTGAGCCGCATGGTATTCAACGACGCCGTCACCGCGTACAACCGCATCGTGAGGCAGTTCCCCGACTCCATTGTGGCCGGAATGCTGAAGTTCTCCGTCAGGGAATACCTCAAGGAACCCGAGGGCAAGACGGAAATGCCGCCGGTGAAGTTCTGAGCAGGCAGCCTATGAGACTATCCGCAACCTTAGCCGCCGCTCTGCTGGCGGCCACCCTTTCCTGCATCCCGGCATACCCGCTGAGCCCGGAAATACGCGACATCGACGTGACCGTGACCCTGCTGCCCGACGGGACGGCGGAAGTGAGCGAACGCTGGGACGTGTGCGCCGCTTCGGGCACGGAGTGGTATCTGGTGCGCCGGAATCTCGGAGACATCAGAATCGGCGGGCTCGAAGTCAGCGACGAGAGCGGCCGCAGCTATGTCAACGAGGGCGAATGGGACACGGACCGGAGCATTTACGAGAAAGCCGGACGCTGCGGCGTCGTGACGAAGAACGACGGCGCGGAGATATGCTGGGGCATAGGCAGCCTGGGCGACCACGTCTTCGACGTAAGCTATTCCATGACGCGCAGCGTAAAGACTCTCAGCGACTACGACATGCTGCACCTGCAGACCGTCTCGCCCGGCCTGAGCTCCGAACCGGAGCACGTGAAGGTCATGGTGCGCGCACTTGAGCACCGCCTGGATACGACCAATACCCGCGCCTGGGGTTTCGGATACAGGGGCAGGGTGGATTTCCTCGACGGGGCGGTGGTGTTCGAGAGCACGGAGCCTTTTGTCAGGAACAGCTCGGTGATAGTCCTGCTGCGTTTCGAGAAGGGCATGTTCGACAGTCCCAGCGTACAGGACAGGAGCTTCAGCGATGTACTGGCCACCGCCATGGAAGGCTCTGATTTCAGCGGGTCCGACGACGGTTCGGCCGCTGCCGGGTTCGGCAAGCTCCTGGGACTGTTCATGCTCTGCATGACCGCAATGGTCGGAGTCGGAGTATGGCACCGGCACTCCACACGGAAGAAGATTCTTGGCGTCAAGCCGTCGGAGGTGGTATGGAGCCGCGAGATTCCCTTCGGAGGGGACCTGGAGGCGTCCGCCCGGACTCTCGACAGGCTCGGGTACAAATACAGCAGCGACACCCTTGCCGCCGCACTGATTCTGCGCATGGTCTACCGGGGAGCGCTTTCCGTATCCAAGGACGGGAAGGGCCGCGTGGAACTTTCCTTCAACGGCGGCAGCCTGGACAGCGGGGACAGTGCTGCGGACGAACTCTTCGGCATGATGCTGCAGGCAAGCGGGAGCGACAGGGTGCTCCAGCACAAGGAGTTCTCGCGCTGGGCGTCGAAGCACGTGAAAAAAGTGGCGGGATGGGCGGAAAAGGCCCTCGACAACGGCCGTGACCGCCTGCGCGACAGCGGCATGACGGGCGCGTCGGGCTATACTCCGGCCGGACAGGAGAACGCCCGCAAGCTGGTGGGGCTGAAGATGTTCCTGAAGGATTTCACCCTGATGGGCGAAAAGGACACCATCGAGGCCGTGCTCTGGCAGGACTATCTGGCCTACGGCGCGCTTTTCGGCATAGCCGACAAGGTGGCGGAGCAGCTCCGCGACATCAGCCCCGAGACCTTCAGGGAGGTCATGGACTACGACTACCCCACCATGCATGACC
>JADILW010000100.1 GCA_017695095.1 Candidatus Cryptobacteroides avistercoris | reverse complement strand
GCTGTATAGGGCTGTGCGGTGGTTCTTACTGCCGGAGGCCGAGCTCGCCAGCGGCAGGGCAGCAGCAGATTACAAATCTGCTGCAACAGCTGCAGACAATGCAGCGACGCCGGATGGCCATATCATCCACGAGCAGGCTTTTCTCGCCTGCGAGGGATGCTTATGGCCGCAGGCGACTGGCAGCGGATTTGCAAATCCGCCGCAACATAAATCCGCCGCGGCTGTTTGCTACCGCTTGATGTTGATCGGAACCGCCTTGTATCCGAGGCGCTGGAGTTCGATTCCGGCGCCTATGCGGTATAGCACTGAATAGGAGCGGGTGAGCACGAAGAAGCCCTGCTCCGTCTGCGTCTCGATGCCTTCGTGCCGTATTAGACCGAGGGTGGCGAGGGCGCAGCTCAGCAGGGTGTCTGAGATTCTTTTCGCTTCGGGGCTGTCGAGCTCGAGCCCGAGCAGGTCGCGCAGCACGTGTTCGTCCATGTCGTCCCAGCCGCGTGTGCCGTAGAACGAACGGTAGGGGGCGTCCTTGTGCCCCTGCCAGTCCGCGTCCCACCAGTGGGCTACGGCGATTCCGAGGAATCCGGCCCAGGAAATCGCCGCTTCGGGGTATGTGTTGAAATTCTCCACCGCGTCGGCCACGTAGTCCTTGATGTAGTCGTCCCATCTGGCGTCGATGTCGTCGGAGCGCAGCAGCATGTCGCCGACCAGGCCGGCGCCGCGGCATATCTTCACAAGCCCGTCTTCGAGCGTGCGTTCGTATCTGTCATAGAGTTCGGTGTCTTTCATCTTGTCATATTCTTTTCACCTTCGTGACGGCCTTCATGTTGGAGATCTGCGAGATCACCTTGTCGAGCTCGGTGTTCGAGGGCACGAGCAGCCGTATCTGGATTTCATAGCTGCCGGTGCGGGGGTTCTCCTTGACGTTGCAGGACCGCATCGACACCCTGAACTGGCCGATCACGTCCATTATCGAGGACAGGACCGGATGGTCGATGGCCGCGGTGACGGACAGGGTGCACTGGAAGTCGCCGGAGGAGGCGTTGTCCTGCCATACGACCTTCTGTATGCGGTAGGGGAATCTCTCGATGAGCCTGGCGGCGTTCGGGCAGGACATGCGGTGGATCTTGATGCCTTCGGTGCGCGTCACGAAGCCGAACACGTCGTCGCCGAACACGGGGTTGCAGCATTTTGAGAGCTTGTAGTCCAGTCCCTTGACGTTCTTGGCGTTGATAACGAGTATGTCGTCGGAAGAGGCTGCCGAGCCGCCGTAGGTCTTCTTCTCCTCGGAGGTGGTGTCTGGTTTCTGGCTGGCGTGCTCCTCCTTCTGGGCCTGCTTCTGCAGCAGGAATTCCTTGATGTCGTTGATGTCGAGCTCTTCCGCCGCAATGGCCGCCATCATGCTCATTTCAGAGTTGAACCTGGCGGACTTCATGAACTCGGTGAGCAGTTCGTCGGGGAATTCGAGCTTCCAGTTGCGGAGTCTGCGTTCGAGTATCTCGCGTCCTTCCGCGGCGGCCTTGCGCTCTTCGGCGTCGAGCTCCTGCCTGATCTTGGTGCGCGCTTTGGAGGTCACGACCCAGGCGAGCCAGTCGCGGCTCGGCTTCTGGTTCTTTCCGGTCATTATCTCGACCACGTCGCCGGTCTTCAGCTTCTCCTTGATCTGTACGGGCTTGCCGTTGACCTTTCCGCCGGTGCAGCGGCTTCCGAGGTTGGTGTGGATGCTGAATGCGAAGTCCAGCACTGATGAGCCGGCCGCGAGTATGCGCAGCTCTCCGGTGGGTGTGAACACGAAAATCTCCTTGTCGGGAGGGGCGGGAAGGTGTTCGGGGCTGGCTTCGAGCGGATGTTCGAGCGAGTCGCGCACCGACTGCAGCCAGCGGTCGATGGAGGCTTCGTGGCGTATGCCTTTGTAGGCCCAGTGTGCCGCGTTGCCACTCTCTGCCTCGATGTCCATGCGCTTGGTGCGTATCTGCACCTCCAGCGACTGCCCGAGCTTGTTCTTCACGGTGATGTGCAGCGATTCGTAGCCGTTGGGCCGGGGTGTGGTGAGCCAGTCGCGCAGCCGGGAGATGTCGGGTTCGTACTCCTCGGTCACATAGGAGTAGACTTTCCAGCAGAGGTCCTTCTCGAGCCTGGGGTCGTCGGCGCAGTCGATGATGAAGCGTATCGCGAACACGTCGTGTACGCCTTCGAAGGGCACTTTCTGCACCTGCATCTTGCGGTAGATGGAGAATGCGCTCTTGGTGCGCGCCTTCAGTTTGTATTTTATGCCGGCCTCGGAGAGCTTGCGCTCGAGGGGACGTATGAATTCGGCTGTCAGCTGCTCGCGGTCCTTTTCGGTGGCCTTGAGCTTGTTGGTGATGGCCCTGTACTGCTCGGGGTTGGAGTAGCGGAAGTAGATGTTGCCGAGCTCCGTGTTGATGTTGTAGAGGCCGAGCTGGTGGGCCAGCGGCATGTAGAGCATGGTCGTCTCCAGCAGTTTCTGGTCGCGGGAGCTCTTGGGGAACATGCGCAGGTTGCGCATTACCTCGAGGCGGTCGGCGATCTTGAGCACGATGACGCGGGGGTCGCGGGAGTACTGGACTATCAGTTTCTTGTAGTTCTCGGCCTCGAGGCGCGTGTCCTTGGGCTTGATCGTGGAAATCTTGTTGAGGCCGTCGACTATCGTGCGCACGTCCTGGGGGAAGGCGCTGATGTCGATGTCCTTGTGGATGCGGGTGGCTTCGTGGAGGTAGACCGCGGCCACGCATTCGTCCGGCAGCCCGATTTCGTCTTCCACTATGCGGGCGACGCTGTCGGGATGACCGATGAAGGGCGAGCCGTCGTAGCGGGTCTCGTCCGTGAGCGCCGAAGCTGCGACGGCGCGTGCCTTTTCGATAAGATTGTCCATTATGGCAAATATAGTCTTTTTTCTTGTCAGATGTCGCGCTGTCCTGAACTAAAGCGCGGCTGCAGGATGGATTCCAATATATGTGCCGTTGTTTTGGATTTTTCCGGAGTTTATGATATATTTGCAATATCAAAATGATATCAGTTATGAAAGAATTTCAGTTCAAGGGTTTCGTGATGAACGGCTTCGTGATGCTGTTCCTCCACCACATCGTGTTTCTGGCGCTTGTCATAGGATGTTTTCTCACGGAGATGCTCGGCATGGCGGTTCTCGGCACGGTGCTGGCAATAATCTGGTTCGCATTCTATGCGGGATATGTCCAGCTGGAGCCTAACGAGGCCAGGGTGATGGTCTTTTTCGGAAAATACAGGGGAACCTTCAGCAGGACCGGCTTCTACTGGGTGAATCCTCTGCTCACCAAGAAGAAGCTTTCGCTCAGGGCGAGGAACCTCGACGTGGAGCCCATCAAGGTCAACGACAAGGTCGGCAATCCGATAATGGTCGGCCTGGTGCTGGTCTGGAGGCTCAAGGACACCTATAAGGCCCTGTTCGAGATCGACTCGCAGACCATGGCCGGAACTGTGCATGGTTCAAATGCTGCCGTTGTTGCCGCGAACCGCATGGCTTCGGTGATGAACGCATTGGAGAATTTCGTGAAGATACAGAGCGACGCCGCCCTGCGCCAGGTGGCCGCTGACTACAATTACGACAACAACGAGGCCGGACAGGACGAGGTGACCCTGCGCTCCGGAGGGGAGGAAGTCAATGAAATACTCGAGAAGACCCTTAACGACAGGCTTGCGATGGCTGGAATAGAGGTCGTGGAGGCGCGTATCAATTATCTGGCGTACGCTCCCGAAATCGCAGCCGTGATGCTCCGCCGCCAGCAGGCCGCCGCTGTGATATCCGCCCGTGAGAAGATAGTCGAAGGAGCGGTCTCCATGGTGAAGATGGCTCTCGACAAGCTCAAGGACGACCAGGTGGTGGAACTCGACGAGGAGCGCAAGGCCGCGATGGTCGGCAACCTGCTCGTGGTGCTCTGCGGCGACGAGTCCGCCCAGCCCGTGGTGAACACCGGAACCATCTATCAGTAGCCAGCGATGCCCAGGAAGCCTGCTTCAGATATGGAGAGCTTCGTGCTTCGCGTGGATGCGGAAACCATGGCAGCCCTCAAGAAATGGGCTGCCGATGAGTTCCGCAGCGTCAACGGGCAGCTCCAGTGGATCATCGCCGAAGCCCTGCGCAAGAGCGGCCGGAAGAAATAGCGCTCAGGGCTGATTCTCCGTCCCTTCGACAGTCAGTCCTGTGCCGATTGGGATTGATTCAAAATCCTGCATGGCCTTGCTGCGTTTATAGCCGGATTTGAGATAAAGCGGAAAATCTATGGAGGTCATGGAGTTGTCAATGCGCTCGTCCTTACCCCACGAAGGCTTGTCTTTCCATTTTTCCTGAAGGTCCCTGTCGCAGTCGACCAGTGCGAGCGCGATGAAGTATTTGCCGGGGGAGAGAATGACGGTCTCTTCCGGCTCGATTTGGCATTTGTTCTTCTCTTCGCTGACAGGGATATTGCAGTATATCGGTTTCGTGAGCACATTGTCGAATGTTGCCGGAGAGCCTTCCATCCTATAGATATTGACGCCCAGCACGCATCCCGGCAAGGCGTTCCGCAGCACTTCGAAGGAGATTTTCCTGACCGTGAACTCTTTCCTGACTTCGATCACAGAACCGATTTCCATTCCGGTGCTGGACGGTTCCATGGTCGCGACGCCTCCGGGCACCCGCGCACCTCTGCCGACCAGTCTCCTGTCTTTTTTCTTCCCGGGAGTCACGACTGCCGCGGCAAGCCGGTTTTCTTCGAGAATCACGGTCACCGGTCCGTCTGCGGCGATAATTTCCGCCGACGGTATGCTCTTTTCCTTGTATGAAACATGGAAGAACACCAAGTCGGCGTCCGTTGTGTCCGGCAGCTCCAGGCTGAAGATGCCTTCGGAGTCTGAGACCGTGCCTATGTTCCTGCCGGGTATGCCTACCGCCACATATTCTATGCTATGTCCGTCGCGGTCAGTGATATGTCCGACAATCGTTTTCAGGCTGTCCTGCGCCGCCGCACCCGTGCATAAGGCCAGGAGGAGGAATAACGGAAGATATTTTAGCATGGCGCGAGTCTATGAAAAAAATATGCCACCACAGCTGCGCGTGCGGGTAGTTCTACTTGCATGCTTCGATCCTGTCCATATCCTTTGTCGTCTGTGTCGTCGCGGACAGGCTTCCTGCCAGCACGAGGGCGTCACTCCGTCGGAATACTGCCGGAAGCTGCGGAGCTGACAAATCCCCGACGCTTCTTTACCGGCTTCCAGCGCTTTTCGGTGAATGCTTTTTAAATGCATAAAAGGAAGTTTTTAGCCACAAAAGAGTTATCTTAGCAACTATGAACTTTGAAAAGCATCAGTCTATGAACAAATCCGTCAGCATATTAGACAAAGAATATAAAGAATGGGTGAAAGACCTCGCCTTGCGGTATAGGAACAGCCAGATAAAGGCTGCGGTGAAGGTGAACACTGAAATGCTAAAATTCTATTGGGAATTGGGCAAGGATATTGTAGAATTGCACGCCGAGAAACGTTGGGGCGACAAGGTGATGAACCGTCTTTCCATCGATTTGCGCGAAGCCATGCCCGGCGTATCAGGACTGACACAACGCAATATCTACTATTGTAAACAATTTTATCTGCTATATTCTCCGGCACTTGAAACTTTGCCCCAAGCTGGGGCAAAATCTTCCGAAGAAAAATTGCCCCAACCTGTGGCACGATTCCAATCGGATATTTTCAGTGTGCCATGGGGACACCATAAGATACTGATAGATAAATGTAAAGACAATCTTGACAAGGCTGCTTTTTATGTTCGCCAGACCATAGAAAATGGTTGGAGCCGGGCCATGTTGCTCAACTTTATTGGTACGGGCATGTACGAGCGGCAAGGAAAGGCTTTGACCAACTTCAAGCACACATTGCCTGATACCGACAGCGGGTTGGCTCAGGAAATAACGAAAGATCCATATAACTTCGCATTCACAGGTATTACCAAACCTTATAATGAGCGTATCCTCAAAGATGCGCTGCTCAACAATATCACCCGGTTCCTCACCGAATTGGGTACGGGTTTCGCTTATGTCGGCAAGGAATACCGCCTGCAAGTAGGCGAAACGGAAAACTTTATCGACCTGCTTTTCTACAACCTCAACCTGTCGTGCTATGTCGTGATAGAGGTAAAGATAGGGAAGTTCAGCTTCAATGATGTGGGGCAATTAGGCGGCTATGTCGTGGCTTGCAACCATATCTTGCGCAAGGAAGGGAGAGATAATCCGACCATCGGACTGCTTATCTGCAAGGAGAAAGACCGTATCCAGGCGCAATATGCTTTAGAGTCGAGCAGCCAGCCTATTGGAATTTCAGAATACGACCTTGAACGGTTCTATCCCGAAAAGATAGAGGGCACGATGCCGACCATCGAAGAACTGGAATTGTCTTTAGGTCATGAATGACCTTGACGCGTGGTAATTGAAGCACGAGGGCGTCACTCCGTCGGAATACTGCCGTCTGCTGTTATTTCCTTGATAATTCTTGCCGGAACGCCCCCGACAACAACATTTGCCGGAACATTTTTAGTCACCACCGCTCCGGCTGCGACGACCGCATTGTCGCCGATAGCCACGCCTTGAAGGATAGTCGAGTTCGAGCCGACCCATACATTCTTGCCAAGTACTATCGGGGCGGGGTAAGTGTGCTTGCGGTCTTCGGGTGACAAACCGTGGTTCAGCGTGGCGAACACGACGTTGTGCCCAATCTGGCATCCGTCGCCAAGGATGACGCTTCCATGATCCTGAAAATGGCAGCAGGCATTGATGAAGACATTCTCCCCGACGGTGATGTTCTTGCCGAAATCCGTATAGAATGGCGGGAAGACGCGCAGCGATGAAGGCACCTCGTATCCGAACAATTCAGAAAGAAGCGCGCGCACCTCCTCCGGCGTGTGGTAAGCCGCATTCAACCGGAAGGTGATGCGGCGCGCGGCATCGCTCATCTCGTCCATGAAGATGTGTATCTCTTCGGTGTCGAGTGCCCGGCCGGTCTTTACATAGTCTTTGAATTCGTTGATAGTCATATAAGATTAATCATTCTTGTTGCTTGCATGTTCGGTATCTCTCTGCAAAAATACGGCGGCACAAGGTGAAGCAGGGTAGACGGATCCCCCGAATTTGTATCAATTTTACGGAAATAACTACCGTAAGTGCGTTTTTGCGCACGCATCTGCTGACGCTTTTCGAGGAAAAGCGTATTTTTGGGACAAACGAAACGAGCATGGAAACCATCAAGGCAGACACCATCGAACAGTACAACCGGTTTTTCGGATTCCACACCCAGCATCCGCTGGTCAGCGTCGTACATTTCGACCGTTCGGAAGGCCAGCCGGCCGAACCCGCATACCGGATGACATTCGGCTTCTACGCCCTCTTCCTGAAGAAGACCGTGGGCTGCACCATCAATTATGGAAAGACCAAATACGACTACGACGACGAGACCGTGGTATGCTTCGCACCCGGGCAGACTATCGGCGTCCAGAGCATCGAGGGCGGCCCCGTGCCCGAAGCCGACGCCCTGCTGTTCCACCCTGATTTCCTGCACCGCACGCCTCTTGCTCAGAAGATAAGGCAGTACACCTTCTTCTCCTATGCGTCCAATGAAGCCCTGCACCTCTCGGTCGACGAGCGTCTGATCATACAGGACTACATGGGCAAGATAGCCCGCGAACTCGAACACCCGATTGACAAGTTCTCCAAGCCCCTTATCATCTCGAACATCGAGGTCCTGCTCAATTACTGCATGCGTTTCTACGAACGCCAGTTCATTACGCGCGAGGAACTGAACAACGACGTGCTCGTGCGTTTCGAGCAGCTGCTGGACGACTACTGGGATTCCGGAATGGCGCAGCTGCACGGACTGCCCACCGTGAAGTACTTTGCCGACATAGTCTGCCTTTCACCCAACTATTTCGGCGACCTGGTGAAGTCGGAGACCGGCAGGACCGCGAGAGAACACATACAGCTCAAGATAGTAGAAAAAGCGAAGAACGCCCTTTTCGAGCCGGAGTCAAGCACGAAGCAGATTGCCGACATGCTCGGCTTCCAGTACCCGCAGCATTTCCTGCGCTTCTTCAAGAAAGAAGTCGGATGCACGCCCAAGGAATACCTCGCCAGGAAAGACAAGACTGTGGCATAGTGATATGGGCATTTCTGCAGGTGACATATCCGTCATGTGGCGAACTGTTACTTTATCTCATAAAAAATCATAGATAAAGTAGTAACTCGGTGTTATGTTGTATTGGTGAGTTTGTACTTTTACTCAAATATTTTATAAGATAAAGTACAAACTCACTCTTTGAAATTTGGCAGACAC
>JADILW010000012.1 GCA_017695095.1 Candidatus Cryptobacteroides avistercoris | reverse complement strand
TTCATACTGGTGGCCGGAATGAGCGAAGCCGACGGCGCCAGTTCGGACTGCATCTGGCCCCAGCACGGCCTTCTCAAGGATTCCGGAGCCGAACTCCACCTCGACGGCAAGACCGTCAACAGCTTCACCGTATCTTGCGAGCTCGCCTCCGACGAAGGCTCGGCCCCCCGCCCCGCGGGGATAGGGATATTCTGCCACGAACTCGCGCACTCCTTCGGACTCAAGGACCTCTATGACACCGACGGCTCGGGAAGCGGCGGCAATGCACCCGGACTCTGGAACACCTCGCTGATGGACACCGGCTGCAAGAACGCGGATGGAATGTGCCCCCCGAATCTCAACGCGATAGACTACGAGCTGCTCGGGGCCGGCGTCTGCGACACCCTTGAAATCGGGGACTACACCCTCGAACCCGTGAACCGCAACGGGCATTACCTGATATTCGAGACCGGGAACGAAGGCGAATACTTCCTTTTCGAGTGCCGTGAGGCCAGCGGATGGGACGCTCCGCTCGGCCAAGGAGGCCTGCTGGTCTACCATATCGACATGTCGGAGGACTCCGCCGGATATTCCGACTACTACGGACGTGAACTTTCGGCCGCCGAGCGCTGGGAGCTCGACCAGATAAACTGCCGCCCGGACAGGCAGTGCGCGGAAATCGTCTCCGCCGACCCCTCCGCCACCGACGTCTCAGGACTTTTCTTCCCTCGGGAAGGGGTCACGAACTTCGGTTCGGAGACCGTGCCCGCCTTCCGCGGAAATGACGGAAGCTCCTCCGGCTTCGCCCTGCTGGACATACGCCGCAACCAGGACGGAAGCGTGTCCTTCAGCGTGGCGCGCCCGGTCGTCCTGGACATCTCCGGCATCTTCCAGGATGCCGCCATAATAAGCTGGGAGATAGACGACAGACTCGCCGACAACCAGGGCTTCGAGGTGGAATGGACCGACGGGGAGAAGCGGGAGACCCGCATGCTGGACAGCTCGGAGCGCAGCTTCACGGTCGAGGGGCTCACTCCCCAGACCCGCTACCGCGCCACGGTAAGGCTCGTGATGTCCGACGAGCAGAAGTTCTCCATGTCGGCCAACTTCACGACCAAAGTCTACAGGAAGGGTACATATCCCTACATCTACCTCAGAGGCTCCGACAGGAACACCGACGGGACCTTCGTCCCGGGTTCGAAGATCCCTCTGAGGATATTCAACGCCACCGGAGTGGCCGAGGTCCGGTGGTTCTTCGACGGCTCTCCGGTGGAGGCTGAGTCCGACGGCTACTTCACCGTCAGGAGAAGCGGCACGCTCTGCGCGGAGATATACTACGAAGACGGCACCGAAGAACGGATAATCAAGGAGATACGGACAAGATGAAAAAATTCGCCGCAATACTGCTGTGCATGCTCGTGGTCTTCGGATGCGACGGGCTCGCGCGGCGCAGGAACGCCTTCGTGGAGAACAACGACATCCGTCTCCAGATAGGCGGCACCGTGCAGTTCCGCTACGACCCTCTGACCTGCCAGCTCTCCTTCAGCCGCGACCGCCGGGAATTCAGGGCCCAGACCGACAACACCTCGGACTACTATTCCGTCGTCTTTTCGGAGATTCCCTTCCTGCTCGGGCAGACGGTGAGCGCCGACCTCACCTGGACCACCGAGACCGACATACTCACAAGAAAAAATCTCACCCTCGAAGTGATAAAGGTCGAGGGTGAGAAAGTATGGCTCTGGAGCGACTCGGGTCGCATAGGCCTGAGCATCAGGCTCTTAGAATGAAAGGGCGATCTGGATGAAGTCGTCGGCTTTCAGGGCTGCGCCTCCGATGAGTCCGCCGTCGATGTCGGGCTGGGCGAACAACTCCTTCGCATTCGAGGGCTTGCATGAACCGCCGTACAGGATGGTTGTGTCGTCGGCGACTTCGGCTCCGAACTTCTCTGCGAGCACCTTGCGGATGTGGGCGTGGATCTCCTCGGCCTGCTCCGCGGTTGCGGTCTTGCCGGTTCCGATGGCCCATACGGGCTCATAGGCGATCACGACCTTCTTCATGTCCTCGGCAGTGAAATTGTAGAGCACGTTCTTGACCTGGGCGGAGCATACGTCGAAATGCTTTCCGGCCTCCCTCTCCTCGAGATTCTCGCCCACGCAGAGAATGACTCCGAGACCGCCCGCGAGGGCGAGCTTCACCTTCTCTACGAGCTTCTCGTCGGTCTCCCCGTAGTACTGGCGGCGCTCGGAGTGTCCGAGGATGGTCCACTGGCAGCCTACAGCCTTGAGCATGTCAACTGAAACTTCTCCGGTGTATGCGCCCTTCTCATGGTCGGCGCAGTTCTGGGCCGAAAGCTCGACTCCCGATCCGGCGAGGGCCTTGCCCACGGCGCAGAGATGGGTGAAGGGAGGGGCCACGATGAGGCCGACTCCGGCAGGTACCTTCGACGCCTGGGCGGCGACTTCTTTTGCAAGTTCAACTCCGTCGGGCTTGGTGGTGTTCATCTTCCAGTTGCCCGCTACAATTTTCTTTCTCATTTTCAATATGTTTTAATTTGTGCGAAATCTTCGCTGAATCATGTCGAATCCTTGCGAATTTCGTCATTTTTCGTGAAAAGAACAAGATTAGTTGGTATCTTTGCAGGACTAACGGAAAACAGACGACATGAAGAATTTTGTAGAAGAGCTCAAATGGAGGGGTATGATACACGACATCATGCCCGGCACCGAAGAAGAACTCATGAAAGGCCCGGCGTCGGCCTACGTGGGCATTGACCCGACCGGAGATTCCCTGCACATCGGGCATCTCGTCAGCATAATGATACTCAAGCATTTCCAGGCATGCGGACACAAGCCGTTCGCCCTCGTTGGCGGCGCGACCGGAATGATAGGCGACCCCTCGATGAAGAGCAAGGAGCGCAACCTGCTCGACGAGGCCACCCTCGCCCACAACGTGGAGTGCATCAAGTCCCAGTTGTCGAAGTTCCTCGACTTCGGCTCCGACGCCCCCAACAGGGCGGAGCTCGTGAACAACTACGACTGGATGAAGGACTACAGCTTCATCGATTTCACGAGGGACATAGGCAAGATGATCACTGTCAACTACATGATGAGCAAGGATTCGGTGAAGAAGAGGCTCAGCCGCGACTCCTCCGAGGGCATGTCCTTCACCGAATTCTCCTACCAGCTGCTCCAGGGCTATGACTTCCTCTACCTCTACC
>JADILW010000099.1 GCA_017695095.1 Candidatus Cryptobacteroides avistercoris | reverse complement strand
CCCTGCGCGCACCTGAGGGCTGGCGCAGCATCGGCAGCCGCCAGCTGTCGCACACTATGTCGTCGCCGCTGCTCCGGCAGGCGTCGAAACGCACGCTCACCGTTATCCTGCAACGCCCTTCCTTCGCCATGCGGTCTATCGCTCCCACCGCGTCGGCGTTCAGCTGTGCGGCCGCGTCTTCCTGCCGCTCCCTGACTCCGAGGCTGGTGTAGAACAGGCGCCAGTCGAAATACGGCAGCACTTCCTTGACCGTCAGCTCCCTGGCGGGGATGTCCTCGAAGAACTTCCCGCGGAGGAAAGTCGGGGCGGGGAAAGGGGCGGCGGGGGCTTCCTCTCCGGCGGCGCCGGAATGAGCCTCGGCATACAGCCTCCTGAGCTTCTCCTGGGCGTCGTGCTGCTCGCGTTCGCATTCCTCCCGGGCGCTGAGCAGCCGGCTGGCGAGCACGGCGCTCGACGAGGCGTCGGCTCCGTAGAAGACGTGGGGGTAGAGCGGGGCGAGCTTGACAGCGGTGTGCAGGGCCGAGGTGGTCGCGCCCCCGACTATCAGCGGGGTGGTCATGCCCCTCGCGGACATCTCGCGGCACAGGTTCTCCATCTGGTGGAGCGACGGCGTTATCAGGCCGCTCACCCCGATTATGTCGGCGCAGCAGGAGGCGGCCTCGTCGAGTATGGCCTCAGCGGGCACCATCACCCCCATGTCGCGGACACGGAAGCCGTTGCAGCCCATGACTATGCCGACTATGTTCTTGCCTATGTCGTGGACGTCGCCCTTGACGGTGGCGAGCAGCACCAGGGGTTTCCTGCGCTCCTCGCTCTCGTTGCGGGCGTCCTGCTCGATGTAGGGCTGCAGGATGTCCACGGCCTCGCGCATGATCCTGGCCGACTTGACCACCTGCGGCAGGAACATCTTCCCTTCGGCGAAACGCTCGCCCACGGCGGCCATTCCGGCCATCAGCGGGCCTTCTATCACGTCCACGGCCTTCCCGCTTTCGGCAAGGCAGCGCAGCACGTCCTCCCTGAGCGTGTAGGAGCCACCTCTGACGAGGGCCCTGCGGATGCGCTCTCCGGAGCTCGGGGAACTGTCAGCTTCGCCTTCCGCGGCGCCCTGACCGGTCTTGCGCTCCGTTCCGGCTTCTTCCTGGATGCGGGCCGCCTTCGCCAGCAGCCTTTCGGTCGCTCCGGCGTCGGTGTCGAGTATCACGTCGCTCACGCATTTGAGCAGTTCCGGCTCGATCTCGTCGTAGACCCGGAGCATCGCGGGATTCACTATACCCATGTCGAGGCCGGCCTCTATCGCGTGGTAGAGGAACACGGAGTGCATGGCCTCCCTGACGGCGTTGTTGCCGCGGAAAGCGAACGAGAGGTTCGAGATGCCTCCGGAGGTCAGTGCTCCGGGGAGATTGGCCTTTATCCATCTGACGGCCTCGATGAAGTCGACGGCGTAGCGCGAATGCTCGGGGATTCCGGTGCCCACAGCCAGCACTCCGGGGTCGAGTATGATGTCGCAGGGCTCGAAGCCGAGCCTGTCGGTCAGCAGGCGGTAAGCGCGGGCGCAGATTTCGGTCTTTCTCGCGAAGTCGGTGGCCTGCCCCTTCTCGTCGAAGGCCATCACGACCACCGCGGCGCCCAGTCTGCCGGCTTCGCGGGCCTTCTCGATAAAGCTCCGCTCGCCCTCCTTGAGCGATATGGAGTTCACTATGCACTTCCCCTGGGCGTTCTTGAGTCCGGCGAGCACCGTGTCCCAGTGGGAGGAGTCCACCATGACCGCCGCTCTGGCCACCGCGGGCTCGTTGGCGGCATGGCGCAGGAACTTCTCCATCTCGGCGCGCGAGTCGAGCATCGCGTCGTCCATGTTCACGTCCATCACCGAAGCTCCGCTCTCGAGCTGCGACGACGCCACCGCGAGGGCCTGGGCGTAGTCCTGCGACGCGATGAGCCTCGCGAACTTCCTGGAGCCGGCCACGTTGGTCCTCTCGGCTATGTTGGTGAAATTGCGGCCGCGGTCTATCGTGACGGCCTCGAGCCCGCTGACGTGCAGGCGGTGCGATTTCGCCGGACGCGGCCTGCAGGGGCAGTCCCTGAGGGCTTCCGCGATGGCGGCTATTTGCTCGGGAGTGGTGCCGCAGCAGCCTCCGGCAATGTTGAGCAGGCCGTCGCGGGCGATGCTGCGGAGCTGGGAGGCCATGGTTCCGGGAGTCTGGTCGTATGCGCCCATTTCGTTGGGCAGGCCGGCGTTGGGGTAGAGGCTCACGGCGCATTCCGCCCATGAGGCCGCGTCCCTTGCGAGCGGGGCGAGCTCCTCGGCTCCGAGGGAGCAGTTGAGCCCGAATGAGAGGGGGTCGGCATGCTGCACGGAGCGGTAGAAGGCCTCCAGGGTCTGTCCGGTGAGGGTCCTTCCGCTGCGGTCGCTGACGGTCGCCGAGATCATCACGGGTCTCCTTAAGGACTCGTCGGCTTCGGCCAGGGCTTTGAGAGCGTATATCGCCGCCTTGGTGTTGAGGGCGTCGAAACAGGTCTCCAGCAGTATGATGTCGGCCCCGCCCTCGATCAGACCGCGCAGCTGCTCCTCGTAGGCCGCCTCCATCTCGTCGAAGCTGACCTGCCTGAAGGCCGGGTCGCCGAGGTCCTGGGCCAGGGTGAGCGACTTGGAGGTGGGGCCGGCGCTGCCTGCCACCC
>JADILW010000098.1 GCA_017695095.1 Candidatus Cryptobacteroides avistercoris | reverse complement strand
TTGCAATAGAGTTCCTTGGACACCAGTCCCGAATTCTCGATTGCCGACCAGGCGTCGACCGCTTCCGACCAGCGGCCCTCCTCATAAGCCGCAACTCCGGCCAACCACAGAGAATCCGGCGAAGCGGAAACCAGCTCCTGAGCCTGGAGCGAAGGCACGGACAGCAACAGCACGACGACAGCGGCGGCAGAGCCCGCGGAAATGGATTTATGTTTCTTCATGACAGCTTCAATCAGCGAAATGGTCACCACGGCCTTCTCATAATGGGCGGCCATGGCCTCATTGCCCGAACCGGGGGCATAGCGCGCAAATTCGCAGGCGTCGAGCAGGGCCACGAAATCGCCGGCCGCGCCCGCATCCGCTCCGGCCTCGGTAAGTTTCTCGGAGATGTTGTCCTTGCTCATGTCGGCGGCGTCCATGTTGAACTTGTCGGACACATAGCCGAGCAGGGCGCGGTGCAGCTCCTCATAGAATGCGGTGTAGAGGTTCTTCTTAAGGAAGTCCTCCGCCTGCAGCAGACGCCTGCGCGCCATCTTCACCGCCACCCGGTTCTTGGTTCCGGCGACATCGGCCCGCCGCGCAGCCAGGGTCTTCAGCACGAACCATGCGGCCGCGGACAGCACGAACATCAGGGCCACGATCACCCAGAACAAGGCGGAACCCACGAAGAAGGCTCCGGAAGGAGACAGCGAAGGCATGCGGGTGCTGATGAAGCGCACGTCGGAACCCACGTCGCGCACGTCCCTGCGCTGCACCCCTGACATCAGCACTCCGGAAGTGCTGTCGGCACCCGACGAGGCTCCCCTGACTACCTTCACGGAAAGAGGGTCGCTGCGAAGCGTCACATAACGTCGGGAGGATATGTCGAAATAACTGTACTCCACCGGTTCGATGGTGAAGTCGCCGTGGCTGCGCGGAATGAAGGGATATTCGAAGAGCTTGCCGCCTGGGATGTCGCTCGTCTTGACGTCATAGACCTCGAAATCGGGCGGGAAGTTCACCTCGGGCGCGTTCAGCAGCGCGAGGTTGCCGCTGCCCGTAACCCGCAGCTGGAGGGATGCGGCGTCGTGGACCGAAAGCTCGTCGCGGGAGAGGGAGGCCGACATGCTGAACCTGCCGACTCCGCCGCCGAAGGAGGCCGGGGCCCCGTCGGGCAGGCGGCTGACGTGAACCGTCACGGGGTCGGTGGTCACCCGCTTGCGTATGCTCTGGTAGTCGTCCTGGAAGAACTCCTCGAATATGCTGCCGGTCGAAGGCCTGTCGATGCGCACGTTGATCACGCAGACCAGTTCGGTCGGGTCAATCACGATGTTGCCGGCCTGCTGGGGAACGAGATTCCAGCTGCGGAGCAGCGCGACGTTGTAGATCTTGCCGCCTATGCTCTCCCTGTGGAACTCAAGGTTCGTCGGATTCTCGGCCACCTGGTTCCAGAAGCCGTTGAAATCCGGGAACTTGACATTCTCAAAACCGACAAGGTTCACTCTCTGGTAGAGTTTGAGCGCGGCGGTCACCGTCTCCCCCACCATGACGTCGGTCTTGCTGAGTTCGAGAGAAAGGTAGATGTCGTCGGAGGATACGGAGCCGGTGGCGGCAGCATCTGACTGTCCGCCCTGACGCGAATGCTGGCCGCTGTCGGCCACCACCTCGATCTGAGGGGTGTCGGACGTGTACTTCCTGCCCTTGACCGTGGCTTCGGCGGCCGGCAGCAGGAACTTGCCCTCCGCCTTGGGCAGTAGAATATAGGTGTAGGTGGTCTGGGATGACATGGTGGCACGCCCGTTGGTGTTGGAATAGGTGCTCACGCTGCCTTTCTGGGGCCCCCATACCAGCTGGAAGTCGTCGCCCTCGCTCCAGCGGAAATCCGACGGAGCGTCACCTTCGATCACGAAGGTCACGTTGAACTGCTCGTCGAGGCTCACGAGGTTGGGAACCTGGACGTCTATCCTGGTCTGCGCTAAGGCGGTCAGGGCTGAGAGGAGCACCGCCGCCATGACTGTCAGTTTCTTCATCACCAATTCTTTTCTTTCTGTCTTGATTTGAGTGCCGCGGCCTTCTCCCTGTCAACCTTGTCGCGGGTCTGCTGCTCCCTGGCCTGCATGGCGTTCAGCATCTGCTCCGCCTGTCTTGGAGATATCCGGCTTTCGTCAGGCTGGTTCTGAGGGGGCTCCTGGCCGTCGTCGCCGTCCTGGCTGTCGTCCTGATTGTTCTGGTCATTCTGATCATTCTGGCCGTCCTGGTCATTCTGGTCGTTTTGGCCGTCCTGGTTATTCTGATCGTCCTGGTCATTCTGGTCATTCTGGCCTCCTCCGCCGCCCTGCTGCTGATTCTGCTGGTTCTCCAGCATCTTCTTGGCGTAGATGTAGTTCTCCTTCGCGTCGAGGTCGCCGGGATTCAGGAGCAGCGACTGCTTGAAGGCCTCGACCGCCGCCGCGTAGTCCTTGAGCTGCAGGGCCACGTCGCCGGAGTTGTAGTATATGTCGGAAGAGAGGTTCTCCTGCCCTTCGAAAGAGCCCATCATCTCCCGGGCGCCTTCGTAGTTCTCCTGCCGGTAGAGCGCCGAAGCCAGGTTGTAGCGCGCGGCCGCGGACAGCGAGTCCTTCACAAGAGCCTTGCGGTATGAAAGTTCGGCCTCCTTCCAGTCCTCCCTGCCGAATCTGCGGTTTCCCTGCCGAACGTCGTGCCTGTCGGCCTGCGCCAGCAGCACAAGCGGGTCAAGCAGCACGAGCATCAGCAATGCCAATATCTTCGCTTTCATCTGAATATCCTCCTTTTTGCCCTTCTTTCGCCGATGAGCATCTCGATCACGAAGATTACCAGGGCGATGCCCAGGAAATACATGTAGAGCTCGTCGTATTCCTCGAAGACGATGGAACTCAGCCTCTCGTCCTCCATCATCGAGATTTCGTCGATGATGGGGTTGAGCCCGAACTCCTGGTTGCCGGCGTGGACGTAGGAGCCGCCGCCTGCCGCGGCTATCTCCTTCAGCATCTGTTCATTGAGCCTGGTGACCACGATTTCGCCGTTCTTGTCCTTCAGCAGGTCGCCTCCCATGGGGATGGGTTCTCCCTCGGCGGAGCCCACGCCTATGGTGTAGACCTTGATTCCGCTCTCCGCCACGGTCTTGGCGGCCTCGACGGCGTCGTCTTCATGGTTCTCGCCGTCGGAGATCACTATGATGGCGCGGCTCTTCTCGCTCTGGGGGCTGAAACCGCGGGCGGCGGTGATTATGGCATCGCCTATCGCCGTGCCCTGAATCGGGATGGAGCCGGTGTCGACCTCGCCAAGGAACATCTTGGCCGAAATGTAGTCGGCGGTGACGGGGAGCTGGACGAAGGAGGTCCCGGCGAAGATCACCAGTCCTATCCTGTCGTCGTGCAGCCTGTCCACCAGGCGCGAGATCGCCAGTTTGGCGCGGGAGAGCCTGTCGGGCTGGTAGTCCTGCGCGAGCATGGAGTTGGACACGTCCAGGCATATCATGATCTCCGCGCCCCTGGTCTCGCGCTCCGAAAGCTTGGCGCCGATCAGAGGACGGGAAAGTCCGATCACGAAGAAGAAGAAGGCGAGGCAGAACAGCACCACATGCCACCAGCCCTTCGCGGAAGACCACGAGGGCATCAGCTGGCGCACCAGGGCGGGGTCGCCGAAACGCCTGACCGCATTGTTCCTCAGATGCCGCGAGATGCCGTAGATTATCAGCACCGCGGGCACGAGGAGCAGCAGCCACAGGAATTTAGCATCTGCGATATACAACATTACGGCAACCTCCTAAGCAATATCCTGACGAGAAGCTCCAGCAGCAGGCAGGCCAGCGCCGCCAGGGCATATCCGCCAAACAGTTCTTTATATATGGGGAAACTGTCCACAGTGGTGCGGGCCGTCTCCATCTTGTTGATTTCAGAATATATCTCGGCGAGCTTGGTGTTGTCGGTGGCCCTGAAATACCGGCCTCCCGTCATCTCTGCCACCTGCTGCAGCAGGTTCTCGTCGATCTCCACCTTCACGTTCTGCACTTCCACGCCCCAGGGGGTGATCACCGGATAGGGGGCGGTCCCGTTGGCGCCCACACCTATGGTGTAGATGCGGACCCCGTAGGTCCTGGCGATCTCCGCGGCGGTCAGGGGCGCGATCTCACCGGTATTGTTCACACCGTCGGTGAGCAGTATCACCACCCTGCTGGGGGCGTCGGAATCCTTGAGCCGGGCCACCGCGGTGGCGATTCCGTTGCCTATGGCCGTGCCGTCGTCGATCAGCCCGGTCTGGACCTCCTTCATCATGTTGATCAGGGTGGCCCTGTCGGTGGTCAGCGGGCACTGGGTGTAGCTCTCGCCGGCGAACACGACGATGCCTATGCGGTCGGACGGACGCTGGGCGATGAACTCTATGGCTATGTCCTTGGCCACGCTGATTCTGTCGGGGGTGAAGTCCCTGGCGAGCATGGTCGTGGACACGTCCATCGCGAGCACGATGTCGATGCCTTCGGTATCCACCGTCTCGGTCTCGGAAGACGAGCGCGGACGGGCGACGGCCACGATAATCAGACAGAGAGCCGCCGTCCTGAACGCGAACGGCAGATGCCGTATCACGGCGAGGGGGGAGAAGCCCGTCCGCCTCCACGGGCGTATCGTGGACACACGCATGTGCGGCCTGCGCTCGGAAAGCTCCAGATATACGTAGTGCGCCACCAGAAGCAGCGGCACCACAAGCAGCCAGAGCAGTTCAGGATACTCTAAGAACATCTTTCTCCCGCTCCTCCTCCAGCTCGGTCTGATAGGTTGAAGTCACGAAGTTCACCGCGGTGGAAAGGGAGGCGAGGTTCTCGTCCCGCGTGGCGGTGTGCTTGGCGAACTTCACGAAGTCCGCCAGCTCGAACATGCTCTTAGTGCGCCCGTAGAGGTCGGGGCTGATGCCGTCGCACCCCTTCAGCGCGTCGAAAAGCTCGTCGGTGGTCATCTCCGGGGCTCCTACCCCGAAGCGGCTGCCGATATAGGTCTTAAGTATGTCGGTGATTCCCGAGTAGAAGGCTTTCTGTTTCTCCGGAGCCCAGTATTTCTCGTCCTTGTAGCCGTCGAGCGCCCTGAGCGCCGTCACGTAGGGCGGTTCGTCCGGCCTCGCGTCGGCGGCACGGGATGCCCGCCTGCGCACCAGCGTGACAA
>JADILW010000097.1 GCA_017695095.1 Candidatus Cryptobacteroides avistercoris | reverse complement strand
CATCAGGGCCGCGGACCCGCGCAACCTGCTCGCCAGAGGCTACACCCTGGTCACCGACGCCTCCGGCCACGTGCTCAAGTCGGCGGCTTCCGTGCGCCCGGGCGACGGCATCCGTGTGCTTTTCGCCGACGGCTCCCTGGACGCGGAGGTGCGCGAGTTCCGAAAAAATTGTTAATTTTACGGATGCGATTCCCCGCCGCAGGCGGAATGCTGAACTGATATGGAAGAATTCGACTACGCGAAGGCCCTGGAGGAACTGGAGCGCATTGCTGAGAAGGTGGAAGATCCTTCCACGGCCATTGACGACATAGACAAATACATACGGCGCTCCGACGAGCTCGTCGGGAAGTGCCGTGAATATCTGAGGACACTAAGAACTAAAACTGATAACTTATGACTAAGAAAATCTATGTGACCGACCCCTGGCTGAAACCCTACAAGGCTGCCGTCGACGCTCGCCACGAGCATATTCTGGCAGACAGGAGGAAGCTGGCGGGCGACGGGCCGCTGTCTGCGTCCGTCAACAACCACATCTATTATCCCCTCCATCGCGAAGGCGACTCCTGGGTTATACGGGAATGGGCGCCCAACGCCACACGTATCTTTCTCATAGGCGACTGCAACAACTGGAAGCGCACCGAGGCCTACGCCTTCAGCCCCGTCGGGCAGGGCAACTGGGAGCTCAGGCTGCCTTCCGTCTTCCTGCGCCACGGCGAACTCTACAAGCTCTGGATAGAATGGCCCGGAGGAGGCGGCGAAAGGCTGCCGGCCTACGTGACCAGAGTGGTCCAGGACCCCGAGACCAAGGTCTTCTCAGCCCAGGTATGGGACCCCGAACCCTACGTGTGGAAGCACCGCCGGCCAGGCAAGCGCCCCCATCCGCTGATCTACGAGTGCCACATAGGCATGAGCTCCGAGGAGGAGAAGGTCGCGGGCTTCGACGAATTCCGCCGCAACGTGCTCCCGAGAGTCAGGGCGCTCGGCTACAACGTGCTGCAGATAATGGCCCTGCAGGAGCATCCGTACTACGGCTCCTTCGGCTATCAGGTCTCCAATTTCTTCGCCCTGAGCTCGCGCTTCGGCACCCCCGAGGAGTTCAAGGCCCTGGTCGACGAGGCCCACAAGATGGGCATCGCCGTGATCATGGACATAGTGCATTCGCACGCCGTGGGCAACGAGAACGAGGGTCTCAGCAAGCTGGACGGCCATGACGACCTCTATTTCTACAAGGGCGGCGCCGGCTATCACCCCGCCTGGGGCACCCGCTGCTTCGACTACGGCAAGGACGAGGTCAAGTATTTCCTGCTCTCCAACTGCAAGTACTGGCTCGAGGAGTACCATCTCGACGGCTTCCGCTTCGACGGGGTCACCAGCATGCTCTACTGGGACCACGGCCTGGGCCGCGACTTCGGCAGCTATGACGCATATTTCGACGGAGGCGTCGACGAGAACGCCGTGAGCTATCTCGCGCTCGCCAACATGCTGATACACGAAATCAACCCCAACGCGATCACCATAGCCGAGGATGTCAGCGGAATGGCCGGTCTGGCCGCACCCTTCGAGGCCGGAGGCGTGGGCTTCGACTTCCGTATGGCGATGGGCATAGCCGACCACTGGATCAAGTGGATAAAGGAGCTCAGCGACGAGCAGTGGAGCATGGGCGCCATCTGGTGGGAACTCACCAACAAGCGCGTCGACGAGAAGACCGTCTCCTACGCCGAGTGCCACGACCAGGCTCTCGTGGGCGACAAGACCATAATCTTCCGCCTCATCGACAAGGAGATGTACTGGGGCATGAACAAGGGCTCGCAGAACCTTCTGGTCGACAGAGGAGTGGCCCTGCACAAGATGATACGCCTCGTGACCCTCGCCACCAGCGGGGGCGGCTACCTGAACTTCATGGGCAACGAATTCGGCCATCCGGAATGGATAGACTTCCCCCGCGAGGGCAACGGCTGGTCCTACAAGTACGCCCGCAGGCAGTGGAGCCTCGCCGACAACGGTCTCCTGCGCTACGGCGCCCTGCGCGACTTCGACTCCCGCATGATCCATTACGTGCGCGAAGAGAAAATCCTGAACTCCCGCCCCGTGCAGCTCTATGTCGACGAAGAGAGGAAAGTTTTGATATTCAGCAGGGGAAATAGTATATTTGCGTTCAATTTCAACCCTACGGCATCCTATGAGAATTTCAGGTTTGCTGCCCCGGAAGGGGAGTATGTCATGGCCTTCAGCTCCGACGACCCCGAATTCGACGGATTCTCCCGTCTGCAGAGCGGAGAGCGTCACTCTACGGCCGGTGGCTGCCTGTCGCTGTATCTTCCGTCCAGAGTTGCGATTGTCTTGAAGAAAACCTTATAAGATATTATGGCATTTTTAAAATTCAACAAGTCCGAACTTGTAAATCTAGCCTATTCGCTCAAGAGGGAAATCATCTGCGCGAACAAGACCGGAGCCTATTGCAACACGACCATCGTGACCTGCAACACCAGGCGCTACCACGGTCTGCTGGCCGTGACGCTTGACCGTTTCGGCGGCGACAGGTTCCTGCTTCTGTCCTCGCTCGACGAAAGCCTCGTCGTGAACGGCAAGCAGTTCAACCTGGGCATCCACTGCTACGGGGAGACCTACGAGCCGAGAGGCCACAAGTACGTGGTGGATTTCGACGCGGACGGCGTCCCTCAGATAACCTATCAGGTGGGGGAGATGCTGCTGCGCAAGAGCCTGCTTCTCTCCGAGGACAGGGACCAGATTCTCATCAAGTACGAGCTGCTCAAGTCGCCTGCATCGGTCAGGCTTCAGCTCAAGCCCTTCCTCGCCTTCCGCAACGTGCACGCGCTCACTCATCAGAATGCCGAAGCCAACGTATACGGCTCCGAGATCCAGAACGGAATGTCGTTCAGGATGTACGCCAACTTCCCGGACCTCAACATCCAGATCAGCGATTCCAAGGCCCGCTTCACCGCTGACCCCTGCTGGTACAACAACATCACCTACTCCGACGAGCGCCGCCGCGGTTTCGACTGCATGGAGGACCTGCTCGTGCCCGGAACCTTCGAGATGACCCTCAGGCAGGGAGGCTCCGTGGTCGTATCCGCCTCCATAACCCAGGAGGAGCCCGCAAACCTCAAGCGCGAGTTCACCGCCGGCGTGAAGAGCCGCGGGGAAATTACCGGATACCGCGACCAGCTGCGCCGCTGCGCCGATTCCCTGATCACCAACCATAACAACCGCAAGAAGATTCACGCCGGATATTCCTGGCTCTACACCGGACTGCTGCGCGAGACCCTTCTCTCGCTTCCCGGACTCACGCTCTACGGCATGAACGACGGCAAGTTGTTCGAGGAGATACTCGACAACCTCATCGCCGACGAGCAGGAGAGGCTCTACCGCCGCACCACCCAGGTGGAGGCACCGCTGCTGATGGCTGGCGACCTCCAGCAGTACATAGCCTTCGGCGCCGACGAGAAGGCCGTATGGAAGAAATACGGAAGCGTGATCCGCGGAATACTCGAAAGCTATCTGCCCGGCGAGCGCCGCGAGATCGCCATGCAGCCCAACGGACTGCTCTGGGCACAGAAGGACAACACCGCCCTCTCATGGATGAACGCCTACGTCGGCGGACGCCCCGTCACCGAGCGCGCGGGCTACCAGGTGGAGACCAACGCCTTCTGGTACAATGCGGTCTGCTTCGCCATCGAAATGGAGACCAAATACGGTTCGAAGAGAAGCCAGTTCGTGTCCAAGTGGTCCACGATACGCGACACCATCCTTGAGAACTACCAGAAGACGTTCTGGAACGACATGATCGGCTGCCTTGCCGACTATGTCGACAACAGCGGGCAGCATCTCGAGATCAGACCCAACCAGCTTGCCGCCATCGTGGTCAAGTACCAGCCGGTCGACGAACTCGTGGTGCCTTCGATACTCAGGGTGATGGACAGGGAGCTCGTGACCTCGAGGGGCGTGCGCACCCTTTCTCCCCGCGACAGCAGCTACAAGGGTGTCTACGAAGGCTCGCAGACCGACAGGGACCTCGCCTACCATCAGGGCAGCACGAGACCCTTCCTGCTCGAACCCTATATCAGCGTCTCGTTCCGCATCAAGGGTGCTTCCTTCCTGAAGAGGGCCGAATGGCTCATGGAAGGCTTCTATGAGGACCTCAACAAGCACGGAGTCGGAGCCTTCTCCGAACTCTACGACGGAGATCCCCCTCACGAGCCCCACGGAGCGATTTCATCTGCGCTGAGCACGGCTGCCCTGCTCGGTGTCGAATATATCATGGATAAATACAGGGAGGAAGAGAAATGAGAGTTCTGATGTTCGGATGGGAGTTTCCGCCGCATATCGCCGGCGGACTCGGAACAGCCTGCGAGGGCATAGTCAAGGGACTTGCCCACAACGGCGTCGAAACCATTTTCGTGATGCCCCACGCCTACGGCGACGAGGACCAGAGCTGCGCGAGAATCATCAACGCCAGCGACGTGCCCGTGGCCCACATCAGCGACACGGTCGAGGAGTTCATAGACCATGTGAAATATATCACGGTCGACTCCAACATCGTGCCCTACGTCGACCCCGACGAATACTTCGAGGCCCTTGAGAGGCTCCGCAAGACCCATACCCGCGAGGCTTCGGTGGGCTTCGGCCAGAAGATACAGTTCTCCGGCAAGTACGGCGCCAACCTTCTCGAGGAGGTGGCCCGCTACGCCCAGGTGGGAGCGACCATCGCGATGGCCCACAAGGACGAGTTCGACCTCATCCACGCCCACGACTGGCTGACCTATCTCGCCGGAGCGGCAGCCAAGGAACTGACCGGCAAGCCTCTCGTGGTCCATGTACATGCTACCTCCTTCGACCGCGGAACCGACGACATGGTCGACTCCCGCGTCTATGCGATCGAGAAGCACGGCATGGAGGCCGCGGACCGCGTGGTCACCGTGAGCGACCTCACGCGCAACATAGTGATCAACAAGTACGGCATCGACCCCGCCAAGGTGGTGACAGTCCACAACGCCGTGGACTTCAGCGGCCGCGACAACATCCAGGTCGAGAGGGGAGTCAGGGACAAGGTCGTGACCTTCCTCGGCCGCATCACCTTCCAGAAGGGACCCGAATACTTCATCGAAGCCGCCGCCAAGGTGCTCAAGCGCACGAAGAACGTACGCTTCGTGATGGCCGGCAGCGGCGACATGATGAACCGCGCGATCCACCACGTGGCGCGTCTGGGAATCTCCGACCGCTTCCACTTCACCGGCTTCCTCAGAGGCCAGGAGGTGCAGAAGATGTTCGCCCTCTCCGACGTGTACATCATGCCTTCGGTATCCGAGCCTTTCGGAATATCGCCGCTCGAGGCCATGCGCTCGAACGTGCCCAGCATCATCTCCCATCAGTCAGGAGCCGCCGAGGTGCTCAAGTATGCTCTCAAGGTCGACTTCTGGGATGTGGACGCCCTTGCGGACGACATCTACGCCCTGCTCAAGTATCCTGCGCTCGCCCATTTCGCGACCAAGAACGGATATGATGAAGTCAACGAGCTGAAGTGGAACAACGCCACGGCGAAGCTCAAGAAAGTTTATGAATCAGTAGTCAAATAACAATATGAAGAAGTCAATCTGCCTTTATTTCCAGGTTCATCAACCGACGAGGCTCCGTCTTTATCGTTTCTTCGACATCGGTAAGGACTCACATTACTACGACGATTTTACCAACAGGGCCATCCTCAAGAGGATAGCCGAGAAGTGCTACCTTCCCATGAACGAGCTCCTGCTCAAGGCCATTAAGGAGACCAAGGGCAAGTTCAAGCTCGCATTCTCGATTTCAGGCTCGGCCCTCGAGCAGTTTGACCGCTACGCCCCCGAGGTGGTGGAGAGCTTCCGCAGGCTCGCCGAGACAGGCAGTGTGGAGTTCCTCTGCGAGACATACAACCATACCCTCGCCTCGCTGGCTTCCAAGGACGAGTTCAAGCACCAGGTGCTCAAGCACAAGGCCGCGATCGAGGAGCATTTCGGGGTGACTCCGAAGGTGTTCCGCAACACCGAGCTCATCTATTCCGACAGCATAGGCTGCGACGTTCTCGGACTCGGCTTCAAGACCATGCTGACCGAGGGCGCGCGCCATATCATGGGATGGAAGAGCCCCAACTACGTCTACAACAACGACCTGAACCCGAAGCTCAGGCTGTTGCTCCGCAACTATTCGCTGAGCGACGACATAGCCTTCCGCTTCTCAAGCAGGGGATGGCAGGAGTGGCCTCTGACCGTGGACAAGTACCTTTCATGGCTCAAGTCCTCCGACGGCGAGATTGTCAACCTCTTCATGGACTACGAGACTTTCGGAGAGCACCAGAGCGCTGACTGCGGTATCTTCGACTTCATGGCGGCGCTGCCTTCGGCAGTGATCAAGGACGGCGAGTACGAGTTCGTCACCCCTTCGAGGGCCGCTACGAAGCACAAGCCGGTGGGCGACCTCTCGGTGCCCGAGCCCATCTCATGGGCCGACGAGGAGAGAGACCTTTCCGCATGGCTCGGAAACGAACTCCAGCAGGACGCCTTCCACAAGCTTTACTCGCTTGAGGAGAAGCTGAACCTCGCTGACGACGAGGCCCTCTGGAGGGATTACGGACATCTCCAGGAGAGCGACCACCTGTACTACATGTGCACCAAGTTCTTCGCCGACGGAGAGGTCCACAGCCGCATGAACCCGTATTCGACGCCGTATGAGGCGTTCATAAACTATATGAACGTGCTCAGCGACTTCATGATAAGAGTAGATAACGCATTAGAGGAAAAAAAGTAACAGATGAACAGAAACGATCTGGGGGCGCCGTCATGGAGAAGCGTGATGGTCACCCGCCATCTTCCTGAAGAGCTTTCAGGCCTGGAGCTGCTGTGCCACAATCTCTGGTGGTGCTGGAACGACGAGGCCAAGGCTCTGTTCAAGAGTGTAGACAAGGACATATGGCACAAGTCTGGCCATAATCCGATGGAGATACTCGACAAGGTAAGTCTCAAGAGATATATGGAACTCGCCAAGGACGTTGAATTCCTCGGCCGTCTCGACAAGGTGATGGCCCAGTTCAACGCCTACATGGCCAAGAAGAGCGAAAGGACCGAACCTTCGGTGGGCTACTTCTGCATGGAGTACGGTCTCGACACTTCGCTCAAGATCTATTCCGGAGGCCTCGGCATACTCGCCGGCGACTATCTCAAGGAGGCCAGCGACATGAACGTGAACCTCGTCGGAGTCGGTCTCTTCTACCGCTACGGATATTTCAACCAGAGGCTCACCCCTCAGGGCAACCAGGTGGCCGAATATCAGGCCCAGAATTTCATCAAGAGCCCTGCGGAGCCCGTGCAGGATGAGAACGGCGTGTGGAAGACCATCAAGGTCGCCCTCCCCGGAAGGGAGATGAGCGCGAGAATCTGGAAGGTCGCCGTGGGCCGCACCGACCTCTACCTGCTCGACACCGACTATGAGGACAACATCCCCGAAGACAGGCAGGTGACCCACCAGCTCTACGGAGGCGACTGGGAGAACCGTCTGAAGCAGGAGCTCCTGCTCGGCCTCGGAGGCGTCCGCGCTCTCCGCGCGCTCGGCTTCCATCCCACCATCTACCACTACAACGAGGGACATGCCGCCTTCGCCGGTCTCGAGAGGCTGCGCGAATACATGCAGGAGGGACATCTCTCCTTCGACGAGTCCATGGAGCTCATCAGGGCGTCCGGACTCTTCACCACCCACACCCCCGTGCCTGCCGGACACGACGCCTTCGACGAGGGCCTGCTCGGCAAGTACCTCGGCTATTTCCCCCAGACCGTGGGCATCGACTGGCATGCACTGATGGCTCTCGGAAAGATCAACCCCGACAACCGTGACGAGAAGTTCTCTATGAGCGTGCTCGCGGCCAACATGTCGCAGAACGTGAACGGCGTGTCCAAGCTCCACGGCCAGGTGAGCCAGGACATGTTCTCCAACATGTATCCGGGATACCTGCCCGAAGAGCTCTATATCAGCTACGTGACCAACGGCGTCCACTATTCCACCTGGACCGCCCGCGACTGGAAGCCCCTTCAGGCCAAGGCCTTCGGCCCCGAGTTCAAGACCAGCCACTACGACAAGAAGTGCTTCGAGGGCATCTACAACATCCCCGACAAGGATATCTGGGACACCCGCAAGCTGCTCAAGAGAGAGCTCATCAAGGCTATCAACGAGAGGCTTTCCGACCCCGCCCAGAGCGCGCACTACACCCCCAGCCAGATAGTCACCATCAAGGAGAATCTCAGGGACGACGTGCTCACGATAGGCTTCGCCCGCCGCTTCGCGACCTACAAGAGGGCGACCCTTCTCTTCAGCGACCTCGACAGGCTCGACGCCATCGTGAACAATCCCGAGCGTCCTGTCCAGTTCATCTTCGCCGGCAAGGCCCATCCCGCCGACGGAGCGGGCCAGGATCTCATCAAGCAGATCGTGGAGATTTCCAAGCAGGACAGGTTCCTCGGCAAGATCATCTTCGTGGCCGGCTACGACATAACCCTCGCCAAGCGTCTCGTCCAGGGAGTCGACGTATGGCTGAACAACCCCACCAGGCCCCAGGAGGCTTCCGGAACTTCCGGCGAGAAGGCCGCGATGAACGGAGTCATGCATTTCTCCGTGCTCGACGGCTGGTGGGTCGAGGGCTACAAGGAGGGCGCCGGCTGGGCCCTTCCTCTCGAAAGCACCTACGAGGACCCCAGCTATCAGAACGAGCTCGACGCGGCTACCATCTACGCCACCATCGAGAACGAGATTGCGGAGATCTACTACGACGTGGACCCCAGGACCAACCTTTCGGAGAGGTGGATCAGCTATATCAAGAACACCATAGCCCAGGTCGCCTGCAACTTCACGACCAACCGCATGCTCACCGACTACTGCAACCAGTACTACGAGCCCCAGGCCAGGCGTTTCAACGAGCTTATGGCCGACAACGCCAAGGCCGCCCGTGAGATCGCGCAGTGGAAGGAGTTCGTGAGGTCGGAGTGGAACAACATCAGGACCATCTCCTA
The DNA here is from genome assembly GCA_017695095.1 of Candidatus Cryptobacteroides avistercoris. Classification (GTDB taxonomy): domain Bacteria; phylum Bacteroidota; class Bacteroidia; order Bacteroidales; family UBA932; genus Cryptobacteroides; species Cryptobacteroides avistercoris. The sequence goes on along the minus strand of JADILW010000097.1, from coordinate 3,459 downwards.
CACCCAGCCCGACGCCTCATACGTGCTGTCGCCCAACAACCCCCTCAAGAGCGAGGTGGTGCTGGACCTCGGACGTCTGAAGCCCGAAGACATAGGTGTGGAGATCATCTTCAGCTTCTCCGACTCCAGGGGCAGGACCCATATCCAGAACGTCGTGGAGCTCCAGATGACCCGTTTCGAGAACGGAATCGCGACCTACAGCGCCGACGTGCTTCCGGAGCGCACAGGAATGTATCAGGTGGGACTCCGCTATTTCCCGAAGAATCCCAGGCTTCCTCACAGGCAGGATTTCCCTCTCGTGAAATGGCTGTAGTCGCTACCGGATTCTTCGACGGCGTCCACACAGGTCATCAAAGAGTAATCAGGACTCTCGTCTCCGCCTCCCGCGAAAGGGGGGAGGAGGCGATTGTCGTTACATTCGCCAATCATCCGAGGGCGGTGCTGCAGCAGGACGCGCGCAGCCTCAGGCTGCTGACCTCGCCCGACGAGAAGAAGGATCGGATACTTGCCGCCGGAGTGGACAGGGTGGAAGTTCTCGACTTCACCCGCGAGTTCGCCGCGATGACCGCGGGCGAATATCTGCGCACGATCGTGCGCGACAAGCTCGGCGGCAGTGCCGTGCTTCTCGGCTATGACAACCGACTTGGCTCCGACAGCCTGCTGCCCGACGCGATCAGGCCTGTCGCCGAGTCTCTCGGCATGGAGGTGCTGGTGATTCCCCCTCTGATGGCCTCCGCAGGCCGCGCGGTCAGCTCTACCCTGATACGCAAGGCTCTTGCCGAAGGTGAGGTGGAGGCGGCTGCCGGGATGCTGGGCTATGAATACTCCCTCTACGGGGCGGTGGTGCCCGGCAAGCAGTATGGTCGGGTCATAGGTTTCCCGACCGCGAACATGCAGATGTACGACCCTCTGAAGATGGTTCCCGCCCACGGAGTCTATCTGACCGAGGTGGAGACCCTTGGACGTCATTTCTATGGGATGACCAACGTAGGCCCAGTCGTGGAGACGCACATCTTCGATTTCAGCGAGGACATCTACGGCCTCGGGCTGCGCATAAAATTCAAAAAGCGCCTTCGTGACGAAAGGCGCTTCAATTCCGGTGACGAGCTCAAGGCTCAGCTTACTGCCGACGAAGAGACCTGTCGAGCTCTCGTCGCAGACCTGACACGCCGTTGAGCTGCGCGTCGCTGATCTCTCCGTCAACGATAAGGAACGAGGTGGGAGTCGAGCTGATGTTGTAGACCGCAGCACCGCCCGACGCTCCGCCGAGTCCGTCGTTGACATTGATCCAGGGCAGTTTCTGGGCTTTTACTACCGAACCCCACTCGGCCTTGTCGGGCGAGAGGCATATCGCGTATATCTCGAACCCTCTGTCGTGGTAGTCTTCGTAGATGGGCAGAAGGGTGTCGATGTTTAGCATCTTCTGGGCTGCGTCGGCGGAATCCCAGAAATGCACGAGCACCACCCGGGCGTCGACTTCGCTGAGCCTGCGCGGCTCGCCGTTGATGTCAGGCATCTCGATGTCGGGATAGGAGAGCTCTTCGGCGTTCAGCAACTTGCTCTCGATGTCAAGCAGGTTCATCCTGCGCTGAGCCTCCTTTTCGAGCGCGAGCACGTAGCGCGACTCGGGGTAGACGGTCTTGAGGGAATCGGCCGCGTTCTTGAAGAGCAGGGCGTCGGTATTCTGGCTGAAGACCGGGCTGGCGTCGCTGAGCCTCTCGAAGAGCACGGGCACGGTGGTCAGCGAGTAAGGATTGGCGAGCACGTATTTCACGCATTCGCGGTAGTGGTCGATGTAGATTCTGCCCATCTCGGGGCCCGTCTCGGCGTTGTAGATGTCGTTGAGGAAGCGGGAGTAGGCCTTGTCCACCTCGGCGAGCTTCTCCGATCCGACAGACCCCTGCACGCTGTAGTTTCCGAGGGTGTCGGCGCTCACGCTGACCTTCTCTCCGGTCTCGAGCAGAAGCCCGGCGATGCGGGTGTCGCCGTGGAAGAGGTACACGAATTCAGGCTGGCCTTTCTTCACGTCCACCTTGTAGCGGAAGCTTCCGTCGGCTCCAGTGCTGATGGTGTCCAGCACCGAATATACGTTGATGTCGAGCTGCTTTACTATGATTTCGCTGTCGGGCGCTCCGGCCACGGTTCCGCTGATCTCGGCTTTCTGCCCGCATGCCGTGAGGGCCGCGGCCGCCATCAGGAGGCTTAATGTCTTGGTCGCTTTCATCGTGTGAGTTTTTCGAATTCTGCCGCCGCCGCGGCTGCGATGCGCTCCATCTCCTCCTTGGAAATTTCAGGGCGCTGCTTGCGGAAGTCAAGGTCGCCCTCGGTCTGGAGAGGGACGAGGTGGATGTGGGTGTGGGGCACTTCCATGCCCAGCACGGCCACGCCTATGCGCTTGCAGGGGACCGCGGCCTTGAGAGCCGTGGCGACCGTGCGCGCGAAGTCCCACAGGCCGCGGTAGGTGGTCTCGTCGAGGTGGAATATGTAGTCGTCTTCGACGTTTTTCGGTATCACCAGAGTGTGCCCGGGTGCAAGCGGGCTGATGTCGAGGAAGGCGTAGTAGTCTTCATTCTCGGCTACCTTGTAGGAAGGGATCTCGCCCTTGGCGATTTTTGTGAACAGAGTGGCCATCAGAGTGATATGTCAAGAATTTCGAACCTGATGATTCCCGAGGGGGCCTTTGCCTCCACGGTCTCGCCCTTGCCGTGTCCGAGCAGGGCCTTTGCGATGGGGGTGGTGGCGGCGAGCCTGCCCTTTGAGAAGTCGGCCTCGCTCTCTCCCACTATCGTGAACTCCATGTTCTTGCCGGTGTTGAGGTTCTTCACTTTCACTTTGTTGAGCATCTGGACCTTGTCGGTGCCGAGCTGCGAGGAGTCGAGAACCTTGGCGTTCGCCACCATGTTCTGGAGGTTTGCTATCCTGAGTTCGAGCAGTCCCTGCGCTTCACGGGCTGACTCGTATTCTGCGTTTTCTGAGAGGTCTCCCTTCTCACGGGCTTCGGCGATCGCTGCGGATATCACCGGTCTCTGGGCGAGGGCTTCGGCGAGCTCCTTCTTGAGCTTGTCCAGACCCTCCTGGCTCATATAATGAACTTCTGCCATTTTAAGTTGGTTAATTATGGTAAATTAAAAAGGAGTCCTGCCGCTCAGGCAGAACCCTTAAGTCAATTGCAAAGTTAAGAAAATTTCCGGAGAATCGAAAGATTTTCGCGAAGGCTATCCGTCGAACTTCGGCTTCATGATTTCAGAGTAGATGATGAGCTTCTGCTTTTCGCTGAACTTCTTCTTCTCCTGCGGCTCCTCTACGGCCGGTGCTGCCCTGCTGGCGGTGGACCTCGTCTCGTTCATGTAGCTTGCCGCCGCCATCCCGGCATCGGGAATGACGGGGGAGGGAGAGGCGGGAGCGGGTTCGGGAGCTGTCTCCGCCGGTCTTGCCGGGGCTGCCGGTGCTGCCGCGGGG
>JADILW010000096.1 GCA_017695095.1 Candidatus Cryptobacteroides avistercoris | reverse complement strand
CGGTGCAGCCGGTCACGGTGCCGTAGGTGTCGTTGTATCCCGCCACGCCGCCGACATCGCAGGACCCGGAGACATTGCCAGAGATGGTGCAGCCGGTCACGGTGCCGCCGTTGTATCCCACCACGCCGCCGACACCGCTGCGTCCAGAGACATTGCCCGAAACGGTGCAGCCGGTCACGGTGCCGTTGCTCCAACCCGCCACGCCGCCGACACGGTCGCAGCCGTTAATTTCCACCTCTGCAAGCGTCAGGTTCTGCACCGTGCCGCCGCTGAGATAGCCAATCAGTCCCACATACCCCTGATTCGGAAGGTCGACGGTCAGCCCCGTAATGGTATGGCCGCCGCCATCGAAGGTGCCGGTATATCGGTTGTCATAGTTTCCTACCGGCGTCCAGTCGATACCCGTCATGGTGATGTCGGCGGCAAGGGTGCAGTTCAGCGTGAGGTCGCTCTGCACGGCCTCGTTCCATGCCAGCAGGCCTTTGGCATTGTAAACCGTATAGGTCCTGCCGTCGGCAGATATGGTGTAGTCCAGAATCGTGGCTTCGCCTTCACCGGACGATTTGTCGTTCCATGCCGCAATCGTGGCTTGGCTGACTTCAATGCCTCTATTGCGTACCTTGACGGTATAGGTATAGTTGTTGCCTGCCTTCAGTGCGCCTTCGGGAACGGTGAGCGTGGCTTTGTATTCCTGGCCATTGTACTCCACAACCAACGGCAGGGCGTCGGCCGTCTGCGGAAAAAGTATCACCGACGAGGTGAGGTTGCCGTCGGCCAACTCTATGGATAGTTCTCCGGACTGCGCACCCTCGTCTGCAGCGGCAATACCCGTCGCCGTGTCGAACGTGCCGTCGAGCTGCAATCCGCCCAAAGTGTAACTTTCAGGCTTGCCCCCGCTGAAATCCACGCCGGAGCCCGCCCCGAAGGTGAGGGTTACACGGCTCATGCTGTGCCGGAAGGTGAACTTCACCGTCGGGCTGGAGGTGCTCCCCGTGGCCCCCGAGGCAAAGAGGAAGTCCATTTCGGCCTGCGCATTCTGTGCACCGGCATCGGTCGTGGCGGTTATCCTGCCATCCGTCAGTTCGCTGTCATCCTTATAGGGACAGTAGGCGCTGAAGGTGTAGTTCTGGGCGTCGTTGTAGTAGATGGTAGTGCCCGTCGGGGTGAAATTGCCGTCACCTCCCGTCACGTATGGGATGTTGGTGTAGCCCGCACCGGTAATGCCGATACAGTCGCCGTTGTCCCACGCGTCTCCATCCTCCCCGCTGACGCGGGTGGAGGAGGTGTCCGGTGCCGCCGTCGACGCCGTCGCGCCGTTGCCGATGGAGGCCGTGAACCGGGCCGATACGGGACCCTCATTGTTCAGGACCTCGCTGTTGTCCTTCGTGCAGCCGGCAAGCGCAAGTGCCAGCGCTGCAAAAAACATAAATCTCCTCTTCATCGTATATCCCGTTTTATTATTTACAAATCTGCATTCGCTTCGCCGCCGTCAACCTCTTCCCAGCCGATGATCTCGGATTCCGAAAATTCGGTTTCTTCAGGGGTCTCGACCAGTGTGCCGCCGAGTGTCAGCGACTCGCTCTTTCCGGCGTTGAAATCCTTGAGGGCTTCCGTGAGATCGCTCTTCAGCGTCGTGGGGAGCGGGTTGTTGTCGGCATAGCGAATCTCGCCCGTCAGCAACTGTTCCGTGCCGGTCACGCCCAACAGCCGCACCGTGGCTTTCCACTTGCCGGCACTGGCTCCTTCGGTAATCTTCGTGAAGGGCAGCACGACATTCGAGGCCGCACCGTAGGTGTCGGTCGCAAAGTCGAGTGTCCCGGCCACACCGGTCAAGTAAGCGACAATCTCCGTAATGCGGTCGGCGGCGTCGCCTGTGGGTTCGACGACAAACGTCAGTTCGCGCACCTGCTGCCGCATCGCGGCGGTGAACGTGTAGTCGCAGTCCTTCTCGATGGTCGCCTGCTCTGTATGGGTGAAGAACCACCCCGGGGCATTGTTCACCAAGGCATCCGTGCCTGCCCAGTTTCCCGTGGCAGTGGCAACGGTGGCGGTTGTACCGCTCACCGTGATTCCCTCGGTCGGGTTCCAGACCACTAAAGTGTAGTCGCCCGGAGCAAACAGATGGTCGGGAGCATGTGTCTCGGCGGTCTCCGTACCCGTATAGTCACCTATCGCGACAATCCATTGTGCCGGGATGTCAATCCCCTCGCCACGCGCCGACCAGTCGGCCGTAACCGCAATCTTACCGTGGTCGGGGTGCGGCGTGTCATAAAGCGTGTCCTTCACGCAGGAAGAGAGCAGCACGGCGGCTGCCATTCCCATCATATTTATATATTGTCTTGCTTTCATATTTTATTCCTCTCAGTTAAGATTTTCAATCTTCAATAAACGCTGCGCCTCGGCATAACCGGAACAGGTTCCGTTCTGCTCTCGGCTTGCAGTTTATTTAGAATAACTTCCATACCAATGTCACACCGGCATTGATGGGGCCCCACCAGTCCTTTGTCTCGTTGCCGCGGCGTACTCGCACACCGTCAATGACTTCATATTTCTCATAGTCGGCATTCAGGTAGCCCAAGCCGAGGTTGAAATCAAGTGCCAGTGCCTTGTTCAGCCGCAGCTGGTAGCCGCCGGTGATGCCGCCGCCCATCAGGTCGCCCTGCCTGCCCGTGCCGGAGAACTTGTAGTTGAACTGTCCGGCCTTGAACATCGCGCCCACATACCAGGCTTTCTTCTCGCCCAGATACCAGCGCACTTCCGGAGCCACCTCCCAGAGAGCGTAGCGCCAATTGCCGTCCCTCCAGGTCCAGGACTCCCACGACGACCAGCTCCCGTTCACGAGCACGCCCACAGACGGACTCACGCGCCACTCCAACCCCGCGTCGGGCGTCAGTGTCGCCCAACGCAGAAGGTTCGCTCGGACGGAAAAGGTGTAACCGTCCGTATCCACGGCGCACTCCCGGGCGTCGCAATCATAAGAAACAATAGAGGCGGCAGCCGCAACAAGCAGCGCCAGCAAAGAAATCACAGTCTTTCTCATACTTTTCAAAATAAAAAAGCGACACCGCGCCATAAGGCACGATGTCGCCACAATCATCTGCGGAAGGTATTATCCCCCCCCCCTTTGAATTTATCTGTAAAACAAAAATCATTTCGCTATGTTCTCCCGCATCGAGGTATCCGCCTGGATGTTCTTCATGCGGTAATAGTCCATGATTCCGAGATTGCCGTTCCTGAAAGCTTCAGCCATGGCCATGGGCACTTCGGCCTCGGCTTCTATCACCTTGGCGCGCGCCTCCTGGGCCTTGGCCTTCATCTCCTGTTCGAGAGCTACCGCCATCGCCCTGCGCTCCTCGGCGCGGGCCTGGGCGATGTTCTTGTCCGCCTCGGCCTGGTCAATCTGAAGCACGGCGCCGATGTTCTTGCCAACGTCGATGTCGGCGATGTCGATGGAGAGTATCTCGTAGGCCGTTCCGGCGTCAAGACCCTTCTGCAGCACGAGCTTGGAGATGCTGTCGGGATGCTCGAGCACCGACTTGTGGGTCTCCGAAGAGCCGATGCTGCTCACTATGCCCTCGCCCACCCTGGCGAGAATCGTCTCTTCTCCGGCGCCGCCGACCAGCTGCCTGATGTTGGCGCGCACGGTCACGCGGGCCTTGGCGATCAGCTGTATGCCGTCCTTGGCCACCGCGGTCACGGGAGGAGTGTTGATCACCTTGGGGTTGACCGACATCTGCACGGCCTCCAGCACGTCGCGTCCGGCGAGGTCGATGGCCGAAGCCATCTGAAAGCTCAGCGGGATGTTCGCCTTGTTGGCGGAAATCAGGGCCATCACGACCTTGGTCACATTTCCCTTGGCGAGATAATGGGCCTCAAGTTCGTTGGCCTTGAGGGTGAGGCCGGCCTTGGTGCCGGTGATAAGGGCCAGCACTATGGTTCTGGGGTTCACTCCCCTCCAGCGCATGAGCAGCAGCTGGACCAATGACACATAGACTCCGGAAAGAATCGCCTGGAACCACAGGGCCACAGGAAAGAACCACAGAATGATGATGAGAATGACGACTATGATGGCCGCCAGCAGAATTGGACTCATTTTGTATTGCTTTCGATTGGTTTGACTATCACCTGGTTGTTTTCGACGGCGACCACCTCGAGCGGGGTGCCGGCGGCTATCATCGAATTGTCGGAGGACTTGACCTCGCAGCTCACGGCGCCGAACCTGCCGGTGCCCATCGGGGCCAGTCGGGTCTGGGCCACGCCCTTGTCGCCGGGATTCACGAGCGAAGACTCCTCATTGACCCTGGAATTGACCTCCGTCTTGAGTTCGAAGCGCTTCCACGTGCGGTTGCGGAGCACGACGACCGTCATCACCACCAGCATGGCGAGCACGAACACGGTGACCCACCAGCCACCGGAGTAGCCGATGCAGGCGAAAGTATACCAGCACGCCGCCACCAGCGACGCAAGGCCAAGGAAGCCCGCAACCCCGACTCCGGGGACGAGCAGCAGCTCAACCAGCATGAGAAGGATTCCCACGATGACGAGACCGACTGTAATCCACCACATAATCAATAAATTTCCAAACCTTACAAATATACAAAAAGCCCCGTATAATTTCTTTCTTTTGAGAAAAATACTAACTTTGCAAACTATTTTTGGATAATTTTTTAAAAAAGATATTCATTTATGCAAAGTAAAGGTGCTATCAGATTTGTGGCTATCTGCCTCGTGCTGGCCTGTCTGTGGCAGCTTTCCTTCACTCTCGTGACCAACATTCACAACAGGAAAGCTGACAAGAAGGCCGAGCAGGTGGTGGAGAACTTCCAGAAATCTCCCGCTTTCGCGGAAATCCCCGAAATGGACCGTGCGCACTATCTCGACTCCCTGAGGAAGCTCGAGACCCTGCGCTACACCGACTCCATTTCTTCCGAAAAAATCTATTTCGGCTACACTTTCAAGGACGTACAGAACCAGGAGATCAACCTCGGCCTCGACCTCAAGGGAGGTATGAACGTGATGCTGCAGGTGCAGCTCGAGGACCTCGTGAGGGCCCTTGCCGACAACAACAGCACTCCTGAGTTCCAGCAGGCCATAGAGCTGGCCAAGCAGCGCAGCGTGAACTCCCAGTCCGACTTCATCACCCTTTTCGCCGAGGCGTGGAACGAGGTTTCAGGAGGCACAAGGCTCTCCCAGATCTTCGGCACCTACGAAATGCGCGACCGCATCAAGCCGGAATCAACCGACGAGGAGGTTGTGAGCGTGATCCAGGCCGAGGCCGAGAGCGCCGTGTCCAACTCGTTCAACGTGCTCCGCAACCGTATCGACCGTTTCGGCGTGACCCAGCCTTCGATCCAGAAGATTGGCAACACCGGACGCATCCTCGTGGAGCTTCCCGGCGTGAAGGAGCCCGAGCGCGTGCGCAAGCTGCTCCAGGGCACCGCTTCCCTCGAATTCTGGACAACCTATTATAACCAGGAGATCTATCCCTACCTCGCGGAGGCCAACAGCGTGCTCGCCGAGACCCTCGCAGCCCAGGATTCCACCGCCACCGCCGCGGAGGCCGAGCCTGCAGAGGACGACATCGTGGCCGAGGAAATCGCAGCCCAGGGCTCAGACGAGGCCGATTTCGAGGCCTACAGGAAAGCCAACCCCCTGTTCGCCGTGCTAACCCCGTCGCAGTTCAATGACAACGCCTGCATAGGCTTCGCCACCGCCGCCGACACAGCGCTCGTGAACAGCTACCTGCGCCGCCCCGAAATCGCCGCCATCTTCCCTCCCGAGTTCCGCCCGATGTGGTCAGTGAACCCTTCAAGCTACGTCCAGGGAGACAACGTCTATGAGCTCGTGGCCATCAGGGCCGCCTCCCGCGACGGCAAGGCTCCTCTCGACGGAAGCGTGGTCACCGACGCCAGGGTCGAGTACAACAACAACCAGGGAGGAGAGCCCAGCGTGTCCATGACCATGAACGCCGAGGGCGCCAACGTATGGGCGCGTCTGACCAGGGACAACATCGGCCGCCAGATAGCCATCGTACTCGACGGCACCGTATACTCATACCCCAACGTGCAGGGAGAAATCACCGGAGGTTCATCTTCGATCACCGGAAACTTCAGCATCGAGGAGGCCACCGACCTCACCAACGTGCTGAAGTCCGGAAAACTGCCCGCCCCCGCCACCATCGTGCAGGAGCAGGTGGTAGGACCTTCGCTGGGAGCCGAATCCATCAGGTCAGGATTCATCTCCTTCCTGATCGCATTCTTCCTCGTGCTCTTCTACATGGTGTTCTTCTATAAGGGAGCCGGACTCATCGCCGACGCCGCCCTGCTGACCAACGTGGTTCTGCTGCTCGGAACGCTGTCCGCCTTCGGAGCCGTGCTCACGCTGCCCGGTATCGCCGGTCTCGTGCTGACCATGGGTATGGCGGTGGACGCCAACGTGATCATCTACGAACGTATCAAGGAGGAACTCAAGGCCGGCAAGGGCCTCAGCAAGGCCGTGGCCGACGGTTATTCCAACGCCTACTCAGCCATCATCGACGGTCAGGTGACCACCTTGCTCACCGGTATCGTGCTGTTCTTCTTCGGTTCAGGCCCCATCAAGGGCTTCGCAACCACCCTGATCATCGGTATCGTGACCTCAGTGCTGACCTCCATCTTCATCTCGCGCCTCATCATCGATGACCGCATCAAGGCCGGCAAGAACGTCACCTTCGAGAACAGGTTCACCAGGAACTTCCTCAAGAACACCCACGTGGACTTCATCTCCGGACGCAAGTGGTCCTACACCATCTCCGGCATCATAATCCTCATCGCCATCGGTTCAATGTGCTTCAAGGGCTTCACCTATGGTGTCGACTTCACCGGAGGCCGTACCTACGTGGTGCGCTTCGACCAGCCCGTGACGGCTGAGGAGGTGCGCGAGGCCACCGGCAACGCCTTCAACCTCGCCGCCCACGAGCAGGGAATCACCAGCGGAGCGGCAGTGGAGGTCAAGCAGTACGGCGGAGAGAGCCAGATGAAGATCACCACCGCCTACAAGGTTGAGGACGAGTCAATCGCAGTCGACGACGAAATCGAGCACATGCTCTACGAGTCCCTCAAGGGATTCTATCTCGAAGACCTGACTTTTGAGGAGTTCACCTCGACCCTGGAGAACCCCAACGGTATCATATCATCCGACAAGGTGGGCGCTTCGATAGCCAACGACATCCAGAGGAACGCGCTGATTTCAGTGTTCCTGGCGCTGCTCGTGATATTCGCCTACATCGCCGTCAGGTTCAAGGGATGGACCTGGGGTCTCGGCGGCGTGGTCGCACTGGCCCACACCACCATCATCGTGATAGGCTTCTTCTCGCTGTTCTCCGGCATCCTGCCGTTCAACCTTGACATCGACCAGACCTTCATCGCGGCCATCCTGACCATCATCGGTTACGCGATCAACGACGTCGTCGTGATCTTCGACCGAATCAGGGAGAACCTCGGCCTGCATCCCAACGACGACTTCAAGCTTACGGCCAACAAGTCGCTGAACGCCACCCTGACCCGTACGGTCAACACCTCGACATCGACCCTGCTGCCTATGCTCGCCATCGCGATATTCGGCGGAGAGTCCATCAGAGGTCTGTCTGTGGCGCTCTGCCTCGGTATCACCATCGGTACCTACGCTTCGATCATGATCGGTACCCCCATCATGTACGACGCCACCATGAGGATGCGCAAGAAGCTCGCCGCTTCAGGCAAGACCGTCAAGAAATAAGACTCTGTCGGAATTTCATAAAATCACCCGGCCCTCTCAGAAGGTCGGGTGATTTTTTGTATCTTTGTTCTTATGTCCTTCGTACATCTTCACGTCCACACCCAATACTCCATCCTCGACGGAATGAGCGATATCGAGAAGCTCTTCAGGCGGGCCGAGGAGCTGGGCATGCCGGGTCTCGCAATCACCGACCACGGCAACATGTACGGCATCAAGGACTTTTTCGACGTGTCCAGGAAGCACCCTTCGGTCAAGCCGATTCTGGGCTGCGAAATCTACGTCACCCGCCACTACGACCACAAGACCAAGGACAACGCGCACAAGCAGTACTATCACCTGATTCTGCTGGCCAAGAACCCGACCGGCTACCGGAACCTGATGAAGATAGTCTCCACCGGCCACATCGAGGGAATGTACTACAAGCCGCGCGTGAGTCACGAGGTCATCGAGAAGTACCACGAGGGGCTCATCTGCTGCTCGGCCTGCATGGCCGGAGAGATACCCAGGAACATCCTCGCGGGCGACGACGCGGCCCTGGACAAGGCCATAAAGTGGCACAAGAGGGTGTTCGGCGACGACTACTACCTCGAGGTAATGCTCCACAAGACGAAGGTCCCCGGACTTTCGCTCGAGGTCTACGAGAGACAGAAGGAATACTGCGCCCGCATCTTCGAACTCGCCGGGCAATACGGAGTCAAGGTGGTGGCCACCAACGACGTGCACTTCGTAAGCGAGGAGGACGGACCGGCCCACGACAGGCTCATCTGCCTTACGACCAACGCCTCCCTCAACGACCCCAAGCGCCTGCGCTACACCCAGCAGGAGTTTCTCAAGAGCGAGGAGCAGATGGCGGAGCTCTTCCCCGACCACCCCGAGGCCCTGGCGAACACGCTGGAGGTGCTCGACAAGATAGAGTCCTACGACATCAACCGCGGCCACGTGCTGCCGAAATTCCAGATCGACAGCGGCTTCCTCGAGCATATCGACGAGCATCTTGCAAAATACGCCGACATCATAGAAAACGGCCGCTATGAAATCGAAAAGGACCACGACGGCAACGTGGTCTCGAAGACCGACCGCGGCGAGGAGTTCTGCCGTTCGGTGGCCTTCCTCTGCCACCTCACCTACAAGGGCGCCCATGACCGCTACGGCGAGGTCTTGACCCCGGAGCAGCAGGAGCGGCTGCATTTCGAGCTCATGACCATCTCCTACATGGGCTTCCCCGACTACTTCCTGATCGTCCAGGACTTCATCAACTGGGGTCGCCGCAACGGGGTCTCCGTCGGCCCGGGACGAGGCTCTGCCGCCGGCTCGTGCGTGGCCTACTGCCTCGGCATCACCAATCTCGACCCGCTGAAGTATGACCTGCTGTTCGAGCGTTTCCTGAACCCGGAGCGAATCTCGATGCCGGATATCGACGTGGATTTCGACGACGAGGGCCGCTACCGCGTGATCCAGTACGTGCAGGACCACTACGGAGCCGACCATATCTCGCACGTGATAACCTTCGGCACCATGGCCGCCAAGCTCGCCGTCAAGGACGTGGCGCGCATCTCCGAACTGCCGATTCCCGAGTCCAACAGGCTCACCAAGATGATTCCGGACAAGCCCATGGTGGTGCGCGAGAACGGCAAGGAGGAGGAGAAGAAGCCCACGCTGGCCAACTGCGTGAAATACGTCAAGGAACTCAAGGAAGAATACGAAAACGGCGACCCTCTCGTGCGCGAGGTGCTGGAATACGCCCTGAAGCTCGAAGGCTGCATCCGCCAGGTAGGCATCCACGCCTGCGCGATGATCATAGGCCGCGGCAACCTCACCGACTACATCCCCATCACCACGGGCGTGGACAAGGCCACAGGCCAGGAAGTCTGGGTGAGCCAGTACGAGGGCACCAAGATAGAGGACGTGGGAATGCTCAAGATGGACTTCCTCGGACTCAAGACCCTGTCCATCATCTCCCGCTGCGTGGCCATGGTCAAGAAACGCTTCGGCGTGGACATCGACATCGAGAAGATTCCCATCGACGACCCCGAAGTCTACGAACTCTACTCCCGCGGCGACACCAAGAGCGTGTTCCAGTTCGAATCCGGCGGGATGAAGGAGTGGCTGATCAAGCTGCACCCCGAGCGCTTCGAGGACCTCATCGCGATGAACGCCCTCTACCGACCCGGCCCCATGGACTACATTCCCAAGTTCGTGGCCGGAAAGAACGACCCGGGCACCATAACCTACGACCTCCCCGACATGGAGGAATATCTCAAGGAGACCTACGGAGTCACCGTCTATCAAGAGCAGGTGATGCTGCTCTCGCAGAAGCTCGCCGGCTTCTCCAAAGGCAAGGCGGACAAGCTGCGCAAGGCCATGGGAAAGAAGCAGAAGGCCGTACTCGACTCTCTCAAGGAATCCTTCATGAACGGAGCCCTGGCCAACGGCTATCCAACGGCTATCCTGGAAAAAATCTGGAATGACTGGGAGGCTTTCGCCAAATATGCGTTCAACAAGTCCCACGCGACCTGCTACGCCTGGGTAAGCTACCAGACTGCCTGGCTCAAGGCGCACTACCCCTCGGAGTTCCAGGCGTCCAACCTCACCCAGAACATCTCCAACATGGAGGAGATGAAGGAGATCATGGCCGACTGCCGCAAGAGCGGAATCAAGGTGCTGAGCCCCGACGTGAACGAATCCGCCGCCACCTTCTCGGTGAACCGCGACGGCGACATCCGCTTCGGCCTCGGCGGCATGAAGGGCTTCGGCGACAACGTGGTCAGCGCAATCATCGGAGAAAGGGACAAGAACGGACTCTTCGCCGACCTTTTCGACTTCATGGAGCGCATGGCCGGCAGCATCAACCGCAAGGCGCTCGAGACCCTCATCTACTCGGGGGCTCTCGACTCATTCGGCTACAAGCGCTCGCAATATTTCCAGCCGGGCGCCGACGGAGACCTGTTCATCGACGAACTGGTACGCTATTCGGGCATGTACGCGGCCGACAAACTCGACGCAGCCTCCTCGCTGTTCGGCGACACCGAGGAACTCAGACCTCAGCGTCCGCAGGTGCCTCCCTTCACCGGAGAGGAGAACTCCCTGAACCTGCTGCAGGAAGAGAAACAATACGTGGGCATGTACATCTCCTCCCACCCGCTGGAGCAGCACCGCTTCGAAATCGAGAACTTCGCGAACTGTCAGTTGACCAACCTCCAGCCGCTGATAGACGAACTGGAGCAGGCGCACAAGACCACCAAGGCCAGCATCGCCGGCATAGTGGCCGACGTCAAGAGCATGAATTCCAAGAACGGAACCCCGGGAGCAAAGGTGGTGCTGGAGGATTTCAGCGGCAACTACGAATTCGTGCTGTTCGGAAGCGACTACCAGCGCTACATGCCTTTCCTGCAGCTGCACAACCAGATTTTCATCGACGGAGAGATTGGCGAGCGCTATTTCCTCAAGCCCGAGGAGCGGGCCGCCGGCAAGAAGGCTCCCTACGGATTCAAGATCAAGAACATCTCCCTGCTCGGAACCCTCTGCGAGACCAGGCTGGCAGGTCTCGACCTCCAGCTCGACACCCGTCTGATCGACGCCGACTTCCGCAAGAAACTGCTGAAGCTGCTGCAGTCAAACAAGGGAAAACTCCCGCTCAACATCCACCTGATCGACATAGAAACCGGCTACAAACTCGACTTCTTCTCGAAGAAGTTCAAGGTGGACGTGAGCCAGGAGTTCCTCAACAGGCTGTCGGACCTCGGGTTCAAATATAATCTGCTGCGCAAGAACTAGCTTCTCAGCGCACGCATCGCGTTGAACACCGCAATCACCGTGACACCCACGTCGGCGAACACCGCCATCCACATGTTGCCCAGACCGGCAGCAGCCAGAACGAGCACGGCGACTTTCACGCCTATGGCGAACCACACGTTCTCGCGCGCTATGCGTATGGTGCGGCGGGCTATCCTCACTGCGGCGGCGATCTTGGTCGGCTTGTCGTCCATCAGGACCACGTCGGCGGCCTCAATCGCGGCGTCGCTCCCGAGTCCTCCCATGGCTATGCCTACGTCGGCGCGCTTGAGCACCGGGGCGTCGTTGATGCCGTCGCCCACGAAGGCGAGCGTCTTCCCTTCCGGCTTGTCCGCCAGCAGCTTTTCGACATGGTCCACCTTGTCGGCGGGCAGCAGTCCGGCGTACCAGGCGTCGAGGCCGAGTTTCCGGGCCACGTCCTGCGCCACTTCAGCGCGGTCGCCGGTCAACATCACCGTGTTCGCCACTCCCAGGCGCTTGAGGGCCGCCACGGCTTCAGCGCTGTCGTCCTTGACGCGGTCGTTGATCACTATGTGTCCGGCATAGACTCCGTCCACGGCGACGTGGATGATAGTGCCGGGGCGGTGGCAGTCGTGCCATCTGACGCCGATGTCGTCCATCATGCGGGTGTTGCCCACGCAGACGGTGCGGCCTTCGACAATGGCGCGTATGCCACGTCCGGCTATCTCCTCGACGTCGCTGATGCGGCAGCCGTCGGTGGCTTCGTTAGGGAATGCGGCGCGCAGAGCCTCCCCTATCGGATGGGTGGAGAAATGTTCCACGTGTGCGGCGAGGTGAAGCAGTTCGTTTTCATTGAAGGCGTCAGGATGCACCGCCTCCACCGCGAATTCTCCGCGGGTGAGGGTTCCGGTCTTGTCGAAGACCACGGTGCCGAGCTTCGCCAGAACGTCCATATAGCTGCTGCCCTTCACGAGTATGCCCTTGCGGGAAGCTCCTCCGAGACCTCCGAAGAAGGTGAGCGGCACGCTGATGACGAGGGCGCAGGGGCAGGAGACCACGAGGAAGATCAGCGCGCGGTAGAGCCAGTCGGGGAAGGACGCGGCGAAACCGCCGGGCGCGAACATGGGCGGAACCAGCGCCAGCAGCACCGCCGCGATGACCACCACGGGAGTGTAGACGCGCGCGAAGCGGGTTATGAAGGATTCGCTGCGGGACTTGTTGCGGTCGGCGCTCTCGACAAGGCTGAGTATCCTGGAAACGGTGCTCTCGCCGAAGTTTCTGGTGGTCCTGACGCGGATGAGGCCGCTGAGGTTGACGCAGCCGGAGATCACCTCGTCGCCCTCCTCCGCCTCTCGGGGCACGCTCTCGCCGGTCAGAGCCACGGTGTTGAGGGTCGTGGAGCCTTCGATGACGGTTCCGTCGAGAGGAACCTTCTCCCCGGGCTTTATGACTATGATTTCGCCTATGCGGACGTCCTCGGGTGAGACTGTCTGGGTCATGCCTCCGCGCTCGACATTCGCGGTGTCGGGGCGTATGTCCATGAGGTGGGAGATGCTGTCACGGCTCCTGCCTTCGGCGTAGCTCTCGAAGAGTTCGCCGACCTGGAAGAAGAGCATCACGAACACGGCCTCGGGGAACTGTGTCTCCGCGCCGGGCAGGAAGCCTATGCAGATGGCTCCGAGGGTGGCTATGGACATCAGGAAATGCTCGTTGAACACGTTGCCGCGGGCTATCCCCTCGGCGGCTTCCCTGAGCGTGCCTCCGCCGACGAGCAGGTAGGGCACGAGGTAGACGAGCAGCAGCTGCCAGGTCGCGAGGCCGCAGTGCTTCTCAATGATCACCGCTGCGGCGAGAAGCACCGCAGTGGCGGCTATCAGGGTTATCCTGCCCTTCATTCCGTCGTGTGCGTGGTGGTGGGTGGTGCCGGCTGTGTGATTATGGCTGGCGGGGGTGTGTCCGTTAGTTTCCATGGCTCTGTCGTGTTTTGCCTTCTGCCGGAAATTGTTCTTCCGGCTGCTTCCGGCTTTCAGCTTTCTGTTGCTTTCAGTCTTCTCCGGCAAAATTAGCCAGCGCCCGCCGCAACCGGGTTGCAATCCTGCAACAGGGAATCCTGCAGAACTACGGCAGGAAGTTGGCGGTGAGCCAGGAGCTGAGGTCTGAGAGGAGTTCGGGTGAGACGGTCTCCTCGATGCTGCGGTATTCGGTGGGGACGCCGGTGGTGCAGTGCTGGAAAAGGTGGTTCAGGGAGTCGTATTCCTTGATGAAATTCCTTTCGTTCGGGGGCAGAAGCGCCTGGATTGCCGCAAGGTTCAGCGAGGAGATGACCTGGCAGTCCCGGCTTCCGTTGACAGCCATCACGGGGCAGCCGGTGGCGGCGATGTCGTCGGACGGGTCGTAGTCGATGAACCAGCGCAGCCAGGAGTTGCCTTCGAGCCTGACGTTCTGGCGGTACATCTCTTCCGACACCATGCCGGGCTGGCCGGAAAGTTCCATGATGCGGTTGACCTGGGCGGTGAGGGCCCTGTCGCCGCGCACTCCCGGACCGGCGAGGCTGACCACGAAGTCGACCGCGCGGCGCGCGCCCAGCATGAAGGCTATGGTCGCGCCCTCGCTATGGCCGATGACGCCTATTTTCGAGAATCTGCCGCTGCTCCTGAGGAACTCCACGGCCGCGAGCGCGTCCTGCATGAAATCCTCCGTGGTGGCGTTCTCCACGTCGCCGCCGGACGATTCGCCGAAGCCGCGGTCGTCGTAGCGCAGCGAGGCTATCCCGTTGCGAGCGAGGTGGTCGGCGATGACCAGGAAGGGCTTGTGGCCGAATATCTCCTCGTCGCGGTTCTGCTGCCCGCTGCCGCTGACCATCACCACAGCTGCGGGAGCAGTGCCTTCAGCGTCGCCGTAAATCGAAAGTCCGCAGCCGACAGGCCAGGAAAGGGTGCCGGCAAGAGTCGCTCCGGCGGCTTCGTTGGTGAAACTGACCTCCTCGGTGCGGTAAGGGAAGGGCGGCTGCGGGGTCTGGGGACGGTTCAGCACCTCCTTTCCCCTGGTGAGGGTGAGCGGAAACGAGAGTCCGTTCTGGCTGAAGCTGCCCACGATGCTGCCGCGGTAGAGCATTCCGCTGAAGGAGGCCGAGAGGGAGGGTACTTTCACTCCCACCGAAGGCAGCGCGGAGGCGTCAAGCTCGGCCTCAATGCCTTCGGCTCCCTGGTCGGGGCTGTCCATCGTCGCGATGAGGCTTCCGTCCTCCGCCGGCTGGAATTTGAAGACCAGGGTCAGCTCGGTCTGTCCGACGCTTATCTTCCCGTTCCAGCCGCCCTCGAGCAGGGAGGATGCGGACTGGGCGGATGCTGAAAGGGCCTGCGCCGTGAGAATGAGCGCCGCGGTCAGATATTTAATGAATGCTCTCAATTTTCAACGGGTATTCTCTACCAGCCCTGAGCTGATATGGGGTGTTCGAGGCCGTCAGGGGTTACCAGCACGGACCCAACTTCTGGAAGTGCCAGATGGCCGATGATGTCGAAGACCTGGAAGTCGGTTCGGAAACGTTCGTAGTCCGAAAGCGGAATCACGTAGAGCAGGCGGAAGTCGTCGCCGCCGTTCATCGCTGCCGAAACCGGGTCGATGTCCAGCTCCTTGCCGAGGGCGAAACTGTTGCCCTCGAAGGGAATTCTGTCGGCATAGACCTTGGCGCCGAGACCGGTGTCGCGCGAAAGCCTCAAAACAGCGTCAGAAAGACCGTGTGAGACGAACAGACCGGCCGCGGGTATGATTCCCAGTTCTTCGAGCTGGATGAGCGTCACGGGGCTCAGTTCGGGCTTGAGGTAGTCGCCCACCATCATACGGTATTTCTCGAGTTCGTCGGGCTTGTGCTCGAGCACCTGCTGGCCGAAATATGCGGAGCCGAGGCTGCCGGACACGCAGATGAGGTCCTTGCTGGCCGGCGCGGGGCGTTTCTGCTCCGTGGAGGCCTTCCTGAAACCTTCGGCGGCAAGGCTTATCGCAAGGCCGTTGCGCGAGGGCACGAGGTCGAGGGAGAGATGGGCGTAGCCCTGTTCCTTCGCAGCCACGAGCACTCCGCTCCAGAACTCCCTGACCTGCTCGAAGTCGAGCTTGGAGGAGATGCCGAGAGTGATGCTCAGCGTGCGGGGACGGGCCATGGCGGCGTAGAGTTCGCCGGTCACTGACACCACGCTCTTGTAGCCGAGGTGCTTGAGCGGGAAGTAGACGAGGCTGAAGTCGGTGCCTTCGAGCAGCAGACGGGAGGCAGCGACGGCGGAGCCGTCCCCCTCGCCGCTGACGGCGAGGGGAGCTTCGAAGGCGGCGTACCCGCTGCCTTCGAAGAGCTGCCGTATGGCCTCGACGCGACCGAGTTCCGCAAAAGTCTCCGCCATTACAGGTTCCTCAGAAGATTGTTGAGGCTGACCTTCTTGTCGAGCATCGACCTGAGCTCGGCCACCGGAACCCTCACCTGCTCCATCGTGTCGCGGTCGCGCACGGTCACGCAGTTGTCGTTCAGTGTCTCATGGTCGACGGTGATGCAGAAGGGGGTGCCGATGGCATCCTGACGGCGGTAGCGCTTGCCTATGCTGTCCTTCTCGTCGTACTGGCAGTAGAAGTCGTATTTGAGGTCGTCCATGATCTTCTGGGCGTATTCGGGCAGGCCGTCCTTCTTGATCAGAGGCAGCACGGCGGCCTTGACGGGAGCGAGCGCCGCAGGCAGCCTGAGGACCACCCTGCTTTCGCCGTTCTCGAGCTTCTCCACGGTATAGGAGTGGCTCAGCACCGCGAGGAACATCCTGTCCACTCCGATGGAGGTCTCCACGCAGTAGGGCACATAGCTCTCGCCGGTCTCGGGGTCGAAGTACTGGAGTTTCTTTCCCGAAAGCTGCTGGTGGTTGCCGAGGTCGTAGTCGGTGCGGCTGTGGATGCCTTCGAGCTCCTTGAAGCCGAAGGGGAAGTTGAATTCTATGTCGGTCGCCGCGTTGGCGTAGTGGGCGAGTTTCTCATGGTCGTGGAAACGGTAGTTCTCAGCTCCCATGCCGAGGTTCACGTGCCACTTCATGCGGTTCTCCTTCCACTTGCGGAACCATTCCATCTCGGTGCCGGGCCTTACGAAGAACTCCATCTCCATCTGCTCGAACTCCCTCATGCGGAAGATGAACTGGCGGGCCACCACCTCGTTGCGGAAGGCCTTGCCGATCTGGGCTATGCCGAAGGGAATCTTCATGCGTCCGGTCTTCTGGACGTTGATGTAGTCCACGAATATTCCCTGTGCGGTCTCGGGGCGCAGATAGACCTTGCTGCTGTCGTCGCCAACGGAGCCGAACTGGGTGGAGAACATCAGGTTGAACTGACGCACGTCGGTCCAGTTCCTGGTGCCGCTGATGGGGCAGACTATGCCGCAGTCGAGGATTATCTGCTTGTACTCGGCGAGGTCGTTCGCCTTCTCTGCGGCAACGTAGCGGTTGTGAACCTCTTCGTAATGGGCCTTGTCGCGCAGCACGTTGGGGTTGGTCTCGCGGAACTTCTGCTCGTCGAAGCTGTCGCCGAACTTGCGGCGTCCCTTCTCCACTTCCTTGTTGATCTTGTCCTCGATCTTGGCGAGGTAGTCCTCGATGAGCACGTCGGCACGGTATCTTTTCTTGGAGTCCTTGTTGTCAATGAGGGGGTCGTTGAATGCGGATACGTGTCCTGAGGCCACCCAGGTCTTGGGCTGCATGAAGATGGCGGCGTCGATGCCCACGATGTTCTCGTTGAGGCGGGTCATCGCGTTCCACCAGTACTGCTTTATGTTGTTCTTGAGCTCCACTCCGAGCTGGCCGTAGTCGTAGACGGCTGCGAGTCCGTCGTAGATCTCGCTGGAGGGGAAGATGAATCCGTATTCCTTGCAGTGTGCAACCAATACCTTGAAAAGTTCGTCCTGAGTCATATCGTTTCTTTGTTGTTTGTGCAAATTTAAGAATTATATATTTCCATCAGCGGACGCATCACGAAATCTCTCTGCTTCATCAGCGGATGGGGTATCTTGAGCTCCGGAGTGTCGACCCGGCGCGTCCCGTAGAGCAGGATGTCGATGTCGATGACCCTGTCGTGGTATATCCTCCTGCCCGCAGTGTCGAATTCGGGGTTCTCGCAGCGTCCCATCTCCCTCTCTATGCGCTTGCAGACGGAGAGCAGCTCCTCGGGCGGCAGTTCGGTCTCGTAGAGCACCGCGCAGTTGATGAAGTCCGCTCCCTCGAAGCCCCAGGAGCTGGTCTCGATGAGGCTGGAAATGGCGCTGTGGGGTCTTCCCAAACTGCGGTCAAGCTCTCCTACGGCTGACAGGATGTTGGCGCGGCGGTCTCCGAGGTTGGAGCCGAGTGAAAGATATACCTTCTCCATGCCTACAGGTCGGGTTCCATTCCGAGGGCTATCTTCGCCTCGTCCGAGAGCAGGCTCTGGTCCCACACCGGGTCCCACACCAGCTCTATTTCGCATTTTTTTATTCCGGGAGTGTTCTCCACGTTGTGTTTGACGTCTGCCAGCACCTCGTCGGCCATAGGGCAGTTAGGTGCGGTGAAGGTCATCTTGATGTGTACGTCGTGGGCCTTGTCTATGTTGAGTTCGTAAATCAGACCTAGGTCGTAGACGTTCACGGGTATCTCAGGGTCGTAAACCTGCTTCAGCGCCCTGACCACGTCTTCGTAGAGTGGCGCGAGGTCCTTGACGTCCTGTGGTGTCAATACTTCTTCCTGACTCATATCAGCGGTTGTTTTGAGCTATGGTTCTGATTGTCTCCAGCATCGACACCAGTCCGTTGGCTCTTGTCGGAGAGAGGTTTTCCTTGAGGCCCAGCCTGTCGACGAAAGAGAAGTCGTCTTCCGCAATCTCCGCGGCGCCGCGTCCGGAATAGACCGAAATCAGCATGGAGATTATTCCCTTGGTGATTATCGCGTCGCTGTCGGCTCTGAAGACTATCACGCCGTCTTTCGCTTCGGCGTCGAGCCACACGCGCGACTGGCAGCCTTTTATGAGCCTGTCGTCGGTCTTCAGCTCTTCCGGGAATGGTTCGAGGTTCTTGCCCAGGTCAATCAGATATTCATATTTGTCGAGCCAGTCGTCGAACATCGAAAATTCTTCGACGAGCTCGTCCTGTCTTTCCTTGAGTGTTTTCATGCTTCGAGCATTATTATGGCTTTCTTGAGCGAGTCCAGGAAATACACGGCCTCCTCCATGGTGTTGTAGGGGGCGAACGAGGCCCTGAGCATTCCGGTGACTCCGTATCTGTCCATCAGCGGCTCTGCGCACATCTGTCCCGAACGCAGGGCTATGCCCATCTTGTCGAGTATCAGGGCGAGGTCTTCGTGGTGGCAGTGTTCCACGGAGAACGAAAAGAGGGGGACCTTGCGGAAGTCCTGCCCGCAGGCCTCTCCAGGGATGCCGTACAGCCGCAGTCCGGGGATTTTCGGCAGCTCTTCCAGCAGATATTCCGTAATTTCGTCGGTATTTCGCTCTATTTCAATATCTTCCATCAATTCAAGCATCCGGATGGCGGGCACAAAAGTGGGCGCTCCGGCGAAGTTCTGCGTGCCTGCCTCGAACTTCAGCGGCACGGGCGCGTAGGTCGTACCGCTCCACTTCACATTGCCGACCATCTCTCCCCCGCCCATATACGGGGGCATCGCGTCGAGCAGCTCCTTCTTCCCGTAGAGGACGCCAGTTCCCGGGGCCGCGTACATCTTATGTCCGGAGAAGGCGTAGAAGTCGCAG
Organism: Candidatus Cryptobacteroides avistercoris; assembly: GCA_017695095.1. Classification (GTDB taxonomy): domain Bacteria; phylum Bacteroidota; class Bacteroidia; order Bacteroidales; family UBA932; genus Cryptobacteroides; species Cryptobacteroides avistercoris. Next base: position 1,760 of record JADILW010000096.1, on the reverse strand, counting down.
TCGAGGTCCCTGAGGTCGGGATGCTCGTGAACTGCTCCCTGGGCTCCGTCCACGAGCAGGCGGCAGCCGTGAGAATGGCAGATGCCCGCTATCTCCTTTATGGGATTCACGAGCCCGAGGACGTTCGAGACATGCGTCACGCACACGAGCCTGGTGCTCGGGGTGATCATGGAGCCGAGTTCGTCGACGCGCAGCCTGCCTTCTTCGTCCACTTTCAGGACTTTCAGGACGGCGCGCTTCCTTTCGCACATCATCTGCCAGGGCACGAGGTCGGAATGATGCTCACTCTCGCTGACTATGATCTCGTCGCCCTCGCCGACGAAGGCTTCGCCGAAACTGAACGCGGCGAGATTGACGGACGCGGTGGTGCCCGAGGTGAAAATTATCTCTTTGGGGCTCACGTTCAGGTAAGCCGCCACCGTCTCGCGTGCATGCTCATACTCCTCCGTGGCCACGGAAGATATATGATGTACCGCCCTGTGGATGTTGGCGCTGTATCTCTCCGAGAGTTCGACCCATTTCCCGACGACGCTGCGCGGCCTCAACGAGGTCGCGGCATTGTCGAGGTAGACGAGAGGCCTGTCGTAGACCTTTTCGCCGAGCTGAGTGAATTCCTTCCTGAGTTCCTGTACGTCCATAATCAAATTTGCAGAACTGCGAATTTAACATTTTTCACGCAATTACGTGCCGTTCAAGGGATAAAACTGCTGTACCGCTCAGGCAGATTTGCTGTTTCGGCAGATGGCAAATCAGCTGCAACAGGTACCGACGAATTACAAATCCGGCAAAACGAAGTAATTGCAGATTAGTTAGGAGCAGTTCTGTTGCGGTGGATTTGCAATCCAGCGTGGCTGCCGGTCGCAGACAGAGCTCGCCCTCCGGCAGTAAGAACCACCGCGCAGCCCTATACTGCCATAGGCCGACTCCGCCTGCGACCGGAAAGCAGCAGAAGCGACGGATTTGCAATCTGTTGCCTGCCGCTGCCGAGCTCGGCATTATGTCCGCCCGGATATGCAATCCGGGCTTGTCGTTGAAACGGATTTGCAATTCACCTGCGCGACAGAACAGCTCTGCAGGCAATTCAGTGGGATACACTCCGCGCAGGTGTAACCGTTTTCCTTCCACCTCGCCGCCCGACCGCCATTCAGGATACCTGCAGGGCATATCAGGGGCGCAGATGAATTTCACGAAGGAACTTGACCGCTGCGGTACCCGCCGTCAGCTGCTGCAAAGTTGAAATTCAGTAGACCCGGCGGGACGGCGCAGAGGCTATTCCAGGGCCGGTGGCTGGTCCTTATGGACCCAAATTGGTTCCAGCAGTCCCACCTTGCAGCCATACACCGCCGCAGAACGGCTGCATCTGGTACTAATGAATTTCAAACCCGACAGAACAGCCAGTTACAGCATGAGTATCCCCCCTTCTCTCTCCCGAATTAATCGGGCACCGGAAAATGCCGTTGAGGGACACACGGGGTAGATTTGCAAGTTGACGCAGAATCTGCTGCCTGGGCGCCGGACACGCGCTGCGGGGAGCTCCGCAGAGGGCTCTCCTCGCGCCCTCCCGGCGCAGAATCTTTGAAACACAGAAAGCTGCCTGAGGCTGAGCTCCTCCCGCGGCGGCAGGCAGAAGATTACAAATCAACTGAAACTGTTAATCCGGATTGCAAATCCGGATGAACCAAAGATTTTCCTGAATAATTTGATTAAGCAGAGGACAAGAATTAACTTTACGAAACAAAAACAAACACACGATGATAGAC
>JADILW010000011.1 GCA_017695095.1 Candidatus Cryptobacteroides avistercoris | reverse complement strand
CGGACCGCCGTGAGCCCGAGTGGCGGAATGGTAGACGCGATGGACTCAAAATCCATTGTCCCCTAAAGACGTGCCGGTTCGAGTCCGGCCTCGGGCACAGCAGCACGCCTGCCGGATCATCCGGCGGGCGTATCGCGTTCAAGAAGGATTTGCAGCGGCATGAATCTTACGGTCGTAGTGTCGGCGATAGTTGTCTATTTCGCCGTGGTGATCTCCCTGAGCCTGCTGACGGCCCGGAAGAACCGCGGCAGTGCCGATTTCTTCCGTGGAGGACGGCGTTCTCCCTGGCCGGTGGTCGCGGTGGCCATGGTGGGCACCTCGATCTCAGGTGTAACCTTCGTCTCCGTGCCCGGTATGGTGGAGGCCTCGGCGTTCTCCTATCTGCAGATGGCGCTGGGTTTCGTGGCCGGCTATGCGGTGATCGCCTATCTGCTGCTGCCGCTCTACTACCGGCTGAACCTCACGAGTCTCTATGAATACCTCGAACAGCGCTTCGGGCTCTGCAGCTACAAGACCGGGGCGGCGTTCTTCCTGCTCTCGAAGGTTCTCGGCAGCGGAGTGAAGATGTATCTGACGGCCATAGTGCTGCAGCTTGTGCTGTTCGACCCTCTTGGCGTGCCTTTCTGGGTCAATGTGTGCCTGACCATGCTGCTCGTGTGGCTCTACACCTTCCGCGGCGGCGTGCGCTCCCTGGTCTGGACCGACATGCTCCAGACGCTGTGCATGCTGGGCTGCGTGGTGCTGTGCATAGTGTTCGTGTGCCGGGCGGCGGGTTTCACCCTCGCCGAGGGCTGCCGCAGCGTGGCCGACAGCCCGATGAGCCGCATCTGGTTCTTCGACGACCCCGGCGATACCCGGTATTTCTGGAAGCAGTTCCTGGCCGGAATGTTCACGACAGTGGCGATGACCGGGCTCGACCAGGACATGATGCAGAAGAATCTTTCGTGCCGCAGCCTCAGGGAGAGCCGCAGGAACGTGCTTTCCTACGGAGTGGCCTTCATTCCGGTGAACCTGCTCTTCCTAGCGCTCGGAGTGCTGCTGTTTGATTTCGCGTCCGGCGGCGGAGTCGCTGTGGCGAAGCCCGACGACCTCTTCCCGACGGTGGCCTGCGGCACCGACGCCTCCGGCAGGCCTCTGATGCCTCCGGTTGTCGGCCTGCTGTTCGTGCTCGGGCTGGTTTCTGCGGCGTTCAGCAGCTCCGGCTCATCGCTGACTTCCATCACCACCACCTTTACGCTCGACATTCTCAAGGCCGGCGGGAAACAGGACGAAACCGGACTCAGGAAGACGCGCGGCAGGGTGCATGCCGGCGCCGCCGTGGTCATGGGCGTGGTGATATGCGGCTTCCGGGCGATAGGCGACGACAGCGTGATCAACGCCGTCTACACGATTTCCGGCTACACCTACGGCCCGCTGCTGGGGCTTTTCATGTTCGGAATCTTCACCCGGCGTCGTCCGCGCGAGGCCTGGGTGCCGTTCATATGCCTCGCCTCGCCCCTGCTCTGCATGCTGCTGAAAACCCATAGCGAGCAGTGGTTCGGCGGTTGGCGCATAGGCTTCGAGCTGCTTCTGATAAACTGCGCGCTCACGATGCTGGGGCTCTGGCTGGCGAGCGTGCGCCGGCCGGCAACGGATTCCAAATAATTTTCCCTACCTTTGTAAGTTGCTATGGACGATATTCTAAAGGAACTTTCGCAGAAGGAATACAAGGACGGCTTCGTGACCGAAGTCGAACAGGAGTATGTCCCGAAAGGCCTGAATGAAAATATAATACGGCTCATCTCCGAGAAGAAGGACGAGCCGCGGTGGCTGCTGGACTTCCGTCTGGACGCCTTCCGCAAATGGCAGAGGATGACCCCTCCGACATGGGGACACTTGAAACTTCCCAAGATAGATTTCCAGGACATCATATACTGGGCGGCGCCGAAGCGCGACGAGGACAGGCCGACCGAGATCGACCCGGCCCTGATGGAGACCTTCGACAAGCTCGGCATCCCCCTCCACGAGAGGGAGGCGCTCGCCGGGGTGAAGCCCAGGAGCAACGTGGCGGTGGACGCCGTGTTCGATTCGGTGAGCGTGGCCACCACCTTCCGCAAGACCCTCGAGGAGAAAGGCATCATCTTCTGCTCCTTCTCCGAGGCCGTGCGCGAATATCCCGAGCTGGTCCGCAAATACCTTGCGACCGTGGTGCCCCCGGGCGACAACTTCTACGCCGCGCTGAACTCAGCCGTCTTTTCCGACGGCTCCTTCTGCTACATACCCAAGGGCGTCAGGTGCCCGATGGACCTCTCCAGTTACTTCCGCATCAACGCCCTCGGCACCGGACAGTTCGAGCGCACGCTGATCGTGGCCGACGAGGGGTCGGAGCTCAGCTACATGGAGGGCTGCACCGCCCCGATGCGCGACGAGCACCAGCTCCACGCCGCCGTGGTTGAAATCATAGTGGAGAAGGACGCGAACGTGAAATACAGCACCGTGCAGAACTGGTATCCCGGCGACGCCGAAGGCCGCGGTGGCATACTCAACCTCGTGACCAAGCGCGGCATCTGCAGGGGCAGCGGCTCCCATCTGAGCTGGACCCAGGTCGAGACAGGCTCGGCGATCACCTGGAAATACCCGAGCACCATACTCAAGGGCGACAACTCCTCGTCGGAGTTCTACAGCGTCGCGATGACCGGACACCGCCAGCAGGCCGACACCGGCACCAAGATGATACATCTCGGCCGCAATACACGCAGCCGCATAGTCTCCAAGGGCATATCCTCCGGTTTCAGCGAGAACAGCTACCGCGGACTGGTGCACGTCGCCCCCGGAGCGCAGAACGCCCGCAACTTCTCGCAATGCGATTCGCTGCTGATCGGCAGCAGATGCGGGGCGCACACATTCCCGGTCATCAGGAACCAGAACCCCACCGCGGTCGTGGAGCACGAGGCCACCACCTCGAAGATCAGCGACGACCAGCTCTTCTACTGCGGCCAGAGGGGCATTTCTCCTGAGGATGCGGCCGGGCTCATAGTCGGAGGCTACGCCAAGGAGGTCCTTGCGCGCCTGCCGATGGAATTTGCGATAGAGGCGCAGAGGCTCCTCTCGGTTTCACTTGAAGGTTCAATAGGATGACTTGGGTAGAAATAGTTTCGGCGGTCCTCGGACTGTCGTGCGTGTTCCTCGCGGGACGCAATTCGAAGTACAACTTCTACGTGGGATATGTCTACAACGTATTCCTCTTCGTGCTGTTCATGCACCAGCACCTCTATTCGGCGATGATACTCCAGCCGATATCCCTGATAATCAACGCCTACGGCCACTGGCGCTGGACGCATCCCAGGGAGGAGGAGCGCAGCGCGGCCGACAGCAGCAGGCTGAAGGTGGGCAACATACCCCCGCGGCACCTGGCTCTCTATGTGCTGGCCGTGCTCGGCGCTTCCGTGGCCTGGGCCTTCGTGCTGAAATTCGTGTTCGACGACCCCGCGAACCCCTATTTGGACTCCCTGATGCTGATGCTCACGCTCTGCGCACAGTACCTGAGCGCCCGCAAGTACTGGGAGTGCTGGATAGTCTGGCTGCTCGTGAACATCGGCAACGCCACGCTCTACATACTCTCAGGCCTCTACATAATGCCCGTCGTGAGCGCGCTTTATATCGCCAACGGCGTCTGGTCGCTGGTGTCGTGGAGAAAAATGTACAAGAACAATGAGTAAGATACTGCTTGAAATAAAGAACCTGCACGCAGGAGTCGCGGGCAAGGAGATACTCAAGGGCATAGACCTCACCATACGGGAGGGCGAGGTGCATGCCGTGATGGGACCCAACGGAGCCGGCAAGAGCACCCTTGGCGGCGTGCTGACCGGCCGTCCGGGCTATGAGGTCACCGAAGGGAGCATCGTTTTCGACGGGAAGGACCTTCTGGCCATGAGCCCGGAGGAGCGCTCCTGGGCCGGCATCTTCCTGAGCTTCCAGTATCCCGTGGAGATTCCCGGGGTCAGCATCACCAATTTCATGAAGGCCGCCATCAACGCGAAGCGCAAGGCCCATGGGCAGCCCGAGATCAAGCCGGGCGAGTTCCTGAAGCTGCTCAAGGAGAAGATGGCCCTCGTGGGCATGAAGGGCGAGTTTGCCCGGCGCGACGTGAACGTGGGCTTCTCGGGAGGAGAGAAGAAGCGCAACGAGATATTCCAGATGGCCATGCTCGAACCCCGGTTCAGCATACTCGACGAGACCGACTCCGGCCTCGACGTGGACGCGCTCAAGATAGTCGCCGACGGCGTCAGGGCCCTGCGCACCCCCGAGACTTCGACGATAGTGATCACCCACTACCGCAAGCTGCTGGACTACATAGTGCCAGACGTGGTGCACGTGCTCAAGGACGGACGCATAGTCGAGACCGCGGGCAGGGAGCTTGCGGACAGGATAGAGAACGAAGGATACGAGAGTCTGAATGGATAAGGTTTACGTGATAGGGCGGGACGCGATACCGCAGTTCCTGAGAATGGAGGCCGGCGAGCAGCTCCGGATGACCTTCGTGGCCCTGCCCGGCACGACGGCCAGGCTTGCGCTCGAGGTGGAGATAGCCGGTCCCGGCTGCGACCTGGACCTGGCCGCAGCTTACGTCTGCTCAGGCTGCGACGACCTCAGGATGAACGTCCTGGTGAGGCACACCTGCGGCGGCAGCACTTCGCGGCAGTTGGTCAAGGGGCTGGCCGACGGCGGGTCCCGCGTGGAGTTCGACGGCATGATCTACATAGCGCAGGACGCCCAGAAGACCGAGGCCCATCAGGAGAGCCACAGCATACTGCTCTCGCCGGAGGCGAAAGTGGAGGCCCGTCCCCAGCTTGAAATCTACGCCGACGACGTAATCTGTTCGCACGGCTGCACCTCCGGCTTCCTGAATGCCGAGGAGGAGTTCTACATGCGTTCGCGCGGCATACCCGAGGAGGTGGCGAAACAGCTCCAGAAGCTGGCCTTCCTCGCCCCGGTGATGCAGCGGCTGCCCGAAGACCTTGGCCGTGAACTTTATGAAAGCATATCCTAACGTCAAGATCAATCTCGGACTGAGCATACTCAGAAAGCGCCCCGACGGCTATCACGACATCGAGACGCTGTTCGTGCCGTACCACGGCCTGCGCGACGAGCTGGAGATAGAGGTCTGCGGCGGGCCCGGCGACAGGATAAGCCTCGAAGGCGGCGGCTGGGACCCGCAGAGCGACCTTTCGATGAAGGCCGTGAAGCTGCTTCGCCGCGACTTCGACTTTCCTCCCGTGGAGGTCAGACTGCGCAAGCACGCGCCTGCCGGTGCGGGGCTCGGAGGGGGCTCGTCCGACGCCGCCTTCGCGCTCAGGATGCTCAACGACATGTTCTCCCTCGGCCTCGGCGACGCCTCGCTGGCCGCATACGCCGCGGAGCTGGGTTCCGACTGCCCGTTCTTCATCTACAACCGCCCCATGACCGGCGAGGGCAGGGGGGAGATTCTCAGCGACTACGCACTGGACCTCGAAGACTGGCGCATCGAGATCAGGATTCCCGAAGGGGTTCACGTGAGCACCAGGGACGCATATTCCCGGGTGGTGCCCAGGGAATGCGAGCCGGGCGGCAGGATGCCGCTGCGTGAGGCTCTGGCGCTGCCGGTGGAACGGTGGCGGGATGCTCTCGTGAATGACTTCGAACCCTCGGTGTTCGCCCTGTGGCCTCAGGTAGAGGCCGAAAAGCGCCGCTTCTACGAGGAGGGCGCCGTCTACGCCTCCATGTCAGGCTCCGGTTCGTCCGTGTTCGGCATATTCAGAAGATAATCCGCCATGCAGCAGGGTGACGGCAACAGAAATCTGCAGAACGGCAGGCGCATAGCCCGCAATGCCGTGCTGCTGTATCTGCGCATGTTCCTGCTGATGTTCATCGGCCTCTTCACCTCCAGGGTCGTGCTCCGGGAACTCGGGGTCGAGGACTACGGAGTCTGGAACGCCGTCGGCGGAGTGGTGACCATGTTCACCTTCATCACGACTTCGATCTCCTCGGCGATCAGCCGTTATCTTGCCTTCGAGATAGGCCGCTCCGATTCCGGGAGGCTGCGGAAGGTGTTCGCCACCGGGATGGCGGTGCAGCTTCTGCTATCCCTGCTGCTCGTGCTGCTCGTGGAGACGGCGGGGGCCTGGTTCCTGAACGCGAAGATGGTGATTCCGGCTCCGCGGATGGACGCCGCCCGCTTCGTGCTGCACTGCTCGCTGGGCGTCCTGGTCCTGAACATGCTTTCGGTGCCGTTCAACGCCGCGATCATCGCCCATGAGCGCATGTCGGCGTTCGCCTGGATAAGCATAGGGGAGGCCGCGCTGAAGCTGCTCGTCGCGCTGCTGCTGAGCGTTTCGGTGTTCGACAAGCTCGAGACCTACGCGCTGCTGATGCTCGCGGTGGCGCTGCTGGTGCGCGTGACCTACGGCATCTACTGCCGCCGTAATTTCGAGGAGAGCCGCGCCAGGCCGGTTTTCGACCGCCGGCTGTTCCGCGAGATGGCGGGTTTCGCGGGCTGGAGCTTCTTCGGCTCGGGCGCCGGGGTGCTGAACGTGCAGGGTTCCAGCCTGCTGGTGAACATGTTCTTCGGGGTCGCGATGAACGCGGCGAGGGGCGTGGCCTCTCAGGTTGAGGTTGTGGTGAAGCAGTTCGCCGTCAATTTCCTGACGGCCGTGAACCCGCAGATCACCAAGTCCTGGGCTTCGGGCGACCGCGGCTACTGCTACAGCCTGGTGGCCAAGGGCTCGAAGTTCGCGTATCTCGCGATACTGCTGTTCATGGTGCCGATAGCGGCGGAGGCCGATTACCTGCTGCGGCTGTGGCTGGGGAACGTGCCCGCCGGCGCGGCTGAATTCGTGCGCCTGTCGATGGCGGCGCTGCTCGTGGACATGGGAGGGAACTCCCTGCTCACCCTTCAGCTGGCCACCGGCAAGGTCAGACGATATTATCTCGCCACCGGCCTGGGTTCGCTGCTCTGCCTGCCCGCCGTCTGGCTCGCCTTCCGTCTGGGCGCCGGCGCACAGTGGGCGTATATATGCCTTATTGGCACCTATCTGCTTGTGTTCGCGCTGCGGCTGTATTTCGCGCGCCGCGACGCGCAGTTCCCGGTGGGGCGCTTCCTGAAGGAGGTGGTCTTCAGGCTGCTGGTTCTGACGGTGCTGGTCATGCTGCTGCCGCTGGCTGTCCGCGCACTCCTGCCCGAAGGTGCCTTCAGGCTGGTTCTGGTGTGTCTGCTCGCGTGGGCTTCGATCGCTCTTGCGGCCCTCGGCTTCGTGCTGACTCCCGGCGAGAGGGCTTTTCTGTTGCGCAAACCGCAGCCGTGGATGCCCGACAGGCTCTATCTGGAACTGAGCTACTGGAAGGCCTTCGGCAGGCCGCTGAACCTGAAGAGCCCCGCACGATATACCGAGAAGCTTCAGTGGCAGAAACTCTACGACAGGAATCCTCTCTACCATGTGCTTGCGGACAAGGCGGAAGTCAAGTCATACGTGGCCG
>JADILW010000095.1 GCA_017695095.1 Candidatus Cryptobacteroides avistercoris | reverse complement strand
CGATGTAGCCGACAAGGAGGCGCCCGGACGCCGCGGGCAGCTCGTGCCTTTCGGAGCCATGAGCGTCAGGCATTTCCACGACCATTGCACCGCCTGCCAGCTCTGCGTGGCCAACTGCCCCAACGACGTGCTGCGCGCGTCCACCGGGCTGGAGCATTTCCTTCAGCCTCAGATGGGCTATGAGAACGGCTGGTGCCGACCCGAGTGCACCGTCTGCAGCGAAGTCTGCCCCACCGGCGCTATCGGGCCCATACAGAAAGACGAGAAACTCACGGTCAGCATAGGCAAGGCCAGGGTCAATCTCGAGCTCTGCTTCGCCGCCACCGACAAGGAGGACTGCGGCAACTGCGAGCGGCACTGCCCCACCGGAGCCATCCGCATGATAAAGGCCGAGGGCTACGCGAGGCCCGTCCCCGCAGTCGCCAAAAGGCACTGCATAGGCTGCGGGGCCTGCGAGTTCCTCTGCCCTTCGAGACCGATCAGCGCCATCGTAGTGGACGGGCTCTCCGTCCATGAGAGCGACGTTCCCCGCCACGGCGCCGGCCAGGGTGCCGGCCATGGTCAAGGCCGCGGACGGATGGGCGGCGACAACGGACACAACGGCGGAGGCCGGCAGATGCGGCGTCGCCAGGGCTTGAACTAAAACATCGTGACTATGGACAGAAGAGATTTTCTGAAGACCGCAGGCCTCGGAGCGGCAGCCATCGGAGCCGCAGCCTGCGCGCCCAAGACGGTGGGCGAAAGCCTTTCATCCACGCAGTCCGGCCTGCCTGAAGGCACCATGCCGCAGAACTACCCTGGAATCGGGCTCCTGGGCTACGGCTGCATGCGCTGGCCGATGGTCACCGGCGACGACGGCACGAGCCGCATCGACCAGGACGAGGTCAACCGTCTCGTGGACGTGGCCATAGCGCACGGCGTCAACTACTACGACACCTCGCCCAACTACCTCGGCGGGCAGAGCGAGAGGGCGACGGCCGAAGCGCTGAGCCGCTATCCCCGCGACAAATGGCTGCTCGCGACCAAGCTCTCGAACTTCTCCGACTGGAGCTACGACAACTCGGTGATGATGTACCGCAACTCGCTGGAAATCTTCAACACCGACCATGTGGACTACTATCTGCTCCACTCCATAGGCGGCATGGACGCCTTCGACACCCGCTTCGGCTCCACAGGCATCATGGACTTCCTGCTCCGCGAGAGGGAGCTCGGCCACATACGCAACCTCGGCTTCTCCTTCCACGGCGACCAGAAGGGCTTCGACGAGCTCATGTCGCTGCATTCCAGATACCACTGGGACTTCGTGCAGATTCAGATGAACTACGTCGACTGGAGGCACGCAGGCCGCAACAACACCAACGCGGAATATCTCTACGAGGTGCTCGACCGCATGGAGATTCCCGTGGTGATAATGGAGCCGCTCAGGGGCGGCCGCCTTGCCGACATGCCGCTGACTCTGGCCGACATGCTCCAGGCGAAGGATCCAGCCGGCTCGCTCGCGTCGTGGGCCTTCCGCTTCGCCGGAAGTTTCCCGCGGGTGATGTGCGTGCTCAGCGGAATGACCTACATGGAGCATCTGGAGGACAATCTCAGGACCTACCTCGACTTCAAGCCTCTGAGCGAAGAGGAGATGGAGCTGCTGCAGGACGTGGCGGTGAGGATGGAGACCTACCCTCTCGTGCGCTGCACGGGCTGCAACTACTGCATGCCCTGTCCCTACGGCATCGACATCCCGGGCATCTTCAAGTTCTACAACGACAACCTCAACGCGGGGACCTACGTCAAGAGCAGCGAGCAGGAGGGCTACGCGAGGGCCCGGCGCCGCTACCTGCTGGCCTACGACAAGGCCATCCCCACCGTGCGCCAGGCCGACCACTGCATAGGCTGCGGCCGCTGCGAGGAGGCCTGCCCCCAGCACCTTCAGGTCAGCAGCGAACTCCGCCGCATCGACGACTACATCGAAAGCCTCAAGCAGGGGACGCTCTGAGCATGCTGCAGACGGAAAACGGAGGACAGGTCGAAAGTCGGACCTGTCCTCCGTTTTTCAAACATGGAGACCGCAGCACCGGCCGGGAATTCAGAAACTGTAGCCGAGACCGAAGCTCAGGGTGTTCTGCAGAGGTGAATCCGCCGGAGCGATCAGATAGGCGGCGTCGATGTTCACTCCGAGGAACTCGAAGCCGAGACCTACCGAAGCGAAGCTCGGCACCCCGCAGCCCTCGGCACCGTAATGCCATCCGGCACGCAGGGCCACGAAACCGTTGTATACATACTCAGCGCCCACGCTTCCGAATGCAGCGGAAGCCGCACCGAAGAACATGCCGCCCTCAACTCCGGCAGAGACGCGGTGGAGGCCGAAGTCATGGCTGTAGCCTCCTGCCAGCCTGGCGTTCATCGGCAGGCCGAAACTCTGACCTGAAGCCGATTTCACCGGCATTCCGAGATTGGATGCGGCAAGTGAAATGTCGAAGTCTCCGAGCAGGTACATCAGCTGCACGTCAGCCGTAAAGCTGCTCATGCCTCCTGAATATGTCTCGCTCCGGGGAGCCAGGCTGCTGCTCACATAATTGAGTCCAACTCCCACTGAAAGATTCTCGACCACCCTCCAGGCGAAGCCGGCGCCTGCGCGAAGGTCGAAAGGCGAGAAAGTTCCGGCAGGCACACCGGCGGCCGAGGTAAGCTCATATGCGGGATTCAGACCTGTCTGCACCCCGAAAGTCACACCGAAGGTGCCGTTTATATTCCACGCGGCACCGGCGGCGAGCATATTGCTGGACGCGGGCCGCCACATGGTATAGGAGGCTCCGGCTGCCATGGTCTCATCACAGAAAGGAACCGCTGCCACCGACCCGAACTGCGCATACGCGTTCTTCTGCAGGCCGCTCTGAACTCCGCCCATCGCCCAGTTTCTCGGAGAGGCGCCGACATTCAGGAACTGCAGCGCCGGGCTTTCGCCGGCTGCGGGCACGGTGGCGTCCTGTGCCGTTGCGGCTCCGAAAGAAGCCGCGGCGACCGCTGAACAAAGTATAAATCTTATGAATTTCATTTCTCGTGTAATGCCTAAAGTTTAACTACTGAAGTCTGATATTCCTCGCCGGAGAGGGTGAGACGCACGCTGTACTGTCCGGGCGCGGCATTTCTCATGTCGACCTGCATGGGCTCGTCGATGCTGGACATTCCTTCGCCGGAATAAATCAGCGAGCCTGACGCCGAATATATGGAGATGCTGCATTCCGCGGTCTCCGGAGTCCTGATATTGAGATAGTCGCTTACGGGATTGGGATACAGGTCGTAGGCTTTGCCGCTGTCCCTGACAACCACGTTGAAGCTGGTCTTTATGCTCGCACCCTTCGCATCGGTCACCGTAAGGCCGACCTCGGCCACGCCGAGCTGCTTTCCGGTGAAGGTAAGCATCTGGTCGGAATATACGAAGGACACGACATCCCTGTCGCTGACGGAAACGAGGGCGGAAAGCGGGCCGCCGTCCTCATCCTTCACATGCTCGGCGATGGACACTCTCATGGTACCGCCCTTTCCGTTGATGCACACCGTTCCGAAATCCTCGACAAGTTCGGGGCTATGGTTCGGAAGCACGGTGTAATCTTCTTTCAGCTCGGTCCTTGCGCCGTACTCATCCACTGCGACAAGAGTGAAGCTGTGGATTCCCTCAGACGCAAGCGCACCGTTCACTGTGATCTTGACGCTGTTCTCGGAAAGCTGCTCCGAACTTACTCCGGAATTGCCGTTGAGCACGCAGCTGAGTTCCACGTCGTGCCCGTCGGGGTCGACAGCCGTATAGGTCTTCGAATAGCTGCCGTAGGCCTTTGCCACCAGGGGCTCGTCAGTATCGGCTTCTATTGCAGGGGCGCTGTTGGATGTCGTGGAGATTTCCCGGACAGACGATATCGCGGACTCGTTTCCCGCAAAGTCGCTCGCCGAGATTGCGTAATAATAGTCGGCGTTGAACTCGAGGCCCCTGAGAACGAAGTTCCTGAGGCCGTCGCCCGCGTCTTCGGTATCTTTTACGGACACCTTGTAGAGCTCGGCGGACGAGAGTTCGTCCGCATCGAAGCGGGAGGTGCTGTAGTACACGTTATAGTAGTAGGCCGTGGTATTGTCGGGGTCGGCAGGCACGTCCACGGTAAAGAAGATATTGTTGGCTCTGGCGTCAGCCTCGATATGCGAGAGCTCTTCGGGAGGCAAGGTGCTTATCGACGACAGGGCGAGCACGGCGTCTATCATGCCCGTTCCGAGCTGCCCGCGCATGTCGGGATTGTAGTCGTAGATGGAAGGGTCGGTGCTGCTAACGATGATGTCGAAGAGATCTTCCCAGGTGAAGCCGTCCTGACCCTTGACCGAAAGCACGAGGGCAGCAAGTCCGGACACGTGGGGGCAGGCCATGGAGGTGCCCTGCAGATAGCCGTACTGTCCGCCGTTGACGGTGCTGAGCACTCCGCCGTAATTTCCGCCGGACATCTGGTCGCCGCCGGGCGCGCACACGTCGACCCAGCTGCCGTAGTTGGTGTAGTAGGCGGCCTTTCCGTAAGGGCCGATCGCACCTACGGCTATGACGCGCTCATAACCTGAAGGGAAGTCGTAATTCTGGGCATTGTTTCCCGCGGCGAACACCACGAGCCCTCCCCTCATCGGGCCGGTCTGATTGCCGTTCTCGTCTATGCCGGCATTGTCGATGAAGTAGTCTATCGCGGCAGCGTCCGAAGGCAGCATCTGCGAAGGCGACTCCTCGTAGCCCCAGCTGCACTGGGCGATATTGGCGCCGTTGTCGGCAGCATACTGGAAGAATCTGGCATTGTCGCAGCCGGTATCAGGATGTCTTTCATCCATGATCTGCAGGCACATGAGCCGGACTCCGGGCTGGTCGGGATAGCGTCCGCCCGCAACGCCGCACACTCCGATTCCGTTGTTGTTGGCTGCGGCCACGGTTCCCGCCACATGGGTGCCGTGGGCCTCTCCGGAAATGTCGGCGTTGTTGGTTATGAAATTGAAGCCGTAGATGTCGTCGGCATATCCGTTGCCGTCGTCGTCACGGCCGGGCGTGCCGTTCAGCTCCGCCTCGTTCACCCAGAGATTGGGCTTGAGGTCCGGATGGTCGATATCCACCCCGCCGTCCATGATAGCCACGGTCACGGTCTCGTTTCCGAAAACTTCGTAGGTGTCCCAGGCTTCCTGAAGCCTCATGTCAACCCCGGAGACGAAGCCGTTCTGTCCGGTGTTGTGATAATGCCACTGCGAGGCATACTGAGGATCGTCCATCTCCACCGAAGACTTCCTGATTTTCAGGGCGGGCTCGGTAATCTCTATGCCCTCGACCCGGGAGAAGTCTCCGGACGCGCGGGTCAGAGGCACATCCTCGCTGTAACGGACGGTGAACCATCTGTGGAGTCCGGCAGCCCTCTGCCTGGCTTCGAACCTGCCTCCTATGAGGAAGGTGGTGTTCACGGAACTGATGTCGATTCCCGGCACTATGAGACCTGCGGCCTCGGGATCGCTGACCCTGCCATTCTCGTCAGCATTTGCAAGAAGTCTTTCGGCGAGCTCTTCAGAGACCCTGATTTTCATGACGCCTGGAATCGCAGCATCTTCCGAGATGCCGGCGACCGGTTCGTCCGGGGTGTTCCGGGCTATTCTCTGCGGCTCCTTCTGACAGCCTGACACCGCGATGCACAATGCGATGCAGAAAATGATTTTTCCCTTGTTCATTGTATTGAGTAGTTTACAAATTCAATGAGGGTGGCCCTGCCGCAAGGCAGGCCTGCCACCCTCATCCAAACATATTTTCAGGCGACGCCTGGTTCTGTATCCATATTACTCGGCCATCTTTACGAGGCTGGTGGTTCCTGCGGCAATCTTGAGAGGGCTCTGCACTCCGGCTGAAGCCTGGAGGTATTCCATCCTTACGGTCCTGGTCGCAGCGGAAGAAGCCTCCTTGGTCATGGACAGAGGGAATGTGGGGATGTCGCCCTCGAAGCTCAGGACATATCCGTCGTATTGTCCGGAGAGAAGCACGATGTACTCCATGCCCACGATTTCGTAGGTGTTGTTATTGGAGAGTGTGATTTCCTCTCCCACAGCCTCGGCGGTGTTGTCGCCCGTCAGAGTAGCGGTGCACATAGGATAGCTGTCTCCTGATACGGGGCTGGTCTGGCCCTGTACCTCGACAATTCCGAAGCAGCCGAGAGTGCCGACTCCGTAATCGCCGGTGTCATAGGAGCCGTATTCCTCCGACATGAATGAGATCGAGCCGTCGGCATTGAAGCTGGCTGTGATTCCGGGCCAGTCCTCGGAGTAGTCGCCGAACTGCCATCCTCTCACGGTGTAGGACAGGTCGGGCGACAGGGCTGAGATTTCGAGAACGTTCTCGGTACCGTTCGCGCCGGTCACGGTCCATGTGCCGAGCCACTTGTTGTAGGCGTCGGAAGCCTCGAGCTCCTCGGGGGTGAAGGGCTCGGAGATGGAGTAGAGTCCGGTGGGCTTGCCGTCAAGGTCGACTCCGAATGCGACAGCATACCACTCTACGGACGAATCGAGCACATCGTAAGGCATCTCCTCCTCGGTCCCGGTGTAGAGTATGTCAGCCCAGGTCAGGTTCATGCCCATCGCGTTGTAAAGGTCCAGCATCTCCTGATAGCTGGCGACCATGCTCTCCACGAAAGCCTGGATTCCTGCCTGCCCGAAGTCCTCGACGGTGATGACGCCGGTCGTGTAGGTGTCGCTGCCGCCGGAAACGGTCACGCTGATAAGGTCGGCGGGAGAGCCCTGATAGCTGCCCTTGCCGGCGTAGGTGACGGTCCAGTTGGGATTCTCGACATA
>JADILW010000094.1 GCA_017695095.1 Candidatus Cryptobacteroides avistercoris | reverse complement strand
CCTCCGGCTCAGGCCCCGCCTCGGCGGCGACATGACGCACCACGTACACCGTGTCGGGGCTGTCCCGCGCGGCCTCGATGCCGAGCATGGCCGCCCTGTTGATGAAGAGGGCCGCCTGATAGCCTATCACGAGAAATACAAGGGAAATCGCACCTGTCTTGAAAACCGCGGAGCTTCTACTCCCCTCCCGGACACCGTCCTTCCTCTCCTTCGTCATGGCTGCGGTATTTGTTCTTGTGGACAGTGTTTCTGACGCGGTCGGCTCCCGCCACCGTGATGACTATCTCGCCTTTCGGCGGACATTCACGGAAGTGCTCCAGCACTTCGGCGAGGGTTCCGCGCACGTGTTCTTCGTGCAGCTTGGAGATCTCACGGGAGACGCAGCAGCGGCGCTGCTCTCCGAAAGCCGCGGCGAACTGCTCCAGAGTTTTCGTCAGCCGGGCCGGTGATTCATAGAAAATCATAGTTCTCGTTTCGTCGGTTAAGTTGTCTATCTGAGTCTGGCGACCTTTCTTGTGGGGCAGGAAGCCCTCGAAGCAGAAGCGGTCGCAGGGCAGTCCGGACGACACCACCGCGGGAATGCAGGCTGTCGCCCCGGGCAGGGTGCGGACCTCTATCCCCTCCTCGGCGCAGGTCCTCGCAAGCAGGAAGCCGGGGTCCGAGATGCCGGGGGTGCCGGCATCGCTCACGAGAGCCACGTCCGCACCTGCCAGGATGCGGTCGCGAATCATCTCCGCGGTCGCGTGCTCGTTGTACTTGTGGTGCGGGAGCAGCCTGCCCTCCACCTGGAAGTGCTTGAGCAGCAGTCCGGTGGTGCGGGTGTCTTCGGCAAGGATCAGGTCGGCCTCCCTGAGAACCCTCACAGCCCTGTAAGTCATGTCCTCAAGGTTGCCGACAGGTGTCGGCACTATGTAGAGTATGCCCTGTCCCTTCGCGTCCATGGTCAGATGCAAAGATAGCGGAAAGTTTGCATTGTTCCCAGCTTCTTCGTATCTTCGCGACGCATTTTAAAACCAGTGGGTTTTGGTGCAATGGGATCCGGCACGCGCCGGATTGAGTAACACATTTTTCAACACATCAGAAATGCAGCATTTCGAACTTAAGGGCCAGGCCCGCCAGGCAGGCAACAAGGCCGTCATCAAGGCGATCCGCAGACAGGGTCTCGTTCCCTGCAACCTCTACGGATGCGGAATGGACAATGTCCTCTTCACCGTCAACGCGAAGGAGCTCAAGGCTCTGACCAACACCCCCCAGTCCTACATCGTCGACCTCGTGATCGACGGAGGCAAGGCTCAGACCGCCGTGCTCCATGAGCTTCAGTGGCATCCCGTGACTGACGAGTGCCTCCACGTGGATTTCCTCGCCGTCAACGAGACCAAGCCCGTATGCATCAACGTACCCCTCGAGATCACCGGACATGCGATCGGCGTCCAGCAGGGTGGCAAGTTCTATCAGAGGGAGCGCAAGGTACGCCTCAGCGCCCTGCTCAAGAACCTTCCCGACAAGGTGACCGTCGACATCTCGTCTCTCGGTCTGGACAAGAGGATCAAGGCCGGCGACATCACCGTCGAGAACGCCACCGTCCTCACCGACAAGGACACCATCATCTGCGGCGTAAAGGCCACCCGCAACTCTGCGGCGGCCGCTCAGTAACAGCTGACAGTCCGTGTCCGACAGGAGTTTTCTCGTAGCCGGTCTCGGCAACATCGGTGCTGAATACGCCGGCACGAGACATAACATCGGTTTCATGATATTGGATGCTTGGGCCCAGGCATCCAATGTCGTGTTTGAGACAGACCGCTACGGCGACCTCGCCACGGTCAGGGACAAGGGCAGGGAGTTCCATCTGCTCAAGCCCTCAACCTACATGAACCTGAGCGGCAACGCGGTGAGGTACTGGCTGCAGAAGCTCGACATCCCCCCGAGCCAGCTCATGGTGATCTGCGACGACCTCAACCTTCCCTTCGGCTCAGTGCGCATGCGCAAGTCGGGAAGCGACGGCGGGCACAACGGGCTCAAGAACATCTGCGAGCTGCTCGGAACCTCAGAATTCCCCCGCTGCCGACTGGGAGTGGGCCACGATTTCGCCTACGGACAGCAGGTGGACTTCGTGCTCGGAAAGTTCAGCGACGAGCAGAAGGCCGCGATTCCGGAACTCGCGGAGAAGGTCATCGGAGGCGTCAGGACCTGGGCGCTGGCCGGCATCGAGAGAGCCATGAGCCAGGTGAATTCCAGACCCAAGGCTGAAAAAGCGGAGAAAACCCCGCTTGAGGCATGAAATGCTTGTGAAAAAGATTTTTCTTTCATATCTTGCGCTCTGTTAATAAGTTATTTCATTACCAATAAAATAACACAATCATGAAAGATCTTGTAAAGAAAATCGAGGAGAACTACGCTCTCTTCAAGGAGAATGCTGATGCACAGGTAGTTAAGGGTAACAAGGCCGCTGGCGGAAGGGCTCGCAAGGCCGCTCTTGAGCTCATGAAGGACCTCAAGGAGTTCCGCAAGGTATCTGTTGCAGAAGCCAAGAAATAATTTTTCAATTATTTTTTGATTTTATTTGCAACGTTGCTGAAACCTCCTGCATCTTGGATATAGGTTTAGGTTTTAGTACACGTCCAAGAGTCGGAAGCCGCGAGGTTGCCGGCTCTTTGCTTCTTTTTTCAGGTCCATGTTCTCAGCCCTCACAGCACTTCTCGCCGTCTTCAGGATGGTCGTGATACCGGCACAGTTTCAGAACACGCATTTCAGCTGCACCGAAACCGAGCTGGAGACCATCGTGCTCAAAGCGCAGGACTACTTCAACGACCAGTTCGGCAGGCAGTGCGAGTTCAGTTTCGACCTCACCCCCTCTGTCACCCTTCCAAAAGACCTCTCCTACTACGGCGCCAACTACTCCGACCGCAAGGACGCCCTGCTCTACGAAGCCGTCCGGGACGCATGTCTCCAGTCATCGGAGGATATCGACTTCTCCGTATACGACAACGACTCCGACGGAGAAGTCGACAACGTATTCATACTGGTGGCCGGAATGAGCGAAGCCGACGGCGCCAGTTCGGACTGCATCTGGCCCCAGCACGGCCTTCTCAAGGATTCCGGAGCCGAACTCCACCTCGACGGCAAGACCGTCAACAGCTTCACCGT
>JADILW010000093.1 GCA_017695095.1 Candidatus Cryptobacteroides avistercoris | reverse complement strand
GACAGGACCCGCAGCCGCCCCGGCGACCCCGACGTCAGGACTCCGCCTTTCCGGCAGCGGGATGAGCCTCACGCTCCGCGACGGCGTCTTCGGACGCAGGGGAGGAATCTTCCCTGAGCTCTCGAGCTGCGGCTACGTATCGGGCACCCACGGGGAGCTCAAGTTCTCGACCGGCCAGAACTGCTGGACCATACGGGACCTCGGCTCCACCAACGGAACCTTCATTGGCGGCACCCGGCTCGAAAAGGACAGATGGTACGTTCTCAAGGCCGGCGACAGCCTTCGCATAGCCACCCTCGACTTCACCGTAGAGAAAGCCTGACCATGAAACTCGACATCTACTGCATCTCCGACATCGGCTGCGTGCGCGACGGCAACCAGGACATGGCCGGCGCGGGGCTCTGCCTTATACGCGACAGCCAGACCGGCCTCACCCACGACCTCGGCGACGGGAAGAACTTCCTGCTGCTGATGTCCGACGGAATGGGCGGGCACCAGCACGGCGAGATGGCCAGCAGCCACACCCTCGAACAGCTCCGCTCGCTGGTCTTCGACGGCAGACGCGACTGGAGCCGTCCGGAGGAGACCCTGGCCGAAGAAATCGGCCGCATCGGCACGGAGCTTGACCTCAAGTCGGTCGGGATGCAGCTCGACAGACCCATGGGCTGCACGCTCACCGGCTTCGTCTGGGCCGGAGGGAAGACCCTGCTCGTGAACGTGGGCGACAGCCGCAGCTACATCTACCGCGACGGCATGCTGCGCCGGCTGACGCGCGACCAGACCCTCCACGAGAGGGACCTGACGCCCCTCCCCCAAGGCAAGGCCCTCTACAGCTGCATAGGCGCGGGCGTCGCTCCGGAAGTCGACATCCGCGACTACAGCGGCCGCCTCTTCCCCGGCGACAGGCTGCTCCTCTGCACCGACGGGCTCACCGACATGGTCGGCGACGACATCATCGAGGCCCTGCTCGCGGAAAAACAGCCCGACAGAGCGGCCAGCCTGCTCGTGGAGAGAGCCAAGATCGCCGGCGGGCATGACAACGTGAGCGTGACGGTCGCCGACATCTCCCAATCAAACCTGACAATCACATTACAACCATGAACCAGCTCGAAATCGTAAGGACTTTGATCAGCCTCCAATGGGGCGAAGACCTCGGACAACAGATCTACGGCGCTCTGCAGGGAGGCGTCGTGGAGCTTCTGATAAAGAAGGCCAACATCCCGCAGAACAGCAACTACTACAAGAACATCCTCGACGGACACAGCTTCAAGGTCGAACCCGACAACCTCTCCAACTACTGGAACATCTTCCAGGAAGTCAAGGAGACCACCGGTTTCGACGAGCCCATCGACTTCTACATCACCGGCGACGCGACCATCAACGCCTACTGCATACCCTCGGAGAAGGAGGGCCGCAGCCACATACTCAACATCAACAGCGGGCTGGTCAACATCATGAGCGACGACGAGCTGCGCTTCGTCATAGGCCACGAGTTCGGCCATCTGATCGACTCTTCGCGCAGAATCAAGGAGCTGATCTCCTTCGTCTACCCGCAGGGCACCAGCACCCCGCTCTCCCTGGTCAACAAGATCCGCGTGTGGCAGCAGCTCGCCGAAATCTCGGCCGACCGCTGCGGCTACATAGCCTGCCGCGACCTCAGGTCCTGCATCTCCGCCTTCTTCAAGATGTCCTCCGGGCTCAACTTCGAGAAGATGGGGCTCAACTTCGAAACTTTCATCGAGGAGAACAGCCGCAAGCTCAAGACCTTCAGCGAGTCCGGCGGTCTCAACCTCGCCACGCACCCCAACAACCTGATCAGGATCGAGGCCCTCAAGGCCTTCTCCGAGTGCGGCGCCTTCCACGAGAACGGCGGGCTCAGCCCCGACGAGCTCAACGAAAGGATGCTGCCTCTCGTGAATCTGCTCGGAAGGCTCAGCGACAGCGACCTCGAATACTCCATAGCCAGCTACGCCGCCACGATGGGTCTGATACTCGGCAACATGGACGGCACGCTCGGCGAGGACGAGGCCAACATGATACTCAACTCCATCTCCAACGTGCACCTCTTCCCCATGGACATACTCTCGGAATATGCCAGGATGGAGAGGGAGCAGATTTTCGAGATATGCGCAAAGAGCGTGGCCGGAATCCTGGAGTCCCATCCCGAGATGCGCGACGGCCTGCTGGACTACGCCGTGCGTCTGGCGCTCTCCGACAACGAGATCAGCGAGAGCGAGGTGGGCTTCGTGTTCGACTTCGGCACGGGCAGTCTCGGCTTCAGCGAGCAGGAGGTCGCCCAGCATTTCGCGGCCGCGATCCAGGCCAGTTTCAACCCCTCAATGATGTCGATAGGCTGATATGAAATTCCTGTTCAAGAAAGGTTTCGAAGTATTCAACTCTGAAAGATACGCGGTGGCCAACCCCATCGTGAAGCGGGACTATGCCGAAACCTACCGCCTGACGCGCAGGAAGGACGGGAGGTCCTTCCTGATGAAGGTGTACCTTCCCGACGAGATGCCGGAAGACCTCAAGTTCAAGGGGAAGCCCTCGCTGATCGCCTACCTCAACAGCTCAGGCATCTCGCGGCAGCTGTCCATCGCAGCCTGGGGAGAATTCAACAGCCCGGAAGGAAAGACCTTCCCCTACATCATCACCGACTACTTCGTGCGCGGCCCCCTGTCCGACATCCTGCTCACCGACGGGCCGATGAACGCCCTGGACGCGGTGAACGTGTGCTTCGACCTTGCCGGCATACTGCTGAACATGCACACCCCCGACGGAGGGAACTTCGTCCACTGCGACATCTGCCCGGACAACATAATGTTCGGCTACGACGAGAACGCTGAGCTGCATGCGAGACTCATCGACCATGACCACCTGCGCCACTGCGGTGAGAACACCGCGGAGACCGGAGAGCATTTCTGGGACGACGTGGACATCAGGTACACGGCCCCGGAGGCCTTCTGCAGCGAGGGCATAGTCAGCAACACCGACGTCTACTCGCTCGGAGTCATACTCTACGAATGCTACTACGGAGCATACCCCTGGCCCGTCGACGACGAGGATCTCTACGAAGGCAGCTCAACCCCGCGGAAGATGGGCATGCTGATGCACGCGCGCAACAACGAGCTCCCCGACTACCGCAAGGGCGATGACAAGTGGGAGGACATGATACTCAGCCTCGTGCGGCTGATGACGGAATACGACTACGACGAGGCGGCCTTCACCGACGAGATCCGCATCTCGATGCTGGAGGCCTGGCAGCGCCTGCTGGCGGCAAGGCAGACGATCATCTCGGACATACCCGCCAGCCACCTGCTCAGGAGCTACGGAGAAGCGTTCAGGTCCATCAGCGCCTCCAACTTCAGCGGCATATACGACCCTGAGGGCGGGGATGCCGACGAGCCCTGCGACTCTCCGGCGCAGAAAATAGAATCCTCCCCCGCCGACGACTCCGAATTCACCAACGCCGAGCTCGGCTACACTCCCCTGGTGAAGATGCACGTCCCCGGAGCAGGCGGTTTCAAGGACATAGCCGGAATGGACGAGCTCAAGGAGCACATGCAGAAGCGCCTGCTGTACTTCATGAAGAACCCCGGACTCGCCAGCAGGTACAAGATAGACCTGCCCAACGGCATACTGCTCTACGGGCCTCCCGGCTGCGGGAAGAGCTTCTTCGCCGAGAAGTTCGCCGAGGAGAGCGGCTTCAACTACGCCTTCGTCAAGGCCTCCGACCTGGGCTCCACCTGGGTCCACGGCGGACAAGGCAAGATAGGCATGCTCTTCAAGGAGGCGAGGGCCAAGAGCCCCTGCATAATCTGTCTCGACGAGTTCGACGCCTTCGCCCCGAGGAGGGAGACCATCAGCAACGCCAGCCTGTCCGGCGAAGTGAACGAATTCCTGAGCCAGCTCAACAACTGCGGACGCGACAGGGTCTTCGTGATAGCCACCACAAACAACCCCATAATCATCGACCCGGCGATGCTGCGTTCCGGCCGCATCGACCACTGCATCTACATTCCGGCCCCCGACGCCCGGGCCCGCAGGGCGGTGCTCAGGCTGTGCGTGGAGAAGCGGCCCCACGAAGATGGCATAGACTACCGCATGCTGGCCGCCAGGACGGAGGACCTGGTGACCAGCGACATCTGCGGCATAGTCAACGACGCCGCGATGAACGCCGCCTACGCCCGCGTCCCGATCTCCCAGGCCATGCTGCTCCAGGCCGTGGAGAACTGGAAGCCCACGGTCAGCAGGACCAAGCTCAATGAGTATGAGCTGCTGCGGAAGATAATGGAGTCCGAAGACGAAGACGAAGACGAAACCGAAATACCGATACCTGTCAACAACAAGATACTCAACTGACATGACCCTCTTGCGCAGCTACAGCCCCGAACGGGAGGAGGAGATCCGGCAGCTCGTCGCCCGGAGCGTCGCCGGACTGCCTTCCACACTGTCCAAACCAATCGCATCCCTGATGAGGGAAGTGGAGAAGGACAACTTCTCCGCAGGCATGAACTATGCGCTCGACTTCCTCGAAATCAGCGTGCAGTTCGTGAGCTGCTGCCTCTTCGTGCTGCTCCAGGACGCCGAGGAGGCTCTGCCCGCCGACTCCCGCGCGATGAAGGCCGTAGTCGACAAGATCGACGCCAAGCGCTCCCTCTCTTTCGGCGACTGGGTCAACGACATCTTCAACCCCATAGTCAGGGCCGCCGCGAAGGAGCTTCCGGACAACCCGCTGGCGAAGTCGGTGCGCTCGGTGCTGTTCAGCAGAGGCGCCAACAGGCTGCTCGGCACCAAGGCGGAGCCGAGCGTGGTGAGGATACGCAACGAATACAAGGGCCATAGCACCACCCTCTCCAACGAAATCTACCGCGGGGTCGTGTTCACCCTCGAACCCCAGGTGCTGGCGATGCTCGAAGCCGTGAGGCCCCTTCAGGATTTCAGCTTCGAAGTCAGCGGCGGCCACTTCCGCTTCACCTCCCCCGACGGGAGCCGCGCCGACCTGCACCCTCTGGTGTTCCACAGCGGGAAAGGCTACGAATACGTGTTCCAGTCGCTCAAGGACGAGGAGATCTCCTACATCTCCTCCGACGAAGACGCGGTGACCCTGATAGACGACAGCCTCAACGCCGACTTCGACCGTCTGCTCCAGCGCAGCAGCCCCTCCTTCGACATCTCCAGAGAGATGAACTGGACGGAGATGCGCTCGCTGATGCAGAAGGAGTCGGGACGTTTCCTGAGCCGCGTCTACCGCGAGAAGAAATACAACCGCGAACTCTTCGTGGAGAGAAAGGGCCTGAGCGCCCTGCTGGACGAATTCACCGCCGGCGACCGGACTCTGTTCCCCCTGCTGGGCGAGGCGGGCCAGGGCAAGACCAACCAGCTCTGCTGGTGGACGGAGGAGATTTCCAGAAGCGACGACGCAGTGTTGATATTCAGCAGCTCCGACTTCGCCTCCGAGACCCTTCCGGACGCCCTGCGGCGCATCTTCGGCGCCTCTCCGAGAAAGGACCCCGCCAGAATCGCGGCGGAACTCCACAAGCGGGCCGCCGAGCAGGGACGCCGGGTCTTCATCTTCTTCGACGCGGTGAACGAATGCCTCCGCTACAAGGACGCCTCTGCCGGGAACGACGGTCCCACGGCTCTCTACGAAGCCTTCCGAGAGCTGTTCATCCGGCCGGAATTCCCGCGGTTCAAGCTGCTGTTCACCTGCCGCAGCTACTCCTGGAAGACCCTCTTCCAGCTGCAGATGAAACGCGACGCCCATCTGATGTTCAGCAGCGGCGGACAGGACGGCGAGGTGCACGGCTTCAGCGACGCGGAGCTCCGCGAAGCCTGGGGGATCTACCAGAATCTCTACCAGATGAGCGGAGACTTCGACTCCCTCTCCAAGGTCTCGCTGGTGCGGCTCAGGGACCCGCTGATCCTGAAGATAGCCTGCACCAACCATGTGGGCACGGCGCTTCCGGAAGACCTCTCCGCCTACAGCTCCATCGCCCTGTTCGCCGACATGACGGAGAAGATAGCCAACTCCTACGCCGGCAGGCAGCAGCACGAGATCATGCTCACGATAGCAGGCTACCTGCTCGGCAGATACGAAAGCGGCACCCCCTCCGACCGCATCGACAGGGGCGAGCTGCTGCAGGCGTGGGACGACCCTTCGGCGCCCCTGCACAATCTCTCGCGCCTGATCTACAAGCAGGGCGGGCTCACGGTGGCCTACACCGAGCTGCTCAACAAGCCGGAGCGTCCGATACTGCGCTACATCGAGACTCCCGACGGCCGCGCGGAAATCCAGTTCATCTACGAGAGGTTCCTCGAATACCTGATGGCTGTCGAGTTCGTGCGCAGGAACTCCCGCGACGGGAAGGTGATCCCGCCCGAAGCCTACATCCGCGCCCTCGGCGAGGAGAGCGGCTCCGTGGTATTCATGGGAGCGCTGAGGAACGCCCTGATCATCGACTGGATGTCCACCGGCGACAACGGCACCCTGGTCTCCCTGGTGCGCGACTACGGCGACAACTACGAAGTCTCGCTGCTCACCGGGGAGGTGCTCAACGTGCTGATACGCGAGAACTACGAGGACGCGCTCTTCGGGCTGATGCGCCGCATGCTCGACGAGCCGCTGTCCGGACGCGGGGAGCTCATCGCGCAGTTCAACGGACTCACCCGCCTCATCCAGGGCAACAAGGCCGACGAATTCATAATCGCGCGCCACAAGGCCCTCAGGAAAGAGCTGGCCCCGGTGCTGCACCTCGGGCAGACCGCCACGGTGAGCATCGTCAACGGAATGTTCCTCTCCGACTGGTTCAACGGAGGGCTCTACCGCAGCGACCCCTACGAACTGCTCTGGAAGCTCGTGTGCAACCCCCTGCTCGACATCGGCAACGACGCCTGCATGTACGTCTACTACCTGCACAACAAGCGCCGCACCCTCGACTTCACTCCGCTGCGCGAGAACATCTCGGTGCTGATAGTCCGCAGGATGTTCCAGACCGTACGCTCGCACGGACTCGTAGCCACCGCCGCCGACCCGAAACTGCGCTCGCAGGCCGTCTCGTTCGTGGAGACGGGCGCCAGGCTCGCGATGATGCTAATCATCGACGAGCTGCTCGCAGGCCAGCCGGGATCTTCGGCAAGGGTCGCGGAGCTCATGGACGACATCCGCGGGCTCATGTCCTTCCTCACCTGGAAGTACCGGCTCGTCAGGATGCTGATGCCCTTCTTCAGCATGATACTGAGGCGGCAGATCACCTTCCAGTCGTCGTATGTGAACAACGCGGTCGAATACCAGACCTTCTGGGACGACGCGGTGGTGCCGCCCGGCGACGGGGGCGACGGCAGGTGG
>JADILW010000010.1 GCA_017695095.1 Candidatus Cryptobacteroides avistercoris | reverse complement strand
AAGTAGGGGTTCACTCCGGCGAGGGCTCTCGCCTTGAGGTCGGGAGGCACCGAGCCGCGGCCGGCGCCCGCGGCCGCGTATTTGAGTATGCGGTAGAAGTGGGTGTAGAGCGCGCTCACTGCCATGGGCATGCTGAATCTCGCCGAATTGCCGATGTGGGCGGCGATGGCCAGGGCTTTGGACGAGTTGTGGTAGGAGAGCTCCCTGGTGAGTTCGAATATGCTGAACTGGCGGGAGACGCCCACGTTCTTCTCTATGTCCTCCACGCCCACGCGGGCGGTTCCTTCAGGAAGGTTCTTGACGAGCTTGTCGGTCTCCACCGCGATGGTGGAGAGGTCGGTGCCCGCCGATTCGCCGAGCAGCATGGCGGCCTTAGGGTCGATGCTGAGTTTCCGGCTGGCGTAGTAACTTATTATCCAGTCGGTTATCGCGTAGTCGCGTATGGCCGGGGAGTCGACGATGACCCCGTGCCCGGCAATCTCCTTGTAGAGGGACTTGCGCTTGTCGAGCGAGGCGCGGCGCAGCAGGAGCACCAGCACGGTGGTGTCGAGGGGCTCCCTGCAGTAGGCGGCGAGCTTGTCGATGTCGCCCATGGCCTGCGCCTCCTTCACCACCACGAGCCTCCTTTCGGCCATCATGGGGTAGCGCCTGGCTTCGGAGACCACCTCGTCGGCGTCGACGTCGGAACCGTACCAGACAGTTTCGTTGAAGTCCTTGTCCTCTTCGGGGATGCAGTGGCGCTGGATCTCCCGGCAGACGAGCTCCGGGTAGTAGGGTTCGTCTCCCATCAGTAGGTATATCGGGCTGAACCTGCCGTGCGCGGCATCTTCGGCGATCTGCCTGCACAGGGCGTCGATACTTAACGAATTCTTAGCCATATCAATGCAAAAATAAGTTTTTTTCTTTTTAAATTAGCGCCCGCTATGGCAATAATAGAGTGCAATCACATTACGAAGACTTTCGGGGAGAAGGTGGCCATCAAGGGCATCAACCTCTCGATCCCCGAGGGTAAGATCTTCGGTCTGCTGGGTCCCAACGGAGCCGGAAAGACCACGCTTATCCGCATCATCAACCGTATAACCATCCCCAACGAGGGCCAGGTGCTCTTCAAGGGGAATCCCATAACCCAGCGTGACGTCGAGAAGATCGGCTACATGCCCGAGGAGCGCGGCCTCTACCGAAAGATGAAGGTGGGGGAGCAGGCCATGTACCTGGCGGAGCTCAAGGGAATGAGCACCCGCGACGCGATGAACGGGCTCAAGGACTGGTTCGTGCGCTTCGGCATACAGAGCTGGTGGGACAAGAAGGTGGAGGAACTCTCCAAGGGCATGGCCCAGAAGGTGCAGTTCATCACCACCGTGGTCCACAAGCCCTCGCTGATGATACTCGACGAGCCGTTCTCCGGCTTCGACCCGGTCAACGCCGAGGTCATCAGGCAGGAGATACTGAGACTCAAGGAAGAGGGTGCGACCATCATCCTCTCCACCCACAACATGGAGTCGGTCGAGGAGCTCTGCGACGAGATAGCGCTGATCAACAAGTCGCGTCTCGTGATCACCGGGGCCGTCGACGACATCCGCCGCAGGTACGGCAACAACAACGTGGAGCTCGTCTGGTCCGACGCCGAGGGCAGGCACACCGAAGTGCTGCCGCGTGAGACCGACGGAGCGTCCACTCTCGAGTCATACATCCGCAGGGGCGTGACCATCAACTCCTACAAGGAGCTGATGCCCAGGATGAACGACATTTTCATCAAACTCGTAACAGAAGGGGAGGGCGCATAAATGAACTCAAGGATAATAGGAATAATCATAAGGCGCGAGTATCTCAACCGCGTAAAGAAGAAGAGCTTCCTGATCACCACCTTCCTGGTGCCCGTGCTGTTCGCGGCGATGTGCCTGCTGCCTTCGCTCATCATGTTCGCGACCAAGGAGGAGAGCAAGACCGTGGCGGTGTGCGACGCCTCCGGCATAGTGCTGCCGGTGCTTGAGAACACCGAGACGGTCACCTATGCCGACTGCTCGGACATGCAGGCCGACAGCGTGAAGCTGAACCTCGCCTCGCTCGGCTACGACGCCGTGCTCCAGATTTCGCCTCTCGACTCCGCCGCAAGGACGGTCGAGGCCGCCATCTATTCGGTCAAGCCGCTCGGCGTGGACATGACCGAGAACATCGGCAACCGCATCGACTATGCCGTCGAGGAATACAGGATAAGCTCCTACGACATAGAGGGGCTCGGGGAGATCATGGACGAGGTCAAGGCCGACGTGCGCCTGCGCTCCTACACCATCGAGGATGACGGGGAGGCCAAGGTGGCCGAGTCCGGAGTCTACATGGTCGTGTCCATGGTGCTCGGAATGATCATCTACATGTTCATCGCGGTGTTCGGCGGCATGGTGATGTCGTCGGTGATTGAGGAGAAGTCCAGCCGCGTCGTGGAGGTGCTCATCAGCTCCGTCAAGGCGACCGAACTCATGTTCGGCAAGATAATAGGCATCGCCATGGTGGCGCTGACACAGTTCCTGCTCTGGGTGGTGCTCACTGTTGCGATAGTGGGAGTGGTCGGCGCAGTCGCCGGACCTTCTCTCTTTGCAGGCTCCGACCCTGCGGAGATGGCCCAGATGGCCGGAATGGACCCTTCTATGGCAGAGACCGCGATTGCGGCAGCCTCCGACCAGGGAGAGGCCTCGATCCTGCTGTCGTCGCTGGCCAACATTCCTTTCGGGCAGATAGTCATCTGCTTCATCGTGTTCTTCGTGTTCGGATACATGCTCTACGCATCCCTCTTCGCGGCCATAGGCTCCGCCGTGGAGAGCGAGGGGGACACGCAGCAGCTGCAGATTCCGCTCACGGTTCCCCTGCTGCTGGCGTTCTTCATCGCCCTCTATGCCTTCAAGGCCCCTGACAGCGGAATCGTGTTCTGGGGCTCCATCATACCCTTCACCTCTCCCATAGTCATGCTGGCGCGCCTTCCGTTCGGAGTGCCAGTCTGGGAGATAGTGCTGTCGGTAGTCCTGCTTGTGGCCACCTTCGCCGTCTTCGCCTGGTTCTCGGCCAAGATATACAAGGTCGGCATACTCATGTTCGGTAAGAAATCAACTTGGAAAGATCTTTGGAAATGGTTCAAACAAAAGTAGTTGCAGCGGCGGCTCTCGTGCTGTTCGCCTGCTCGTGCTCGCAGACCTTCACCTGGACCAAGTACGATATGGACGGCCATCGCACCGGGGTCACCGCCCCGAGCGCGGACAACGTCGCCGAGGCGCTGGGTATGGTGAACGACAGCTGCTACGTTTCTCCCAACGGACGGGAGTTTCCTGCCGGAACTGCCACCTGGGCAGCCGCAAGGGAGATGATCGCGGTCCAGCCTCAGATGGCACCGCTCAAGGAGGTCATAGGTTATTCGGCCGAGGAGATGAGGCGTGAAGGCCCCAACTGCAAGCTCTCCAACTGGATAGTGGACCACATGCTCACCGATGTCGCCCGGCTCACCGGCAAGAAGGTGGACGTGAGCATCATCAACTCCGGCGGTATCAGGGTCGACCTGCCCAAGGGTACCGTGGTCAAGGACGACCTCGTGTCGATGCTCCCGTTCAACAACTATCTCTGCTATGTAGCCCTCAAGGGCAGCGACCTCGCCGCGCTCTTCGAATATATGGCTGACGGCCACCTGCAGTGCTTCGGCGGCGCCAGGCTGGTACTCGACGGCAACAAGGTGGACACCCTGCTGGTCGGAGGCGCCCCCGTGGACCCTGATAAGACCTACGGCGTGGCCACCATCGACTTCCTGCTCGACGGCGGCGACCGCATCAACATCGGCAAGAACGCGCAGGAGCTCATAATCACCGACGTCAAGGTCATAGACTCCATGCTTCCGTATGCGATGAGCTATGCCGAGCGCGGCGACACCATCAGGTATTTTGTCGACGACAGGCTTGTAATCAGAGGGAGGGAATGAAAATGCTTAGGAAAATATTAACGGTAGCCCTGCTCGCCCTGGCCGTGTGCGCATGCCAGAGGGAGCCCAGGCTGGTCATTATCCATACCAACGACACCCATAGCCATTTTGAACCTATACGCAGCGGCGCCGACGCCGGCAGAGGCGGGGTGATAGAGAGGGCCGCTTTCATCGACTCCGTGCGCAACGCCGTCGGGGAGGACAAGGTACTGCTGCTTCATGCCGGGGATTTCTGCCAGGGCACTTCGTATTTCTCGGAGCTCGGCGGACAGCTCGAGCCCAGGATAATCAACGCCCTGCGCTATGATTGCGTGACTCTGGGCAACCATGAGTTCGACAACGGCATCGAGGATCTGGAGGGCAGGCTCGCCCTGCTGGAAAACACCAAGGTGGTGAGCTCCAACATCGACGTGTCGCAGTTCGGGCTGGCCGACTACGTGAAACCATACGTGATACTCGAGAGAGGCGGCATGAAGATAGGCGTCATCGGGCTGGAGTCCAACCTTTCGGCCAACGTCAGCGCGGTCACGTCATCCCGCATACCTCAGCTCGACGACGTGGAAGTCACCAACCGCTGGGCGGAGTATCTCCACGACACCGAGAAGTGTGACTTCATCATCCTGCTCTCGCATGCCGGATATGACGCCGACCAGAAGATCGTGCCCCAGACCCGCTATCTCGACATCGTGATAGGCGGTCACTCCCACACCTTCGTGGATGACTTCCTTTATGTCAGGGACCTCGACGGCCGTAAGGTGCCCATCATCACCGACGGTTGCTTCGGTGTGGAGATGGGGGAGATAAAGGTCTACTGATTCCCCTTCCTTTTCGGGTCCTGCAGGTCGAGCCTGCGGATTCCGAAAATCTTGCTGTTGGTCCGGCAATAGACTATGTCGTAACAGCTGCATTCCTGGTGTCTGCGGTATCCTATGCAGAACCCGGTCATGCAGCTGTCGTCGAATCCTATGCCCTTCAGCTGTTCGAGCGGTGCGCTCGTGACCCGGTCGGCCAGCAGGCCCTCGAGGATCTTGTAGTTGCGGGCGAGCCTCGACATGATGTCGGAGCGGTAGTGCCGTATGTTCTGCAGCCTGCGGTTGTTGAAGGCGTTCTTGCAGCTCAGGCTGCAGAATTTCTTGTTGATGCGTCCGCTGATGCCGCAGCCGCATTCCAGGCAGCAGTTCTCTTCCTCTCCGTGCTTTAGCTTATAGTTCATCGTTCAGGTGTTTTTCTCAAATATTGCATTTGTCCGCCGTAATTCCAAGGCCTGAATTCAGATATTGCTTTTTCTTGGCATGTGCTAAGATTTATCTTTCTTATCATTTCCGATAAGAAACGTAAATAAACATACGAATTCATAAATATCTGCTTCCGGGGCTTTCCTCTCTGGTTTTTTGTGCTTTCCTTTGCTGCCGAGAGGACCGCGCGGCCTCGAAGAGAATTAACTTGAACTATCGGAACTTTATGGAACAGTTGAACAGAATCGAACTAAGGGGAGTGGTCGGGAGCATTAGGACCCAGACCTTCTCCGACAACGTGATGGCAAGGATGACGGTCGCCACCAACTACGCCTACAAGGACAGGGAGGGCGCCGCCGTGATAGACACCAGCTGGCACAGCGTGGTGGCCTGGGAGGGAAAGAACGTCCAGGGGCTCTCGAAGATCACGAGAGGCACGAAGGTCCATGTGACCGGCCGTCTCAGATATCAGAAATACACGGGGTCCGACGGTGTTGAACGCCTGTCCACGGACATAGTCGCGAACAGGCTCGAGGTGATAGATGATCCCGAACCGCTGCAGTATGAAGTGTAGGCTGTACGGTGCCGGAGCAAGGGGGCGGGCCGGTTTCTGCCTCACTCCTGTGGTCCGCCTTCTGGCTCCGTTTGCATTCCTGCTTCTCATCTTCCATGCCTGCGGCCCTTCGGTGAAGCTCTCGAGGCTCGAGAAGGAAGGTGCGGCCGCCGGTCTGAGGCTG
The DNA here is from genome assembly GCA_017695095.1 of Candidatus Cryptobacteroides avistercoris. Classification (GTDB taxonomy): domain Bacteria; phylum Bacteroidota; class Bacteroidia; order Bacteroidales; family UBA932; genus Cryptobacteroides; species Cryptobacteroides avistercoris. The sequence goes on along the minus strand of JADILW010000010.1, from coordinate 30,174 downwards.
CCTCCGGACATGCCTTCTTCGCTGCCCACGCTCGACACCGGGCTGGTGGCGCCGAGGGGAGACACCCTGAGGGTCACAGGTCTGAACGGCGAGGAGCTGCTGATAATGCGTGCCGAGCTGGACGAGGAAAGCGGGGAGATGGTGGCGGTCGACAGGATAGACGCGGCCGTGGTGACGGCGCGTTTCAGAAATATCGCGGAGAGGAACGGCAGCATAAGGCTGGAGTTCCAGGTGACGGTACCGGAATACATGCGCGACTCCGACTGGCAGCTGAGGCTGTATCCGGAACTGAACGTGCAGGGCGAAAGCCGCCGGCTCGACGAAGTCATCATCACCGGCGAGAACTACCGCAGGGCCCAGCTGAGAGGCTATGAGCAGTACCGCCGCTTTCTGTCCCGCATCATCACCGACACTCTCGACCTGATAGACATGAGGAGCCTCGAGGTCTTCATCGCGAGGAACATCCCGGAGGTCTACGCCTTCCGTTCGGACTCCAGCTATGTCTCCGACGAGGAGTTCGAGAGCAGCTTCGGGGTCACGTCGCGGCAGGCGGCCGAGCATTACACCCTCGGGCATCTGGTGAGGCGCAACCGCAGGCTCATCGGACTTATGGACAGCAGGTGGAGGAAATATGTCAAGGCACCCATAGTCACGGAGGGCGTAAGGCTCGACACCGTGATGCGGGGCGGCGAAGGAGAGTTCATCTACAACTACGTGCAGGTCATCCCGGCGAAGGCCGGCATCAGGAAGGTGGACGTGGCTCTCTCGGGAGGGATATTCCGTGAGGACAAGCGGCTTTACGACATTCCGCTCTCGGAGCCTCTGACCTTCTATGTGAGCTCACTGAGCTCGCTCGCCGACGGGACGGAGAAATATCTGACAAGGATAATCTCCCGCAACGTCGAGGCGAACATGAACTGCCATATCGACTTCAGTGTGGGAAGCAGCAGGATTGAGACCGGCCTCGGCGGCAACGCTTCGGAGATAGGGAGAATCGAGTCCACTCTGAGGACCCTGCTGACCGACGACTCCTTTGTGATGGACTCCATCATGATAATAGCCTCGGCCTCGCCCGAAGGCAGTCTGAAATCCAATCTGGCCCTGAGCTTCTCCCGTGCGCGCTCGGTTTCGGAATTCTTCTCGGCCCGGGTGGACAGGCTCAAGGATTCGCTCAGGAGGGAGGCCGGAGTCTTCATGTCGCTCGGACCTGACCCGGAAGACGGCGGACACGGACTCCGGTTGCCGGAAATCGTCTTCTCCTCGAAGAGCGGCGGCGAGAACTGGTTCGAGCTCGACAGGCTGGTGGCAGCGGATTCGCTGCTCTCGGAGGATGACAAGCGGGTCTATCTCGAGCTGGCTGGAGAAGCCGACCTCGACAGGCGCGAGAGGAGGATGGCCGCGCTCGAAGGATACTCACGGATCAGAGAGGAACTGTACCCGCAGTTGAGGTCGGTCAACTTCAACTTCTTCCTCCACCGCAGGGGAATGCTCAAGGATACGGTGCACACCACCACCCTGGACTCGACCTATATGGAAGGTGTGCGGCTGCTCAGGGAGCACGAATATGAACAGGCGCTCGACAGCCTTCTGTCCTACAGGGACTACAACACCGCCGTCGCCTTCGTGGCCCTCGACAGGAACGCCTCCGCCCTCGACATCCTTCTGGAATGCCCCAGGACCGCGAGTGTCAACTATATGCTCGCCATGGTGTATTCCCGTCAGGGAAACGACAGGGACGCGGTCGAGTGCCTGATAGCCGCCTGCGGCCAGGACCCCTCGTTCAGACACAGGGCGAACCTCGACCCGGAGGTGTCGGAACTTGTGAGGAGATATGAAATAGATGAAATGCTTTAACCAAAAACTTTGAATTATGAGAAAAGTCAGTTTTATGATTCTCGCCGCCCTCGTTTCGGCTGCGGCGTGCGAGATGATCGATTCCACACCCCGCGATATAGACTCCGGGGAAGGCAGCTGCCAGCTTGAAGTCCGTTTCGCCGACAAGGCTGCGGCGACCAGAGTGACAGGACAGAGCCTGGACGACGAGTCAAGAGTCCGGAATGTCCAGATCTTCGTGTTCCGTTCCGACAACGGCGGAATCCTCGACGCCAGCGCGGCGGCAGGCTTCGACCAGCCTCTAGACTACAGCTCCGTCAGCGGTTCCGGGCCCAGCCTCAACCTGACCTGCACGACCGGCGAGAGGGAGATATGGGCGGTGGTCAACGGAGCGTCCGACCTGGTGAGCTCGGGAGCCGTGGGGAGCAGGGACGAACTGCTTCTGCAGACTTCGGCTCTGTCGGAGAACAGTTCCGACGGCCTGTTCATGATAGGTTCCGTCGAGCAGACCCTTGCAGCCGGCAGCTCCTCGGTGGAGATTCCCGTCAGAAGGGCGTGCGCCTCGGTGATACTCGAGAGCGTGACCAACGCGATGGAGGCTCCCGCTTACCGGAAACCTGGCTCTTTCAGGCTCAAGGACGTGTATCTGATGAACGTCCCCGCCCGAATCGACTACGGACAGAGCACCAGCCCCTCTTCGCTCGGCGCGTCAGACTGGTATGCGAGGCTCGGCAAGGAGGCCGACCCCGCGAAATCCGCCCTGATCCTGGACGAGTCGGCGCCCCATGTGCTCGACTACAATAATACATACAAGACCGTACACAGCTTCTACGCCTATCCCAACGACTGCCCTCCGAGCACTGACGCGAACTGGAGCCCCAGGGCCACGGTGCTCGTGCTGGAGGCGGAGTTCGACGTGGACGGGGTCACCTACGACTGCTATTACCCCGTGACTTTGTATAAGGAGGACGAGGGGACAGGACTTGAGGGCAACAGACAATACAGAGTCAGGCTGACCATCAAGCGCCCCGGATCCGACAATCCCAACGAACCGGTGGAGTTCGACAGGCTCTCAGGCGTGATAGAGGTCGTGGACTGGGAAGACGGAGCTGAATACACCGAGACGATATGAAAGCGCGCGGCATACGGGCGGTGCCGGTCGAAGTGTTCCTGGCATTGCTGCTGGTTCTCCCCGCCTGCTCAGTCAAGGAGGAAAGGGCCGGATGTCCGTGCTACGTCCATCTGATAGTCGACGAGTTCCTGCGCGCCGGACTCTCCGAGGCCATGGTGGCGTTCAGCTCCGGCGGCCTGGGACATAGCGAGACCCTGGACCTCTCCCCGTATGAAGGCTCCTCCTACGAGAAGCAGCTGCCGCGCAGTCAGGCCAGGGCGGCGGTGGCGGCAGGCCTGGAGAACAGCCGCCTGGAGGGAGAGGTGCTGAAGGTGCCGTACGGCCTCGAAGCGGACCCGCTGTGGCTGTATTTCGAGGAATTCGAATGCGAGGGCGACGACAAGTATCTGCTGGCCACTCCGAGCAAGCAGTATTGCAACCTCACCATAGTCGTGACCGGAATGGACGAGGAGGGCGAGTACAACTGCTCGCTGCAGGTCTACGCCGGCAGCAGCGATGTGGAACTCTATACCGGGGATCCTGCGGGCGGCAAATACCGTGCGACGGCAAGGCGCGTTGGCCCGCTGGTGTATGCCGTGAGGATACCGCGCCAGCAGGGAAACGAACTGCTGCTGGAGATATGCCCGCCTCCGACGAGGAATGCGGCGGAGCCCATGGTCCTCGACCTCGGGGACGAGTTCCGGCGGGCAGGGTATGACTGGGGGAGGCATAATCTGATGGACGCCAGCGCAGTGGTGGACTATGCCAGCGCCGACATATCCTTCGACATAGTCGACTGGGATATCGACGGCAGTTACGGAGATGTTGAAATTTAAGAAAGGAAATATGAAAGTCAGAACGATATTATTTGCGGCGAGCTTCATGTGCATCTCGGCGGCCGTATCATGTGACCCGAATCCGCTGCCGGTCAGGTTCGTCGGCAGCGGGGACGGCAGCGTGCAGCTGAACATCGATGCCGACGGCGGACACCGGCTCAAGTCCAGTCTCGGCAGCGGCATCGAGGAAGTCTTCACCGGCGCGGCTCTCGGAGTGTATGACAGCGCGACGGGGCTGCTGGCGGCCGAAGTCGAGATTCCGGCCGACAAACTGGGAGGCAGCATGCTGATCAGCCTGCCGATGGGCAGGACCTACGACTTCTACCTTCTGGGCAACCTGCGTCTGATGGAGGACGACGGTTCGTGGGTGCTGCCGTCGTTCCCGGCCACTTCCGCGGAGATGGACTCTTTCAGCTACAGGCTCGACGGAGGCGAGGCGGATACCGGCCTCAGGAGGGAGAGCTTCGCGGAGGTGTCGCGCTGGGGTATCCCCATGTGCTGGAGCCGCAAGGGCGTGGATCCCTTCACCGAAGGTTCTGTGGACATCAGGATGGAGCGCCTGTTTGCGAAGCTCGTGCTCACGGTAGACCACGCGGGCATAGCCGGGACCGACCTGGAGGCCTTCAGGAACGGCAGCGTGCACATACGTCAGTCCAACTGCCTGCTGAAGCCCTTCGCTCCGGAGGGTTCGAAGGCGGCTTCTGCGGCGGACGTGATTCCTGTCAGCGACTATGAAAGCACCATGGAAAACGGCCTGCTCAAGGATTTCGTGTTCTACGTTCCGGAAAACCGGCAGGGAGTGCTGATGCCTGACAACAGGGACCCTGCGGAGAAGGATATCGACGGAGTGGACAGGGTTTGCGGCGGGGGTGTCAGCGGGCTGCTGACCTATCTTGAGTTCAAGGGGCACATGGACGGTTCGCGGCTGGGTTTCGACGGCGAGGTGGTCTATCGTTTCTTCCTCGGCCGGGACGCCATCTCCGACTTCGACGTGGAGCGGAACCGCGAGATTCACGTAAGTCTGAAATTCAATCCGGAGTCGGTGTTCGAGCCGGACTGGAAACTGGACAGCGGCGGGCTGGAGGACGGCAGGGAGTTCTTCCTTTCGGGTGACCTTGCCGGCAGGCTTCCGGAGGGCAAGGAGATAGTCGTGAGGAAGAACCGCCCCGGAACTTTCGGGCTCAACCTCGTGCTCGAGGCCGGCGGAACCAACAGGATAGGCTCGGCGACCCTTGTCGACAGCGGCTATGAGCCTTCGTCGCTGGCGGATTTCGCCTGGACGAGCGACTTCTGGTCCGCCGGCCACAATGCGGTGGACGAACCCCGCAGGGCGGAACTCGCGGAGCTGGGCATCTCGGTGTCGTATTCCGACGGCAAGTTCAGCTTCAGTGTCACCGACCCCTCGAAATTCGTCACCGGCAGGAGAATACCGCTGAAACTGTCCCTGCTTCCCGGCGGCGTGGAGACCACGGCAGTGATAGTCACCGGAGAGGACATTTCGGTGGAGGAGGTCTCCGGGAAGAGCCTGTACGAGGACTTTTTCCTTGCACAGAGCCGCGGCCTGAAATTCAAGGGGTTTGCGGGGGAGAAGATCTATTATATGGCTGACCAGGACGAGGTCAGGAACGGGGTTTCGGCCGGGCACGGGCGCAACATCCAGTGGAAGACGAGCAACAGGGAGACCGACGCCTTCGTGTCCTGCCGTCTGGATGCAGCGGGGAATCCGGTATACCCGTATCAGGACTATGGTGCGTACGAAAGCCAGAGTCTAGGCAGGGACGGGGAGCTCAAGGTCTACGCCTTCTTCCCCAACAACTTCTACTCCGGCGGACACCGTTCGGTCGACGGACGCATCTACATCTGCTCCGACGACATCCACAACGACGGACTGATCGCGGTTCCGCTCAGGATACGGCAGCCGTATTTCAAGGCGGAGAGGCCCGAGAGCCAGTCGGTCTATTTCCGCTTCGACGGCAATGAGGTCCCGGTCAGCGCAGGCTACTATGAAAGTTCGGGCGGCTCGCGTCTCAAGCCTTCGGAGTTCGACCCAGAGCTGTACCGAAGGCTGCTTTCGCTGCAACTGGAATGGCGCGACAAACAGAGGTGGGCGGACTGCATAAAGGTCTCCGACGACCAGACTTCGATGTATCTCTACCGGACCACGCTCGACGGAAAAGGAATCGAGGAAAGCATCAAGGGAGTCGAGAACATAGGGTCGGTGCAGATAAAGCCGAATCCGTCCACCGGCCTGTACACCTACGTCAGCTCCCAGATGTATCACTGCTATGTGTCCGTGCCCTATCATCTCGGCGGTCCTTATCTCAAGGGAAGCGACTATTTCAATTATGATACGGGCAGGCCGATCGAGGCCAATGTGCTGGTCTCATATCCGTACAACGATCCGGAAGTCATAGAGTTCTCGACCGACGGGCCCACCGTGAACTACATCACCCAGTCCGGAGAGCTGATCGAGCCTGTGCTGGACATCGGGCTCGACGGGTCGAGCTTCAAGCTGTCTTTCGATGAAAGCAGGCAGCCGGAGAAGAGCAGGAACGGTGATTTTATTCCCGGAGGGCTGCTGGTCCCGTATGGCGACCATACCATGACCATGAAGGTGACCAACCGCTGGGACGGCCGCAGCCTGGAGTTCAGCTACGAAGTCAGCTTCAATTACGACCTGATTCTCGGTCAGTTCGCGATATTCAGGCCCAAAAGGATGGCCACGGTCTACATCACAGGGACGAGGAACGTGAAGTATCTCGAGAAGTACGGCTCCGACGCCCCCTGGGAAGACGTGCAGTTCATGCTGGAGATACTCGGCTCGGACGAATGGCAGTCGCACGTGTCAGTAAGGAACGCCTATCTCTACGACAAGGTGTACCATGTGAACTCCCAGAAGAACTACTACGGGCCGGCCGACGATTTCGACGTGGCTTTCGTGAGTCCGGGAGTCGGCACGTGGACGCGCGCCCTGGCGGACAAGTCCATGGCTCCGGGCTCGCTCTGGCTGAATGGAATGGGCTTCCACAAGAACGGAGTGCGTGTCTATGACGGGGAGTGGGTCTCCGACATCGACATAACCGGCCATCCCGATATCAACGGGCTGTTCGTAAGCACGACCCAGCTCGGCTACATATTCAGAAACAAGACGGAGTTTTGAAAAAAAAGTCCGGCTCCCGCTGATGTGCGGGGCCGGACCTTGAATGTTCCTATGAGAGATTCTAGAACAGAAACGCAACTCCTGCGTGAAGCATTGAGTTGTTGGTGGTGACTGCGTCGGTCTTGTTGACGTCGAGCAGACCCCAGTCGTAGCCGACCTTGATTCTTACCATCTGGAACAGGTCGAAGCCTATGCCCACGCCGAGGCCGAAGTCGAAGCGCTGGAGGCTGGAGTTCTCGCCGTAGTTGTCAACCTTCTGCTCCACGGCGTCGCCGAGAGCCGAAACGGTGGTGGTGGAAGCGAGTCCGACATTGAATCTCGGACCTGCCAGAGCGAAGACATCCAGGAAGTCAAGGGCGTGGAAACTGTACCTGAGGTCAATGGGAATCATGAGGTAGTGGCTCTGGGTCTTTCCGTTGGCCAGCTCGAATCCAGCAATGTTCACGTCGGTGCTGCTGGTCAGGAAGCCGTAGTAGACTCCCGGGTCGACAGAGAGGCCTGCGATTATGGGGCAGGAGAAGGCTGCTCCGACATAGAAGCCGTCTGAACTGCCCTTGGAGCTGCTGCTCTCTGAAAGTGATGACTTGCTGGTCTGATTGAGATAGCCGGCTCCGACTGATACCTGAGCCATGGCGCTGCCCGCCGCGATGGCGGCGATGGCGAGCGAAAGGATGAGTTTCTTCATATTGATATGAAATTATTGTTCGTTATCAGTCAATAGATGAGAGCTTCAGCTGTTTTGTTGCATCGCGGTCCCAGAATATTTCCGCGGCGGCGGGAATTATTCCGTATAGAACTCGATAATGCGGCTGATGGCCCTTTCGCAGACCGGGCAGAAAGAGGGCCAGTCGTTGATTTTCATCCTGCATTCGGGGAATCCGCGGTAGACCCCTTCCGACTGGTAGCCGGCGCCCTCGTACAGCCCGACCTCGAAGTCTTCTGGCTCTCCGGCCCAGCCTTCGGTCTGCTGGGCGTCCTTGCCGACGGGCGTGCATCCTTCCGGGACCATGTCCGCCCATTTGAGGGAGAAGTCCCTGAGGGTGGTGATGTTCTGCTCCCACGGCTCCGCGTCGGGGTAGTAGTATTCGGTGTACTGGTCGTCGTAGAAATACTCGTCGGCCAGTCCGGCGAAGCTGTGGCCGAATTCGTGGACTATCACGGGCGCCGTCCATGCGTTGTGCGCCGAGGAGAGCAGGTAGGAGTTGAAGATGCCGCCTCCGCCGTAGGTGTCGGTGTTGGCGAGGATGATTATGTGCTCGTAGGGGATTCCGGCGAGGGAGTCGTGGAGCTTGAAGATGTTGAGCGTGGTGAGGTAGCGGTCGGAGTAGAAGGTGTCGAAGTGAGAGCCCAGCGCCGTGTTCTTCCATACTCCGTCGTGCGGCACGCTCACCCCGCTCTCGTCGGAAGGCAGCGCGACGGCGACCACGTTGAACCTGTCCGAAAGCTCCTTGAAGGGGGAGTGGGAGAAGATGCTCTCCGCGGCCTTCGCCGCGTCTTCGTAGAAGAGTCCGGCTTCGGCGGCCGTGTAGCCCTCGGCGACTATGGCGAGGTCGATCTTCTCGGCCGGGCTGCCGTTCTCCATGATATACCGGTGCGGAGCCGCCGGACGCCTCGTCCTGCGGATCAGGATGTCGTCGGGGTCTACCTGGAACTCCCTGGCCGCGATGACTTCTCCACGGTTGCCGTAGAGCTCTATCCTCACCACGGCTTCATCTTCGGGCATGGGCACCAGGAACACGTTCTCGAAGGCCTTGTCGGTGCGAGTGGCCTCTTCGGTGTTTAGCCATTCCTGGAACAGCGTGGAGAAGGAGTTGACGTATGTCAGCCTCCCTCCGTCCTTCTCCCTGACCGACACCTGGCCGTTGCCTCTCAGTGGCGGCCTGTCCATATTGCCGCTCCTGCCTGCCCAGGGGCCGGCCTCCGAGAGGGAGGAAAGCGCGATGTGGCGGCCGTCGGGCCCGCCGGAGAATATGCAGTCTATGCGGAGCGTAGTGGTGGTCGGGTCTGCGGCGCAGGTGATTCCCGCGGAGAGCAGCAGTGCGGCGGCTGCCGCGAAAAGTCTGGTTGACATGGGCTGAAAATGCTGATTCTGCATAAATGTACGCTTTATCCGCGAATCAAGCAATTCTGAAGCTGCTGAAAATCGCGGAAAATTTCGTAGCTTGCGCTCTCGAACATGAACACAGAGACCATACTTCAGAAAAAAGGCGTGAAACCGACACCCAACAGGGTGCTCGTGCTGCGGGCCATGCTTGAGGCCGTGCGTCCCGTGTCGCTCTCGGATCTTGAGATACAGCTTGGTTCCGTGGACCGCTCCAGCATATTCAGGGTGCTCACTCTCTTCGCCGCACACCATGTGGTGCACGAGCTCGAGGACGGCAGCGGCATGATGAAGTATGAGGTCTGCGCCGGGGAGGAGGAGTGCACGCTGGACGACATGCATGTCCACTTCTACTGTGAGTCCTGCCATAAGACCATCTGTTTCAAGGACCTGCATATCCCGTCCGTCGGGCTCCCCGATGACTATGAGGTCAGTTCGGTCAATTTCATGGTCAAGGGCCTCTGCCCCGAATGCTCCAGAAAGCACAGGGAGGGCTGAACGCCGTCCGTCGAAGCCCCGATGCGACTATCTGGCACGGAATGCTGACAGATAGTCTTATTTTATGCCAATTTGTCTCCTAAATTATAATAATTCCAATTGGTATGCGAGTTGATATTAGTTAAGGCGTCCCGCAGGGGACGAGAAAAGAAAGTGAAACAAATAAAAATAGGAGATTTGAATTATGACACTCGCAAGAAGAAACTCAGAAACTTGGCTTCCTGACATTTTCAACGATTTCTTTGACACCAACTGGATGGCCAGGACAAACGCTACGGCTCCCGCCATCAACGTATTAGAACACGACGACAAATATGAGCTGGAGCTGGCCGCTCCCGGACTTACCAAAGACGACTTCAAGGTAAGCCTCGATCATGACGGCAACCTCTCCATCAATATGGAGAAGAAGCAGGAGGAGAATGGTGAGAAGAAGCATGGCCACTATCTGCGCAGGGAGTTTTCATACTCTCAGTATCAGCAGATCATGACTCTGCCTGAGGACGCGGACCGCGAGCATATCGACGCAAAGGTCGAGAACGGCGTGCTCACCGTCAACATCCCCAAGATCGTGAAGAAGCCGCAGGAGGCTCACAAGCTCATCGAAGTCAAATAATTCCGACATACGACATTGCAGCAAGGGCCGGCATCCCGCATGGGGCGCCGGCCCTTGTATTGATTATGGAATTGACTAACTTTAGAAAAAATTCAGAGATATGATCAGGACTATCGCTCTCGTGGCTCACGATTCCCGCAAGGCGGAACTCGTGAACTGGGTGAAGTACAACGCCGGGGTTCTCAAGGACTGCCGGCTCATCTGCACCGGCACCACCGGCCGCCTGATAGGGGAGGCTCTCAAGGAGGTTCTGGACGACGAAGCCCCGGAAGTGGTCTGCAAGCTCAGCGGCCCTCTCGGCGGCGATTTCCAGATAGGGGCGATGATAGCCGAAGGCAGCGTGGACATGCTCGTCTTCTTCTGCGACAACCTCATAATGCAGGGTCACCAGAACGACGTGATGGGCCTCGTGCGCCTCGCATCGCTCTACAACGTGCCTTTCGCCACCAACCGCAGCACAGCCGACTTCATCATCTCCTCGCCGCTGTTCCACAGCAGCGAGTACGAAAGGATAATCCCTTCGTGCATAGAGTCCTACAAGAACCGCAAGCTGCAGTAGCCCGGACTGCCGGGCGGGCTAGCGGATCAGCGGTCTGATGCAGCTGTCGAGTTCGGCGGCTATGGCCTCCTTGTCCATGTGCTGTCCGATGAACACCAGTTTTATCATCCTGTCGCCGTACTGGGGGTCCCAGTCTCTCGCGAGATTGGGGTCCTGGCGCATCATGTCGGCGAGTTCGTCGGCAGGCATGGTCGCGAACCAGAGTCCGGCGTCCTTGATGGACTTCTGGAGCCCCGCCTGCTCGAAGAGGTAGCATTTGTCGGGCTCGTCGTCGAAGTAGCAGATGCCCTTGGCGCGGATCACGCTCTTCGGCCAGTGCTTGGCCACGTAGTTGTCGAAGCGGTTGATGTCGAAGGGGTCGCGGCGGAAGTAGACGAAGGTGCTGATTCCGTATTCTTCGGCCTCGCCCTCCTCTTCGTCGTGGAGTTCGTGCGCGTGGTGGCCGTCGCCCTCGATTTCGTTGATCCAGGCGGCTGAGGTGGCCACCTGGTCGAAGTCGAACATTCCGGTGTCGAGTATCTTCTCAAGGTCGAAGTCGCAGAAGTTGCATTCGATGATCTCGGCCTTCGGCTGAAGGTTGCGGATGATCTGCCTTATGCGTCCGAGATCGGCCCTGCTGACCTCGGACGCTTTGTTGAGAATCACTATGTTGCAGAATTCTATCTGCTGGATCAGCAGGTTCTCGATGTCGTCTTCGTCGAAGTTGCGCAGAGGGAGCGCGTCGCCGCAGTTGAATTCGCTCTGCATGCGCAGGGCGTCGACCACGGTGGCTATGCAGTCCATCCTGGCGACCGGACCGCCGTTGCCGTAGCCGAGGCTCGGGATGGAGCAGATGGTCTGGGCTATGGGTGCGGGCTCGCAGATTCCGCTGGCTTCGATCACTATGTAGTCGAAGCGCCCGTCGCGGGTGAGCTCGTCGAGCTGCTCCACGAGGTCCATCTTCAGCGTGCAGCAGATGCAGCCGTTCTGCAATGCGACGAGGCTGTCGTCTTTCTGGCCCACGACCCCGCCTTTCTCTATCAGGGCGGCGTCGACGTTGACTTCGCCGAGGTCATTGACGATCACGGCGAACTTGATTCCTTTTCTGTTGGAGAGTATGCGGTTCAGCAGAGTGGTCTTTCCGCTGCCGAGGTAACCTGTCAGCAGCAGGACCGGAATGTATTGCTTTGAGTTTTCCATGGGAGCAAAGATAGAACATATTATGTTCGGGTGTGCCTAAGAATTGGCAAAAGCGTGTTTCTTTGCTTAAAAAGAGAAATATGTGACGAACGCCGGCGGGCAGGTGTTGCCGATGCGGGAAATGTTGGGGAAATTCGCGGGAGATGATGTTAAACTTCAAAACGACCAAGCTATGGAAAATTTCAATGCGAAGTACGTGAACCCCCTGTCAGACTGGGGATTCAAGCGGCTTTTCGGTACGGAGATGAACAAGGATCTGCTGCTGGGGTTCCTCAGGAGCCTTTTCCCGGAGCGGGGCATCAGCGATATCGCGTACCTCAGGAACGAGCGGCAAAACCTCAGTGAGAGGGAGCGGGACTCGGTGTTCGATGTGGTGTGCACGGACCCGAGTGGGTCGCAGTTCGTGGTGGAGATGCAGAAGCGCACGCAGCGGTACTTCCGCGACAGGGCGCTGTACTACGCGGCGTACCCGATCATCGAGCAGGCGCCGAAGGGGAGCTGGAACTACCGGCTGAAGCCGGTGTGCGTGGTGGGCATACTGAATTTCGCCATGGAGCACGAGTACGGGCCGGAAGCAGGGCGCTGGCGTGAGAAACTGATCCACCGCTACCGGCTGCGGGAGGACGAGACGGGGGAGATTATGAATTCCAAGTTGGAATTTCTATATTTGGAAGTCGGGGCGTTCAGGAAAGAAATCAGCGGGAGCAGTCCGGGCACGGACAAGTGGATGTACGTCCTGAAGAACCTGTCGCGACTGGAGGAGCGTCCGCAGGCACTGCAGGAGCGTGTGTTCGAAAGGCTTTTCGAGGCGGCGAAGATTGCGGCATACACGAAGGAGGAAAGGAACCAATACGAGAACGATATGATGACGGAGAACGACTACAGGAACACAATCGACTACGCGAGGGACGAAGGCCGTCAGGAAGGCCGCGAAGCAGGGCTTGCCGAGGGCAAAGTAGAAGGCAAAGCCGAGGTCGCCAGGAAGATGCTGGCGGCAGGGATGCCGGCGGAACAGATAACCGAGTTCACGGGGCTGACTGCCGAGCAGCTCGCGGCGCTGAAGTAGTCTTTGGCAAGCCTGAAAGGATTTTATGTTCAACCGGATTTGCAATCCGGTTGCTTTGCCAGACCAGAACAAGTGCTGGCCTGAGCGGTGCGCCTGAGCAAAGTGAACGAATAACGAGACCGCAGAGAAAACAATAAGTCCGGGAGTATTCTTCCCGGACTGTTTGGTTAGAGTTGTATGGTTTGTTGTTAGTAGGCGCTTGGCGTGTCCCGGACACAGCGGAATTTTAAAAGCACAGCTTCTTTGGGTTTACCCTCACTATCAGTCCACTCGCTGTCATATTCATTGTGAAGCATTAGATTTGTGTCAAAATAAAATCCGTATCGTTTCCCATTCGTATAGTTAGGAGGTAAGCCATTGAAGGAGAAACTTGTGGCAATTCCCAATCTGTTGGAGAGAGAAAAGCCTTCTTTGCCCCGGAGACTCATCATGATGAGGAATTCCCTCTGGTTCGGCGGACGCCATCCGTCAGGGCAGATGTCGCTATTGTCATTTACAGACATCTTGTCCCTCATTTCTGTCCATGTTATGCCGGATCCATAGTCTGGAGGAGATAGAACGTCGAAACTTTTGAAGGGTTGGTTATTCTGGCTTCTTTCATGGTCTAGCGGCAGGAAGTCCCCATCGTCAGGGGCGGAACGCAGAGCCCTGGAATTGATTACGCCAACATCTATTGTATAGTAATAACGTCCTGCATCGTAATGCTGCGTAGAAATTTCAGCATAATGAGATGGCGGAGTAGTATAATCGTCGATAGGAATACCGAGATTTCGGATACAACGATAATCGTATGTGGCGGTATTTTCATCCCCGCCTCCATGCAGTTTTCCCCAGGAAGCACCCTCTTCTGACCATAGAATCCAGAAATTGGTATTGTCATTGACTTTACCGTTGAATGTGCTGGTTACAAGATGACTCTTAGTCGTACCATCACCCGTATACATCCATGCGCTTTCTTCAAGAGCCGGTTGACCGATATACAAGCCTGAAAGCTGGTCCTGGGCCGCAAGATACCAATATATCTCGTTCTCATCGATTTTATTGTTACCGTTGAGATCGCGGTTGCGCGTTATGCAGGCATGGAAGGCGTCACGGTAGTTGTCATTCAGCCCGTTGGCATCTTCAATACGCTGGTATACTGTCATTACATCGGTCCAGTTGATATCCCCCTCTTCATAATCGCCGTCGCCAGACCTGCCGTCGTTCGTTTCTAGCCAGAAGTTCAAGAAGTTTGTTCTTCCGTTAGAACTGGTATTGTCCTTCTTACCGCGATACAAGTTCATTCTGGCATTCCATGTCAGCGGCCCGGTCTCATTAGTAGTTTCCAGTCCCCAGGCTGTCTTAAGATCCGGGTCATTTTCGTTGTAGATAGTCTTTATCGCCATCTGCGAAATCTTGACAAAGGAATGAGTGATGGAAGTATTCTTGTCTTCGCTATAGTCAGTTGCCACCATCGGAGTGATATTCAGCACGCGGTCATCGGTGTTGACGTATTCTTTCCATAGCAGAAGGTCTGACTCGTTCGTGGTTGGAGTTCCCGGGTGAATGTAGTTCTCAGTTCTCGGATCGTAAAGATAGGTATATTCATCGCAAAATGCGGTTATGACCACTTTGCCTTCATCATCAAACAGTTTCGAAGTGCCGCTGCGGGCTTCTTCGTACAGGTGTTTAAGCAACTGATTGATGTCTCTCAGACAGGCGTCATCGTCAATTGAACTTCTCCGTTGATAGTAGTAGTTATCAGTATCCCTACCGTCATCAAGATAAGCCTTAAAGGTCATTGGCCTACCGCCAACATTCAGTTTATTGCCGCTGTCTGAAGCGATTTGTGTCTCGACGTCATCTCTGACACCCCCGTCATCGTCGAAGAATCTGACACCCCCGTCATATGCCTGTGTGCCAGGGAACTTGACCATTTTGTCGTTGGTTTGCCCGAATTCCTGGTTTATGGCGAAGAGTATCCATTTGTAATCATAAGGATAGCTGATAGTAGTACCGTCAAATTTTGTCGTTCCAAGAGGCGAACTTACATTCCAGCCAGCCTGCTCCGGATCGCCCTGTTCAACATTGCGTTTGATATCATCTCTGTCGAGTTCAAGAAGTATTCGCCCATAGTGGGAATCCATGAGAAACTGTTGGCTGTCAGAGATAGCAAGATCTCCTTCCGCTCCCGGGCGTTCCTCTCTTCCGTCAGTACTTACCTCCACTTCGAAGGAATTTATCCCGGTAATGAGCATATTGTAGATATACCGCACGTTACGGCGCACGTCGTAGTTGTTTACAGCATTGACATTGTTAATGTCGGCAGCTCCTCCGGTCTCGCCGAGGTGAACTATATATGTCACAATTCCGGAGACATATTCATCTTCCATTTCGTGAGTTTCCGGATTCTCCCGCTTGCGGGTGTAGTTGAGATTGCCGGAAATTTCGACAAAAGTGGAATTTTCCGGAGCATAGGTGAAATCTCTTTCATGAACCGGAGTCTTGCCGGTTGTCGGATCCGCTTTGTCTGCATCGTACGGCCAAGCTTCGCGCATGACATACAGATTTTTATAGTTTTTGCCGTTTGCGTTCTCCTTATCCCGTGCGTCACCGTTGATTTCGTTCGAAGGTACGGGACGATTCTCCCTCATATAGAAGGCGAAAAAGCCCGATGTCCCGTTGAAACTGTCGAAATGCTCAAAGTTGTCGTCATCCATGCAGCTGAAGTCGGTTTCAGTATTTTGCGCGGCATCCCAGTTATTGACTCCCGAACTCTTGGCTCTTTCGATGAGATATGACTTGTTTGGAATCCTATGAACTTTGTATGTGGGATTTTCGAAACTAACATTGTCAGCTCCATCGATTCTGACATCAATATTGAAGGTCACCTTCGCATCGAGACGGCGCAGCTCAAGGTTGGCGCCGATTCGTTCTACGCTTATTGAATTGCCGTTGACTGTAGGGTTCAAGTGAACATCGCCTAACTCAGCAACCATGAAGAAATAATTTCTTTCTACGCTGCCGGGCGCTATGTCTATGGTCATGTTCCTGAGGTTCGTTTCTGCGGCGGGTCCGTCATCTGCCAGATTGTCAAGGTCTTGATCGACAGCTGTGGAATAGTTGGCGATACCGTAGAATGTTAGATTGCCGTCCAGGTCTTTGGCGGTCCCTTTATAGTTTGTGAAGAACTCAGGAATGATACCGCTTGAACGGTTTGAACCTTCGTCTTCCTTGGTATGGAATGACCGCAGGACGGCATCATATCGGCTTTTCTGTTCCTCGGTCAGACTAGTATTGGTTGTTACAAGGTATCTTTTGGAATGGACGAGACGTCCATCCTCGGCGAAGAGCAAAACATAAAGATTTCTGACAGTGTTTTCGATTTCGACACTCTGTTGCGCTTTGGTATAAACGTCGGTGACGTCAAGCTGGTAGCCTATCTGGAACTCGGACAGTGGCACAATAGTTTCCTGAGGTGTAGGTGTGAACACATCTCGAGTGCATGCTACGTTGAATAGCAGGATTGTACCGAGTAATAATATTGATATATGTCGTATATTTTGTCTCATATTCAATTTAATCAAATGCAGGAATATCCACTGTCACAGTCTCGTCCCAGTCGACGACTTCGTAGGTGAAAGAGCGGTCTGTATCGTCTCGAAGTGCGCACCATACTTTTATTATGGTGTTACGGGAACTTGCTGGAAGATAGATTGTTTTATTTTCTTGCTGCTCCTTTTGCCACTCATAACTGTCCCAACGCGGCTGATAGTGATAAGTATAATCGATTTCTAATGTGGTGCAGTTTGCCCCTGATTCCGTTGACTGCCCCATATTGTCGCCGCCGTATAATGTATTCGGAAGAATATATTGCTCCCAAATCAGCTTAAAGTAGTCTTCGTTATAAAAAAGGGTACCCTCTTCATATTTCTTGAATTCCTCACCATTGAGATTGCCTTGAGTACCGTTGGTATGGTAGGATTTATTATTACTTTTTTCCGTTTTTTCTGTCAATGAATAGCCAGTGATATTTCCGTCAAAGACCATAGATTCACCGACAGGGTCTGTCAAGACCTGAGAATCAATACTGCTATAGTTGTATGGCCGGTTGGTCCAATTGTCATTCGCCCAGAACCAGACTTCCACTTTGGAGACGGCTCGGGTGACCTGAATGGGGATTTCCTGCCAGGAGTTCCGGTTGGCCACTACTTCGAATGTGCGGTTGGATTTTCCGGTGGGATTGTGATAACCGTCCACCTGATCTTCGAGGTTCGACATGGGAACCGCTTTGCCAGGGGTGTCTTTAGTTCTCTTGAGTTTCCAATTTTTTATGGTTTCGGCCGTTTTGCCTTCGTGAGAGCCGAACGTAACTGCTTCGTTGTTCTCATCAATGATTTCAAATCCGCTGCAGACGGGATTGAGGATCACGTAAAAGTCTATTACTCCTCCTGCTGTAAGGTTCATCGGGAAAATGTCGCGGCCGTTGATGCTGTCCTCGTAGAGATAGCCGACAAGGTCGTTGTCGGAAGAGAAAGCGTAGATTACGATGGATTGAGCCTCATCGGGGGCGAGGGCTTTGGTTCCGTCGCCGCGAAGGACAATCATCGTGTTGTATTTTCCTGTTTCGGGAAGTTCTTCATGGCTGCAGCCGGTGAGCAGGCACAGGCAGAGGGCTGCCGATGCGGTCAGCAGCAGAGCCATTGCGTTTTGCAGTATGCTGGAAGCTTTGTTGTTCATCCTGCTCGTTCTTGTTTAAAGGTCGGGGAACACGATTTCAGTGTTCCAGCCGACAACGTCGATTGTCAGCTGACCGCCTTCGGACTGGGTGAGCCTGAACCTGATGTTGACCATCTGCTCGTTGCGCTCGTCGACGGTGATGCCGAGGTCGTCCATGATGTCGGACAGGGGGCGGTCGTAGAGTGTTTCTCCGTTGTCGCTGCGTACTATGCCGAGCCGGGCTTCGGTGTCGTTGTCGAAGCGGGGCACGAGATAGTCGGCGACGTAGGAGTCGTCCTCGTCAGGGTGGTCAGCGAGAACGGGAGCGTAGTCGGTGACCTCGTCGGAGGGGGTGTTGGTGAAGTCGATGAGGGCGGAGTGGTTGCCGTGGATGAGGCTCACGGTGGCGTCTGCGGCGCCGTTCTCGTCGGAGGACATGCTGCCCACCGCGCCTGCGCTGCGGAGCGCGGCGAATCCGAGGAGTTCCACCTTCATCATTATATAGGAAGCTTCATAGACTACGGTCTCCTTGACGGCGCGCAGCGTCTGCGGAACGTTGAGGTCGACCGTGCCGAAATAAAGTTCCTCTATGCCGGACGGAACGTCGCCGCCGGCATATTCGGAACTGGTGATCACTTTGCCCTCGGTGTCGATGGAGCTGCCCTCCCCGGCGTTGCCCCAGCAGACTATGCGGTAGTCGCCGGGGTTCAGCCTGAGGTCGGCGCCCTGTCTGGCGGCAAGCTCCTCCTTGGAGATTTCCATGGTCTGGCGGAGCTTGCCTGAGGGCAGCTCGTAGACATACATCAGCACGGAGTCGATGCGGTCCGGGAATATGTCCACGATTCCGTTGCCGAAATACTGGAATTCAAGATCCACCGGCGTCTCGCAGTCGTCGATATTCTCCCTGATGCACCCGGTGAGGCACATGCAGGCGATGAGAAGTGCTGATATGTATCTAAGAGCTTTCATTATGGTTTATCTGCTACTAGTCGAATACAGGGTAAACGTTCCTTTCATCGAAGCCAACGACCTTGACAACTACGTAAACATTGAACTGGTCAGTGTCTTTGGTAGATACGGAAAGGTTGACAGGCTCGACTACTACTTCCTGAACCTTATAGATAAGGCCGGGCTTTACAGTGAGTTCGGTCAGCTTATCCTGGTTCAGGAACTTGGTGACATTAGCGTATGCAATTCCGTCAGTGCTGTTGGGCCAGGCGACAGCATTCTGCAGCTGCTGCTTGAGATTGTTGTCAGCGACAGCCTGCCAGTTGTCAGAAGTTTTGTACTGAACAGAGGTGTAGTTAATGGTCGGATTCTCCGGCTTCTTGAACTGGAAATGCAGTGCGGGGCATGCTGCGCCGAGGTTAGCTACATCGTCGGCAGTTGCGCTGCGGTCAGTGAGACTGTACGGAACGAAGAAGTTGAAGGGAACAACAACTGCGCTTGCATCGGAGCCGCCGTCGAAAAGGTAATTAGTTGTACCACTGGTAGTCCCTGCGTGGGCAGTAGTGAAATCCTGATATCCGTTGTTGTAGTCGGCATAGCTTATGCCCTTCTGATCGTCGGAGAGTCCAGTCCATTTGCCTTCTGCAATGGGGCTTACGCCTTCAGCGAAACCGGGGGTTGCGAAGAGTACGGCTGTCCAGTCTTTAATCTCAGTCTTGTTGGGGAACAGAGGCGATGACTTGTAGAAGTTTGACATGTAGATTCCTATGAGGTCTGCATCGAATCCATTCCACTCAACTTTATACTTGACATTAGGATCAGTATCGTCGCAAGGTTCGAGAACCTTTACCCCTTCATTGTCAACTTCCTTGAAATAGGTGGTTCCTGAGGTCTTGACTCCGACCTTGCTTACTTCGAATCTTGAAACGACAGGACGGATGGACAGTTCCGCTTTCCAATATTCAGCACCATCTGCTCCATCGCCTACGACAACTTCTCCGGCATCAGCAGAGATCTGGGTACTTCCCAAAGGCTGAAGCTGAATGCATGCTCCGGCATAGGGCATGGCGTTTGCCTCAGTTGCATCGATATTTTCAATCTTGAGGAGCTCGTTGATGGCAGAAACAGCTACTGGCTTAGAGACGGCACCTCCATAGGTGATGATGCCGGAAGAAAGCGGTGCATTCGCCGTAACATATACTCCGCTGACTGCGTCAAGACCGATGAACTTGACACCTTTGCTATTGGCAGCACTGGCAAGATTGTCCCAGATCTCCCCAGCGGCAGTGCCATCATTGGCGTTATTCTCAGTAGCATTGTACGCATACTTGATGTTACCGGCATCGTCGGTGAAATAAATCTGGAGACTGGTGTAGTTATCACCGGCGACGAAACCTGCTTCGAGGTCTTCATCTACAGCCTTGGTAGCCACTCCGCCGAAGTTGATGCTCAGCGCGATGGACTTGGTTCCCTCGTCGGCAGAAGGCGCGGGAGTCTTCTCGCAGGAGGTGAATGCCGCTGACGCCAATAGCGCCAGTCCGGCGAAAATAAAGGTAAACTTTTTCATATCAGATAGATTGTCTTTATTGTTGTTGCTTTTGATTATAGCTGGTACATCACGTTCTCGAGTTCCGTGAGGTTGTGGGCCGCCTCGGAGTTGCCGGAGGCTGAGGCCGACTCGAAGAGCCGCAGGGCCTCCCCGTAGTCGCCTTCGCCGGCGCGGATCACGCCCAGAGTGTTCTGCAGCAGGGGTTCGCCGCGTCCCTCGAGCAGCTTGCCCGCCTCGGCGAGTCTGCCAGCCTCATAGAGGGCGGTGGCCGCCGTATTCAGGGCCGCGGGGTCGTCTGGGTAGGTGTGCGCAGCGGTGAGAAGAATTTCCAGATATTCAGGGCTGTCCTTTCCGCAGAGGCCGGCAGCCGCCTTGAATTCGTCCACGCTCAGCAGTTCGGGCCGGCTGCTCCAGAGCTGCGCGGCTTCCTCGGCGCTGAACTGGCGTATGTTATATTCAATGGAGTACTCGGTGCGGCGCAGGGAGGGGAGTACCTTCTCGCGCAGGTGGCCGTAGAGTCCGGTGTCGCTCTTGAGCAGGCGCTCGCATTCGGCCCAGTTGCCTTCGGTCAGCATTCCGCGCACCTTGTCCAGGGTGGCGTTGCCGGCAATCTGAGGGTCTGCCGCAGCCGCCGCGAACAGGCCTTCCCAGTCCTCTCCCACGCTCTCGACCGTGAAGAGCGAGCCGGAGACCGCTTCGCCGGAGCTCTTCACGTAGTCGGCGAGGCTGTTGGCGCGCCTGAGCGCGAGCTCGCGGTTGAACTGCTCGGGTCCGTCGGGGGAGGCGTAGCCAATGAAGCGCACCGCGGTGACCGTGTAGATGCTGCTGTCGGCGGCCATGCGCATTGAACTCATGACCTTGTCGAGCACGGAGGCGTTGTCCGCGAATGCGGGGTCGATGCCATGGAGGTTGACCTTGAACTTGAGGTCGGCGCGCTCGCGGATTTCGCGCTGCTTCACGCCGCCGGCGGGGGTGGCCGAGAATCTCCAGTCGGGCACGTACCTCGGGAGCACGTCGCCGACGCTGAGGCTGTCCTCACCTTCGATGCATCCGGCGCAGCCGCTCACCGTCTCGTAGAATACGATGCGGCCGTCGAGCATGGCGGGGTCGTAGGCGATCCGGGACACATATTCGATCTGCGCGGGGGTGTCCTTTTCATAGGGGCGCACGACGGTGCTGCCCTCGGGGCGTCCGATGCCGGAGAGCACCTCCATCCTGTCGACCGCCTTGGCGCGGGTGCGTCCGTCGATGAAGACGGGTGCGAAGCTGTAGGTCTGCGAGCCGTCTGCCGTCACGAGCACGGGCACGATGGCCGCGGTCTGCTGGGGAGCGACCTGGAGACCGTTCCAGTCAATGGTGAACCTGAGTTCGGCCTGCTTTGCACGTGACCCCCCCGTAGAAGATTCTTCCGTCACGATGCTGACGGGCTCCTGCTGCCAGCGCAGGAAGTCGAGATATGAGGCGTCCTGGGCGGCCGCGTCCGGGATGAAGGCGGCGGAGAGCAGGGCGAGCGTACTATATATAAAAGAGGTGTTCTTCATGGCGCGCGGAGTTTAGAATATCATGAAAATGAGGCTGATCGAGAGCTTGGTCAGCGAGAACTTGTTGGAGAAGCCTTCGTCGATCAGTTCGCCGCAGCGTATGCATTCGTATTGTTCGTATTTCGTGCCGACGTAGCCGGCGCCGACCTCAGCCTCGATGCTCCATCGCGGCGAGAGTATCCACTGGTAGCCGTAGCCCAGTCCGGCTCCGTACATCCAGCCCTGATAGCGGTAGTCCCCGAGAGTCTCTATGATGCTGAAGGGGAAATAGGGGTTGGCCATGTTGAACTCGCCGCCGAGAAGGTGCGCGGCGACGAAGTGGCCGTTGAAAGCCTCGCAGAACCAGAACCTGGCCTCGGGCTGAATCATCCATTGTTTTTGCTTGCGGTAGTCGGGGAAGTCCCATGCGTTATAGTTCCCGGAGAGGTCGACCGTCCATTTGGGCGCGACCGCAGCCTCCACACCCAGATTGATGGTGGCTGTCGCATCGGAAAGGAGATTGGTCTTCACCGCCAGCTCCTGCGCGTGCAGGGAGGGAAGTGAACACAGTATCGTCGCAATCGTAATGACGAACCGGGTTAGAATTCGCTGTGTCATTCCAATAAACTTGTTTGCCTGCAGAACTCGATGTCCCTCTCTTGCCAGGAGAGGTCATACCGCCTTCCAGGCCCTCTTATTTATCATTTATAAAAATAATCGCCCCCCCCTATTGGCAATCTCATTATAATAGACTATCTTTGGGGTGGCAATTAAGAAAATCGCAAGAAATTTCGGCCTCTCCTGGCAAGAGAGGTTGGCAAGCAAGAAAGGCAAGGTATATATACTATGAGAAAAGTGTTTCTCGCCATGTTCATGGCGTTCTGTTCCTGGTGTTGGATAGGTGAAAAAGTTCAGGCCCAGGACATCGCGGTCAAGACCAATGCGCTCTATTGGTTGACGACCACGCCGAATCTCGGCGTTGAATTCGCCGTAGGCGACCAGACGACATTCAGTCTCGAAGGCGGATATAACCCTTGGACCTTGAATAAGGAGGAGAACAGGAAACTCAAGCACTGGATGGTTCTCCCCGAGTTCCGTTATTGGCTCTGCGAGGCCTTCAACGGACATTTCTTCGGCGTCAACAGCGGATACACATTCTTCAACATCAGCGGAATGCCCATCCCGTTCCACAGCAGGGAGACCCGCGACTACCGCTATCAGGGCTGGGCCACCGGAGTTGGTCTGACCTACGGCTATTCGTGGATCATCGGCAAGCGTCTCAACCTCGAGCTCACTCTGGGCGTCGGCTACGTCTATTCGCAGTACGACAAGTACGAGTGCCGGACATGCGGCGACCATCTCGGACCCGAGAACAACCATTACTTCGGACCTACTAAGGCCGGCATCTCTCTGATTTATATGCTGAAGTAATATGAAAAGGACTACCATCATATCCCTCGTGCTCGCAGTGTTCTGTCCGTGTATGGCGTCAGTCGCGGACGAGGTGAGCTATCTTCCCTATATTGACATCAACGGGGCGTCGGTGTCAAAGGCCGGTGCAAACGTGGAACTTTCCATGACTGTGGACGTGTCTGAACTGAGAATCGGGACGCAGCACACCGTGGCCCTGATTCCCGTGATAGTGTCGAAGGACGGAGCCTCCGAGGCCGAGTTTCCCCCGATTGTGATCGACGGAAGGACGCGCAGCAAGGTCTACTACAGGGCGCAGGTGCTCGAAAGCGTCGAGCTGCCTCCCTACCACGACGGCGGCGCCGAGACCATAATGCTGAGAGACAACGGCGAACAGCAGAGCTACGACTACGCCGCAGCCATTCCCTATGCGCGCTGGATGCTCGACGGCCGCCTCGAAATCCGCGAGGAGGTCCACGGCTGCGTGAACTGCCAGGAGGGGCGCGACAGCCTCGACATGTTCCCCGTGCTGCCCGAATACATCCCCGACTACCGCCTTGCTGCCATAGAGCCTGAGCCCGAGCCGGTCAAGACCAGGATGGAGACCCGCACGGCGCGGCTCAACTTCCGTCAGGACAGCCACACCATACGCCCCGACTACAAGGACAACCGCGCGCAACTCGACACGGTGAAGAATTCCATCGAAGCCGTGCGCGACGACCGCGACCTCGAGATAACAGGGATATTCATAACCGGCTACGCTTCCCCCGAGGCGAGCGAGGCCTACAACAAGGCTCTTTCACAGAGGCGCGCCGACGCTCTGCGCGAATGGATAGCCGCTGACGAGGACATCGACCTCTCGCTGGTGCATTCGGAGGGCAAGGGTGAGGACTGGAACGGGTTCGTCTCCTCTCTCGACGGCGTCCGCATGCTTGCCGGCCTCGACAGGATAAAGCGCATCATCAGCGAGAACGAGGGCAAGAACGACTGGGCCGAACTGCAGATCCAAAAGCTCGACGACGAAATCTACCGCCGCCTGCTGAACGAGGTTTATCCTCCTCTGCGCCGCCTTGAATACCGTATCGAATATAATGTGAAGAACTTCACTCTCGAGGAGGCCCGCCAGATGCTCGACGAGAGGCCCGACCTGCTGAGTCTTCAGGAAATCTATATGGTTGCCGAATCCTACGGAAAGGGCACTTCCGGTTACGAGAAAGCCATGGCGGCAGCGGCAGAGTTTTACCCCGACTCTCCGGCGGTGCTGGGCGACAGGGCGCTTGCGGCAATCGACGGGGGAGACTTCGCAGAAGCCGCGCGGCTGTTATCCACTTCGGACGTGACCTACGGTAACGCGGAACTGCTGAACATGCTGGGAGTCGCTCGTGCGCAGAGCGGCCGGTACGACGAGGCGGCTGACTGCCTCGGAAAGGCGGCCGGCATGGGTTCCGAGTCCGCCGTACACAACCTCAGCGAACTTAACAAGGTGACAGACCAATTATAACTGAATATTTTATCAACTAAATCTTAGAAAAAATGAACGTTAAATTTCTTGCATTGGCGGCCGTCGCCGCATCAATGACGCTTGTCGGCTGCAACAAGACCCTCACCCCCGAGGAGTCCGGCGTGCCCAAGAGCGTGACTATCAAGCTTGCGAACGTCGTTCCCGGAACGCGTAGCGCAGGTGGAGAACAGATTGCCGAGGGAACCGCGGTGACTCTCAACAGTTTCCAGATTTTCTTCTCCGACGGAACCAACCTTCACCCTGCCAAGCAGGCGGACGGAACGACTGCCGCTGTGCAGTATTATACTGGAGCTGATGTTACCGGCAACCTTACCGGAAGTTATCACTTCCTCCCTTCTGCGGTGAACAAGGTAATCGTAGTGGGTAACCATTCGCAGTTAAATGTGACTACAGAAGCAGATCTCAACCTTGCTCTGAAAATCGCTGACGAGCAGAATATCGACAACCTCACCCTCTATGCAGAGTCAGGCCTGACTCCTGTCGCCGCCGACGACGACCATTCAGGCAATCACGATGACGGCTCTGCGTCTGCGGTATTCGAGGCTGACCTGAAAGTCGTGCCGAGGATTGCCAGGATTTTCATCAAGGACTTCTCCTATACCTACACGACCGACGGCTCTGCCTACAAGTCTCTGACTCTCCAGAAGATGGCTCTCAACAACTATTATGCTGCCAACACCCTTGCCACCCAGGCAGTTAGCGGTCTTCAGGCTACGGCAATCTCTGATGCAACCGCATGGGACTGGCTCGCAGGTCATAGCACTCCCTCTTGGGATTGGGACGACCTGAGCACTATCGCCCTTACTCCTACCGCTGCAAACACCCCCGTGACCGCAGAATCCAAGCACTACTATCATTTCTTCGTAGGAAGTGGAGCGGTTCCCCAGCTCGTGCTGCAGTGCAAGAGTGCAGATGATACGCCCCTCTATCTTGCTACTTCCGGCTTCAAGGTCGGCGGAAACGATGTCACCTGGCAGAACGGCTATATCTATGAGCTGAGCTTCGCCTTCGACGACGAGGACCTGACCAGCCCCGACAAGTGCGTGGACATTACCGTTACTCCTCACGAGTGGCAGGTTGAGACAATCACCCCCGAATTCTAATATCCCTTCATGATGGAGCCGGTGCCGGGCTCCGGAACTCCGGCTCCGTTTTTTAAACTTTTTGAGAAAACATACAGTCATGAAATCCATTAAACTGGCCTTGCCTCTGATGCTGACCTTCGGTCTTGCGCTTTCGTCCTGCATACGCGAGGACCTGAGCGAGTGTTTCAGCGATAACCTGCTTGAAATGAGCTATAAGGGCGACGGTACGGAGGAAATCTTCCCCGACAAGATATGCCGGGTGGACATGTATGTTTTCGACTCCGAGGGCAACTGCGTGAGCAGTGCGATGCTGCCGCAGGAGCAGGTTGACAGCAGGGTTGCCCAGCTGCCGCCCCTCGACCCCGGGACCTACCATATCGTATGTCTCGGCAATGCCCACAGCACCGTAGTCGACAGAATCTCGTCCGGCGACTATGGCCAGATTGTATTCATGGACGAGGACTATATGAACGGCGAGGTCGTCTCCGGCAACGACTCGCTCTATTTCGCCGCCATCGACTATGAGGTGGTCAGCGGCGAAGACCAGCGGCGGATTGTAGAATTCGAGAGCTCTCACTATGACCTCTCGGTTGAGGTGGCAGGCGTGCCCGATCCCAATTCCAAGGCCGCCGGAGCACCTTCTATCATGGTTTGCGGCGTATCGCCCCAGACCACCTTTGAAAACGTCGCCTGCGGAGAGCCCGAGAACTATGTCCTCGAAGCGACGCACGATGTTTCGCGGCAGTATCTTTCGGCGACCGCCAACATCATGAGGCATACCGACCACAGCGCGGTTGACGTCCGCGTGGTGGCTGCCTCGGGCGAGACTCTCGCCGAAATCAACCTGGCGGACTTCCTCGCCGACAATCCCGAGGTTGACTGCACCAGACAGGAAGTACTTATCCCCATATATATCGAGTTCAAGTCAGGCGAAGTCCTCGTGCGGCTGCCCGAGTGGTATGTCCAGGAGGTCAAGCCGGAATTCTAATCTGAACCATGAGATTCAATAGCATAAAATATATAGCACTGCTCGTGCTGGCGGCCGCAACCGTCGCCGGCTGCACCAAGGCCCCCGCTCCGGACCTCGGTGAAGAGCTCAACGTGCTGCTGCAGATGAGCGTCGGCACCAAGGCCGTCACCGAGACCGACGGCACTCCGACAGACGCAGAGTCTGCAATCCACACTCTGCGCGTGTACGCGTTCGTTGGCGGAGAGCCGGCAGGACATTTCTATACCGACGACTACGCAGGGCTCGAAGATGCTTCCGCCCCGACGGCGGCGAAGCACTTCCTGATGGACATCAAGATGTATTCTCTCGGCTCCAGAGACGTGGATTTCTATGTCATCGCGAACGAGGACGCTATGGTTACGACCGGTGCCGCTGTCGAGTTGGACGAGAATACCACCGAGGCTCAGTTGAACGGCTTCACTTTTACGAGGCTCAATCTGGACGATGACATGGCCCATGGGCTTCCGATGTGCTGCAAGCGGAAGGAAACCATCAATTTCGCAGAGGATGATCCGAACAACCACCAGACAGACCCCGGCCACGAAGGACATATCCTGTTGAAGCAGAAACTGAACTTCGAGCTCGTGCGCCCCGTCGGCAAGATAGGAGTGTTCGCCGCGAAGCCCGAAGGGGAGGAGGGTACACTCACCGTCACCGGGCTGAGCGTCACCCGCTCGAGATTTGTCAATTTCCTGATGTGCCCTGACAATCTTGAGAATGCATACGGCAATCAAGGCAGTTCTGTTACCCGCGAGCTTGCAACGGTAGACGACCCCGTTCTTTCAGAAGTCGCTTCCGGTGAGACCGACGCCTCGAAGTACACTCCCGTCCAGGCGGTGGCCTACTACCCCTTCGAGAATCCCTGGGGCAGCACCGCCTGGAACCAGCCCGGAGATTCCCGCGGCAATATTCTTACCATAAAATACAAGTACGATACCGACAGTCAGGAGCGCACCGGCACCGTCTACCTGCCGCCCATAGTCAGGAACACCTACTACATGGTCTGCTGCCAGTTGAGCAACAGCGGCAAGATATTGGTCAACTACAGCGTGGCCGACTGGGACGATGCCGAACCCTACGAACTTGAATTCGCCGCTCCGGAATATGAGATGCCTACTCAGGCGTATCCTGCCGTGGCCGTAAAACCGCCGTATTCGGACCGTCCGACCGTCCATTATAACGGCGACCCGGCTGCCCAGGAGGGCACTTTCTCCATCAACTTTAAGATTTCAGGCCCCAAAGGCCAGGTATGGACGCCCACCCTGCTCAACGCTACCGATGCGGACTACAAGATAACGGTGACTCAGAACGGGAGCCCTGTCGCCGCTCCGTACCTTGCTTCTGCCGACCCTTATGAGATTACCATACAGGCTCTGCGCCCCGACAATGTAGGGAAGATGCCTGAGTTCGCCATTTCCTACACTCCCCAGTGGGACCCTTCGGGCACCTCGTTGCTGATGATCAACGGTAACAGCGAGTCTGAACTGCACTGGCCTGTCCCCGCCGGGACTCTGAATCCCACTTATAAGATAGTCATCGAGCAGGTAGAGCCTTAATGATTTGATGAAAATGAGAACCACATTGCATAAAATATCAATAGTCTGCGCAGCTGTGATGCTGGCCTTCCCGTCCTGCATCAAGGATACCTACATTCCGGACAGGACCGGCGGCGAGGGCGACAGCATAATCCTCGACATAGCTTCGGAGACCCTGCCTCTGATGAAGTCGGAGGCGAGCGGCGCGGAAATTGCCGTGGACCACCTCGACGTGCTGATTTTCGAGGAGAACGGCGCATCTAGATGGCACGAGCGCATCAGCTCCCTGAACGGCAGCCGCAAAGGAACCGTCACTCTGTCGGCGAAGCGCGAGGATTTCGCTGCGAACTCCGGCTATTGGGTTTATCTCGTCGCCAACAGTTCCCATCCTGCGGAAGACTTCAACAACATCGACCTGAACGGTCTGCGCTCGATGGTGGAGAAGACCGAAAACATCCATCTCACCGGCTGGCAGGGCTCACAGACGCTGACAGCTCCCAAGAACTTCCTGATGGACGGTGTCGCCTATCCGGCGGGGGATGAGGCTGAACCTGCGAACCCCGGCACGGTGGTGCTCAACGACGGCGTCGCGGCCAACGACACGGAACTCAAGGTCACGCTCCGCCGTGCGGCTGCCAAGATTGTGGTGAAGATTGCAAAAGGCGAGCAGGTGGAGTTCACTTACAAAGGCAATGCCGGTTTCTATCTCAGCAACATGCCGTGGACCACTTCCGTAGTCAGCGGTGTGGACGCTCCCGCAGAACTTGACACTCCGGAGATTTTCACTGCAAGAGGTACGCAGTTCTATGACTGGACTGCCGGCGAGATTACAGTCACGACCTACGCATACGCCCACGATTGGGCGGACGTGAGCGCGCTTGAGAACGAGTTGCGGCTCGTGGTGAACATCCCGCTTGAGTATATTCCCGAAACCTCGGCCGGCGATGAGTCCGCCGGAGTATACGAAGACAGCTACTACCAGATTCCGGTGAGCCGCGACAAGATTCTGGAGCGCAACACCTGCTACGAAGTGAGAGTGACCGTGAACACTCCCGGCGCGACCAATCCCAGCAAACCTGTAACCCTGGACAAAATCGAATATGAGGTCGTCGACTGGACCGAAAAGACCATCAACGTCGGCGGGGAGATAGAAGACGCCGCCTATCTGTCCCTGAACCGATACGAACTGGAGCTGCACAATATCGCGGATGACGAGACGAGCCTGATTTTCGCTTCGTCGTCGCCTGTGAGCGTGACGGTGGACAGGGTATGGTATATCGACAAGTTCGGTCAGGAGAGTGATGTTCAGTATGAAAATGTTGTCGATAGCGACAATGTTCCATGCATAACAGTTGCGGCTGAGAGCGGTCTTAACGGAAACCTGACTATCCACAGCGATCTTCCGACCAACAATACCATACGCTACATCGAACTGACGGTAAGCAACGAAGACAACATCGACCGCACGGTGGTGATAAGACAGTACCCGCTGGTGTATATCACGAATATCCAGGGATGGTATTCGTACAGGGATGATTTTGAGGGGACGACCTATGAAAATAAAGGGAATAATAGATATGTAGCCGCTATCATAGAGGAAAGGTTATCTTGGAACGGCTGGTACTGGGACGGATGGTCTTATGGTACTGGATCCAGCGGTTTTTTCCGTTCAAAGGTTGTAACTAACACACATGGCGAATGGGATTCGTATCCAGGCCGTTCAGATATTGCATATTATACTTGGCCGCGTAATAATTCATCCTCGCCAAATACGAAGACTTTATATCGGTCAGCCAGAGAAGGTGGGAATGCTCGTATGTACCATGTTCAGATAACATCATCATCCAGTGCCTATACAATAGGCAGGCCGAGAATTACTGATGGAGTAACTGATGATGGGGCTGATAACGCAGAGTTAGTATCACCATCGTTTATAATTGCA
>JADILW010000092.1 GCA_017695095.1 Candidatus Cryptobacteroides avistercoris | reverse complement strand
AGGCCGCACCCACCCCGGACTCCACCGCTTTCCAGACGGAATCCGGCACGGGCTCGGAATAGGAGTCCATACCTGTTCTCAGTTTATCCTGCCAGTCACTGCTGCTCATTTTCCCTGTATTCTTTGATTTTTGCCGCCAGCAGGGACTTCGCCCTGCTGAACTGTGAATATGAAGTGTTCTCGCTGATTCCCAGGGCGCCTGCTATCTGCCTATGGCTCATGCCCTCGAAAACATAGAGATTGAAGACCGTCCTGTAGCCGTCCGGAAGTCCGGCGATCATCTGCTGGAGCACCGGCATGGGCACGTTGTCAACATCCGGATCCTCGTCGGGCACGTCGGGAACGGCTTCATCGGCTACCAGGCCGGCGGAACGCCTGCGGTTTCTCAGATACATGAGCGCCTCGTTAACGACTATGCGGCGCATCCACGACTTCAGGGAGCCCTCCCCTCTCCACTCGAACTTGTCGAGCGAGGAGAATATCTTCACGAAACTGTCCTGAAGTACATCGGCGGCGCTGTCCGGGTCTCCGACGTAACGGCGGCATACGGCAAAAAGATACTGCGCGCAGGAGTCATAGATGGCTCTGACCGCAGCAGTATCCTTGTTTCTTGCCAGACGGACCAGGTCCGCCTCCGTAGTCTGCCTTCCGCTGCCGTTCATCAGAAAGCCAGCGGACTTACTTCACGGGCAGGTCGAGAGAGACCTCGCCGGAAGACTTCGACTTGACCGCGCCGGGAGCATAGTAGTTCGTGTTCCTCTTGATGGTCACGGTCTTGGTGCCGGTGAATGAGACATACCTGATGTCGAGGTGGTCGGCCCTGCCCTCGATTCCGGGGATATCGTCGATGCGGAAGGCAATCACTCCGATCGCCTGCACGTCGGCGGGGTGCCTGGTATCCTCAAGAGGGTTGTGGCGCAGTTCCACGAGATAGGGGTTGGAGGGGTCGGTGCCATAGACGAGGTTGATCTCGTGTGTTTCCCTGGGGTCTCCCCAGTAGCCGCAGAAGGCTACAGTCAGATAATTGTCCTCCAGGGAGGTGTACCAGTTGTCGACGATTTCGACGGGGGCGGTGCCGAACTTGTCGTCGTCAGCTCCGGTGGAGCCGAGGGTCACCACGGCGTCCTTGGTGCGGATGCTGTCGAGCATGTTGACGTAGACGAGTCTGTCGAATTCGAGAGACTCCTCGTTCGCGCCGGTCCAGGGGCCCTTGTCGGAGAAGTTCATGAACGCCCTTACCTCCTTGTCGTATATCGGCTTCTTGATGTTCTCGGGAACGAGTGTGGTCTCGTCGTCGAGCTGGAAATACACGGCGCCCGCATCGCTGGTCTTGACCGTCACGACCGCGTTGGGATAGAAGCTGTAGTTCTCGTAATCTGAATCCTTGAGGCATGAGGTGGCCATTATGCCGGCCACAGCGGCTGCCAGGATGGGTAAGATGAATCTTTTCATGGTGTTTCAATTTTGTTCATTCACCCTATATAATGCAGGATCTCCCTAAACCTTGCATCAGGCAATAGGAAAAATTTCGGGTTCGAACACCTCGAAGCCGCAGGAGTGGATCACCCCGCGTATTCCGTCCATCATCTCCCTGTAGTCGCCGAGGCTGAATTCGCCGGGGCCGGCATAGAGGATCTCGAAGCTCAGGCCGAGATATTTCAGCATGTAGCCGCTCTCGAGGAAGCCGTTGCGCAGGTAGAACTGTTTGCGGCGGATGCGCATCGCGTTGTCGGGCACAGAGGGGTCTACGGGCTCTATGTCGAGCACTATGCGGCGGCCGGCGTAGTGGTCGTGAAGCAGCTGGAGGATGCGGGTGCCGTAGCCTCTGGAGCGGGCGTCCTTGTGGACGGCGAGGAAAAAGACGTAGGCGAGTCTGGTGCCGGGATAGACGGTGGTGAATCCCACGAACTCTTCGGTGTCGTAGACCGCCCAGACTTCGAGGGCGCCGTCGGCGCAGAGCTTGAGCTGCATGTCGGTCTGCATCAGTTCTTCGGGAGGGAAGGATTCGAGGTTGACCTCGTCCATGAGGGCGGCGTCGGGGCTGCCGGGAAGTATCTTTCTGAGTTCCATAATAGTGATATAGCGGTATATTCTGTAAAGGTACTGATTTTCCTGCTCGGTGCAAAATTGACGCCTGGTATCATATTGTCTGCCACTGTCGGCAGGAGATTGCCCGCCGGCAGTAAGAACCACCGCACAGCCCTATACTGCCGGCCGGGCGACTCTGCCGCCAACAGCGTAGGCTCTAAGTTTCGCCGCCGGTCATAAACAGCGCTCACGGGCGAGAAAAGCCCGCTCGCTGCTGATATGGCCGGCTGGCGCGAGTAGAGCTGCCTCAGCTCAGTCAGCGGACGGGGCGAGCAGGGACTTCGCGGCGCTGAGGCCGGCGAGGGAGCCGGTCGCGAAGGCGGAGTGCAGGTTGTAGCCCCCGGTGTCGGCGTCGATGTCGAGCAGTTCGCCGCAGATATGCAGGCCGGGCGCGAGTTTGGACTCCAGAGTCTTGGCCACCACCCCGTCGAGGGCCACGCCGCCGGCGGTGACCACCGCTCGCTCATAGCCGACATAGCCTTCCAGAGGGAAACGCCAGCACTTCAGCACCGCGGCTATCACGTCGAGATGAACCTTCACCAGCTGCTTTCCGCTGCGGAGCCGGGTGACTGAAAATATCTGGGGATGCATCGCGGTGAAACCCGGAATCAGGTCCCAGGGCATGAGCTTGCCGAGCAAGATGCGGCATTTCTCCTTGTCGCGCAGACGCAGCGAGCGCGGGTCCGCCTCGATTTCAGCATACAGCTGCCGGACGCGCTCCGAAAGTTCGGCCGGGTCCACAGCCGACTTGAGATCGAGCACCAGAGCCGCGCGTCCGCCGTTGAGCATGGCCTTGACCGCCTGACGGCTGAACCTGAAGCCGACCGGTCCTTCGATGCCGCCGTCGGTGAAATCCAGGTCGCCGAACTCCTCCCCCGCCCCGGCGCCGTCGATCTCCAGGGTCACGCCGACGTTCCTGAGCTGGACACCGCAGAGCTTCTCCCCCAGTTCGGAGAGCGGGATGCTCCGGTCGATGTGGCGCGGGAGTTCAGGGTCGGAATGTATCTCCTCCGACAATTTGTAGCCCTGGGGCACCAGCGCGGTCAGCGAAGGGAAGGTGCGCACTATCCTGTGGCCGAATCCGCCGGCCCAGCGGTAGCCGTCGCCGGTGGAACCCGTGGTCGGGTAGCTCAGGCCTCCTGTGGCCAGAATCAGACGCCGGCACTCGCAGCTTCCGCCCCCGGCCAGCTTCAGGCTGAAGCCGCCGTCCTTCCGTTCCACGGAGCTGACCTCCTGCTCGCAGAGTATCTTCACTCCCCTGGACAGACAGGCGTTCACGAGGGCGTCCACCACGTCGGAGGCATGGTGGGATTCGGGAAACGCCCTGTCGCCGCGCTCCACCACCCAGCGCATGCCGTAGGCGGAGAAGAACTCCGTCAGAGCCTCCGGGGTGAGATTGTAGAATGCCGGACGCAGCGCGTTCGAATTGGCGCGCACGTGCGACGAGAATCCGTTCCAGTCCTTGAGGTTGGTGAAGTTGCAGCGGCCCTTGCCGCTTATCATTATCTTGCGTGCGGGGCGTGGCATCTTCTCGAGCACGAGCACCTGGGCGTCCGAGCCGGAGCGCACCAGAAAGTCGGCCGCGGCATAGGCAGCCATCAGCCCCGAGGCGCCGCCTCCTACAACTACGATGTCTGACTTCATAAGAAAAGGGAAACAAAAAAGGGAAAGCTTAGCACATCGCACCGCTACAACCTCCTACCCTTGCTGCCTTCCGGCCCTGGGGGAGTTCAGAGGGAGCTGGTCGTGTACGACTTTCCCCGCCGCAAAGATAAGCAATTTTCAGGAAATTGCTATATGTTGTTGAAGATGAAGGGCAGGATATCGTCCACTCTGTTGAATTTCAATATCTTGCCTTCAGCGACGAAAAGCACGCTCAAATCCTTTCCCGACCTCGCCTGATACTGTGCCATGACCTGGCGGCAGGCGCCACAGGGCGATGCGGGGTTGGAGCTCAGCCTTCCGAGAGGGCCTCCTGCCACCGCGATGCTCGTCATCTCCTTGCCCGGGAACTGGGCGCTGGCGGCGAACATAGCAGTCCTCTCGGCGCAGAGTCCCGACGGGAACGCGGCGTTCTCCTGATTGGCCCCCTTGACTATCTGGCCGTTGGAAAGCCTCACGGCGGCGCCGACATGGAAATGTGAGTAGGGCGCATACGCTCCGCCCATCGCGTCCACCGCGGCTTCGGCGAGCTCGCGGTCAGCGGCAGGCAGCTCGTCGAGCGAGGAATACTCGGTGTAGACTATTCTTATTTCCTTCTCTGTCATCGAAATGTGGTTATGTGTCAGTCAAATATACGCAATATATATCGAAAATATCAAAACAGTTCCTAAATTTGCCGCGATATGAAGATTTGTGTCGGACTTTCAGGCGGCGTCGACTCCAGCGTGGCCGCACTCCTGCTCAAGCGGCAGGGCTACGACGTGTTTGCCATGTTCATGCAGAACTGGCACGACACCGAAGGCACGCTCCACGGCGACTGCGAGTGGGAGGAAGACAGGTACGTGGCCGAGCTCGTGGCGAGGAAGATAGGCATACCCTTCTACTTCGTGGACCTCAGCAAGGAGTACAGGAGGCGCGTGGTCGACTACATGTTCGACGAATACGCCCGCGGCCGCACCCCCAACCCCGACGTGCTCTGCAACCGTGAGATCAAGTTCGACGCCTTCCTCAAGGCCGCACGCAGCCTCGGGGCCGACATGGTCGCCACCGGGCACTACTGCCGCAAGGAGACCCTCCCCGACGGCAGCTGCCGCATACTCGAAGGCAGCGACCCCAACAAGGACCAGAGCTATTTCCTCTGCCAGCTGAACCAGGAGCAGCTCAGGGTCGCGATGTTCCCTATCGGAGACCTGCTGAAGCCGGAAGTCAGGCGCCTGGCGCGCGAGGCCGACCTGCCTTCTGCCGACAAGAAGGACTCCCAGGGCATCTGCTTCGTGGGCAAGGTCGACCTGCCGGTGTTCCTGCAGCAGAAACTGAAACCGGTGGAGGGCGACGTGGTCGAGGTCTACGACGCCTACTACGGTCAGTCGGAGAAATACAGGCGCGACTGCGGACTCGTCGCGAAAGCACTGGAACGCCTGGCACCCGGCCCCGACGGAAGCCTCCCCTCTCCCGGCGACATCAGCGACGCCGAACTCGAAGAAATCTCGCAGCCTCTCGACTACTCCGACATACGGTTCGAGACCGAGACCTACCGCTCCGGGAAGCACCATATAAAGAAAACGCGCTGGAAGGCCAACCCCTACGGCAAGATAGCCGGACGGCACGAGGGCGCACAGTTCTACACCATCGGCCAGCGGCGCGGCCTCGCGATAGGCGGCCATGCGAACCCGCTATTCGTGATAGCGACCGACATCGCGGCGAACCGCGTCTACGTCGGCGAGGGCGAGGAGCATAAGGGACTGATGCGCAGCTGTCTGCGCGTCGCTCCGGAAGACATCCACTGGATACGCCCGTCAGAGGCCATGCAGCCCGGCGAGACCAGACGCTACCGCGTGCGCATACGCTACCGCCAGCCTCTCGAAGACGCCGCCCTGCTGATGCGGGACAACGGCCTGTTCATCCTCTTCGACCGGCCGCAACGCAGCATCACCCCAGGGCAGTTCGCGGTGTGGTACGCCCCCGACGGCGAAATGCTCGGCAGCGGGGTAATCTGAAAATACCTGCAGGGAGCGCGGCCGGAGGTCTGTTACGTGCAGCTGCCTGGAAAACTCGCGGTTGCCGCGGGCTGAGCTCCGGCAGCCGCCCGTTCAGCCAGATTTGTAATCTGGCGCAGTAAGAACCACCGTCTCGCTGGAGTTGCAATCCAGCGTGACTACCGGTCACAGACAGAACTCAGCCTTAGGCAGCAAGAACCACCGCACAGCCCTATACTGCCGATAGGCCGACTCCGCCTGCGGTGTGGCAGCAGCAGAAGCGATTGATTTGCAATCCGCCGCAATCCGCCATACCGCTCCAAGAAATTCACCTGCGTGACGGTTCAGCTTCGCAGGTCGTTCTAAGGCACATGCTCCGCGCAGGTGCAACCATTTTCTTTACACCTCACCACGCTGCCGTCGTTATGGAGACCTGCAGGGCACATCAAGCGCGCAGGTGATTTTCACGAAGGTACCACGCGCTATGGTGCCCGCCGTCAGCTGATGAAAAACATCAGACTTGAGGAGAGGCTTCCTGCTTGAGCGGATGGATATCGTGCGGGTCCGGTCTACCGGATTTCG
Organism: Candidatus Cryptobacteroides avistercoris; assembly: GCA_017695095.1. Classification (GTDB taxonomy): domain Bacteria; phylum Bacteroidota; class Bacteroidia; order Bacteroidales; family UBA932; genus Cryptobacteroides; species Cryptobacteroides avistercoris. The sequence continues at coordinate 1,152 of JADILW010000092.1, read as the reverse complement.
GGTGGCCAGGTTCCTGGGATTTCAGTAGACCTGGCTCCTGCTGAACCCTTGGGCGCACACCGCCAAGATTGTCCGAAGTCAGGTCTTTTGCAAGAAGGCAAAAGTTGAAATTCAGTAGTCCCGGCGGGATGGCGCAGAGGTGGTTTCAGGGGTGATGGCCGGTACTACTGGAGCCTAATTGGTTCCATCAGGACCACCTGGCGTCCACCCGCCGTCGCAGATCGGCTGCGTCTGGTACTAATGAATTTCAAATCCGGCTGATGAGGGACACACAGGGCAGATTTGCACGTTGACGCAGATTGCAAATATGGCACAACTAAGTAATTGCAGTTTAGGAAGGAGCGTTAGATTTGTCGAAATATTTGATTATAAGTCGTTTACAAAGAGACAATGGTCCCTCGTCCTTGCAATTTGGTCGACTTTGGAGCAATAGGTTCGGCGAAAACCGCCTTACAGACGCATGCAGGGCCGTTTTCTCAAAACAGGCTGCTCCTAAGTCTCACGCCTTCCTCTTCTGTCATGAACCACTGTCGCCTGGCACGCGCTGCGGGGAGTTCCGCGGAGGGCTCTCCTCGCGCCCGCCCGGCGCAGATTCTTTGAAACACAGAAAGCTGCCGCGACGGAGTCAATCTCCTCCGAAAGAAGTCAGCTAGCAGTACGGAATTTCCGCTGAGGAGGCTAGCCGTCCGCGGCTGTGAGCGGACGATGTCCGGAGCGGAGCGAAGGGAATCGATGAAGCGGAGCGGAACCTCCGAAGCGGATTTCCGTACTGCGGTTACAAAGAAAGGCAGCCTGCCGGCAGTATAGGGCTGCGCGGTGGTTCCTACTGCCGGAGGTCGAGCTCCGCCGCGGCTGCGTCAAGGCGGCAGTAGCTTGCAAATCGGCTGAAACGTAAAACCAGCAAAACAGACAATCCGTAACAACGACAACTGCCATAACGCATAGCCTACATCAACGTATAACCTATCGCAAGACAACGGCAGCAGACAAAGCCGCACCGCCGGAGCACGGAAGCCAGCCGCGGCGGAGTCGGCCTGCCGGCAGTATAGGGCTGCGCGGTGGTTCCTACTGCCGGAGGACGAGCTCCGGCGAGGCAGATTGCAAGTCAGTTGCAACAGCGGACCTGCCAGAATCTAGCTGAACGGATTAATC
>JADILW010000091.1 GCA_017695095.1 Candidatus Cryptobacteroides avistercoris | reverse complement strand
GCCCAGGCCGAAGCTGCCGTTGAGGTCGGGAAGGGGCTTCCTGCCGTATGTGCGGAAGCTGGTTCCGAAGATGTCCTTGCTGCGCGAGTATGCCTCGAACTCCGAGGAGTTCATGTTCCTGACGGTGGGGTCGAGCGAGGGGGTGAGGAAGAGGCTCCTGCCGTCCATGCGGTAGAAGTCGCTCGTGAGCGTGTGGAAGTATCCGCCGGTGGAGAAGGAGATGTTGAAGAAGTCCTCGTTGTCGGCCCCCTCCTTGGTGCTGATGTCCACGTGCGCTCCGGAATAGTCGGCGAAGGAGCTGGCTTCGTAGACCTTGCTCACCGTGATGTTCTGGATGGTCGAAGAGGGGAATATGTCGAGGGGGATCAGCTTGTTGTCGGGGTTGGGCGAGGCTATCGGCAGCCCGTTGAGCGTGGTGGTGCTGTATCTGTCGCCGAGTCCGCGGACTATCAGCTGACCGGCGCTGGCTATCGAGATGCCGGACAATTTGGCCACGCTCTCCTGGGCGTTGGAGATGCCCTTTATGCTCATCTCGCGGGCTCCCATGTTCTCGATGGCGAAGCCGGACATTATTCTCTCGTTCTGCAGCGCCTGCAGGGATTCGAGGTTCTTCCTGGCGGTGACCACTGCGTTCATCAGGGCCTCGTTGTCGGGCTCGAGATAAATGGTGAGCCCGCTGTCGCCGTATGACACCGAAGTGGGGTCCTCGGTCTCCACGGTTCCGCTTCCGTCGGGGTTGATGGTCACGTCGAGAGCCAGGGATTTATATCCTATATAGGATACGGACAGGTCGTAGCTGCCTTCGTCGAGAGGCAGTGTGTAGGCTCCGTCGAGGTCGGTGACCACTCCTTCGGTGGTGCCCTCGATGAGGATTGCGGCGCCGATGAGGGTCTCTCCCGTCACCAGGTCGACTATAGTGCCTTTGACGCCTTCTTCGGTCTCAAGGATGTTTTCTGCGTGGAGTTTTTCAACTGGAAATAAAAACAGGGCTGCTGCGGCAGCGATTGCTGTCATAATTCTAACCATACTTCAAATCACTCGGGTTTCCGGATGCAAAAGTATGGCGCAGATGTAAACTGGATTTTAAGGTTTTGATATCAAAATGTTAAAAATCGTTAAGCGGAGATTACGGGTTCGCGCGATTTTTAACAAAAAAGTAGTTTTCAGCGGTGGCTGCGGAAGAACTCGCTGACGAGGGCCGAACATTCCTCGGCCAGCACGCCCCGGCGCACCTCGGTCTTGGGATGCAGAAGCGGCGGGCTGAACAGGGAGTAGCCGCGCTTGGGGTCGGGGGCTCCGTAGACCAGGGCCCCAAGCTGCGCCCAGTTGAGCGCTCCGGAGCACATGGGGCAGGGCTCCACGGTCACATACAGGGTGCAGTCGGTCAGATACTTGCCTCCCAGAGCCTCGGTTGCGGCTGTCAGCGCTATCATCTCGGCGTGGGCGCTGGGGTCGTGCAGCCTCTCCGTCATGTTGTGCCCCCGGGAGATCACCCTGCCGCGGCAGACCACCACCGCCCCTATGGGAATCTCACCTTCCGCCGCAGCCTGCCCGGCTTCGCGCAGCGCGTCGCGCATGTATCTCTCGTCGTCGTTCATCATATCGCTAGTCTATTCAGGATGTCGTTCCATACGGCCTCCTTGCCGCTCTCGTTGAGAATTTCGTGCCGCATGCCCGGGTAGAGGGTCAGGTCGGCGGAGGTGTATCCGACCTTGCGGATGAGGTCCACCGCCTTGTCCATGTCGCCCGGGGAGATCATGCAGGGGTCGTCGGTGCCCGACAGGAAATGCACCGGCATCCCGGGGTTCGAGACGGCCCAGCCCCTGCCCGAATAGCAGTCCTGCATCAGCCCCATGAGGTTCGAGAAGCCGTTGGCCGTGAAGCGGAACTGGCAGAGAGGGTCGTTGTGGTACTCCTCGAGCACGCTCTTGTCGGAGCATACCCAGGCGCTGCTCCAGCCCTCTCCGCTGAAAGGCTTGTTGTAGCTGCCGAAACTCAGTTTCTGGAGCAGGGCGGGTCTGTGCCGCTCGCCGTGGAAGAGCGCTATGCATCCGGCGAGGAACCTTCCGGCACCCTTGGCCGGGTTGTCGCTCGGCGAGCCGACCACGAACAGGCAGTCGACCATGTCGTCGTGGCGCTTCACGAAGGAGCGCACGGCCATGGAGCCCATGCTGTGGCCCAGCAGGTTGCGCTTCTGCCCGGGGTAACTGGCGGCCGTCCATTCCGCGACGGCGCGTATGTCCTCCACCATGGCCTTCCAGCCGCCTGCGTACATGTAGCCGAGGTCTTCGGGCCTTCGGACAGAGGCTCCGTGGCCGCGGTGGTCGTGGATCACGCAGGTGCAGCCGTGCGCGGCGAGGAAATCCATGAAAGGCAGGTATCTCTCCTTGTGCTCGCACATTCCGTGCACAAGCTGGACGGTGCAGCGGGAGGCGCCTTCGGCTTCGCGCACCAGCACCGACAGTTCGAGCCCGTCGGCCGGGGATTTGAGTTTCAGGGTCTTCATGCCTGCAAAATTATCAAGAAATTGCGTATGTTTGCAATATATGGAAAGATATATCTTGGCCCTCGACCAGGGCACCGGCAGTTCCAAGGCCATAGTCTTCGACACGGAGGCCCGACAGGTGGCCAGTTTCCAGCGCGAGACCACGCTGCTCTTCCCCCGTCAGGGCTGGGTGGAGCAGAACGCGATGAAAATCTGGCTTTCGGTGCGCTCGGTGCTATCCGAGGCGGTCGCCAGCGTCGGCGAAGGGGAGATCGTGGCCCTCGGGCTCACGAACCAGCGCGAGACCACCATAGTCTGGGACGCGCTCTCGGGCCGCCCCATCTGCAACGCCATAGTCTGGCAGGACAGGCGCACCTCCGAATATTGCGACCAGATCAGGGCGCACGGGCTGGAGGAGATGGTGCGCCAGAAGACGGGTCTGATAGTGGACGCCTACTTCAGCGCCACCAAGATACGCTGGATACTCGACAACGTGCCGGGGGCGATGGCCAAGGCGCGCGCCGGGCGTCTGCGTTTCGGCACCATGGATTCCTGGCTCGTGTGGAACCTGACCGGTGGAAAGGTGCACGTGACCGACGTGACCAACGCTTCGCGCACGATGCTGTTCAACATCAACACCCTGCAGTGGGACTCCGAGCTTCTCAACCTCTTCGGCATCCCCGAGTCCATGCTTCCCGAGGTATGCGACTCCGCCGGAATCGCGGGGGAGACCGAGGTCCAGGGACGCAGGATACCCATAGCGGGGATAATCGGCGACCAGCAGTCGGCGCTGTTCGGCCAGATGTGCGTGGAGGAGGGAGCCGTCAAGAACACCTACGGCACGGGCTGCTTCCTGCTCATGAACTGCGGCCGCAAACCCGTGTTCTCCGAGAACCGGCTGCTCACCACCGTGGCCTGGAAGATAGGCGACAGGGTGGACTATGCGCTGGAGGGCAGCATCTTCGTGGCCGGGGCCGTGGTCCGCTGGCTCAGGGACGGGCTGGGGATCATCAAGGATTCGTCGGAGGTCGAGGCGCTCGCCGCCTCCGTACCTGACAGCGGCGGTGTCTATTTCGTCCCTGCCCTGACCGGCATGGGCGCACCCTACTGGGACCCCGACGCCCGCGGCACCATAGTCGGGCTGACCATGGGAGTGTCGGCGGCTCACATCGCCAGGGCGGCGCTCGAGGGCATAGCCTTCCAGACCATGGACGTGGTCGCCGCGATGGAGAAGGACGCCGGCATACTCATCTCCGAACTCAAGGTCGACGGAGGCGCCTCGCGCAACGACCTGATGATGCAGTTCCAGGCCGACATCCTCGGAACCGAGGTCATACGCTCCTCGCTGTCGGAGGTCACTGCCCTCGGAGCCGCCTACATGGCCGGGCTGGGCGCCGGTCTCTGGAAGTCGGTGGAAGAGCTCAAGGGCCACTGGGAGGCCGGCCGCCGTTTCTGCCGCAGAGCGTCGGAGCGCCGGATGAACGAAGCCCGGGCCGCATGGGCCGCAGCGGTCAGGAAGACGCTCGCGTGACTTGAAACTTTCAGAAAAAAGTTTCATATTTGCCCGATTCAAATTCCTTCAGGATGAAACTTTTTCTGATTGACGGGCATGCGCTCATCTTCAAGATGTACTATGCCTTCCTGGGCAGGCACATTGTCAACTCCCGGGGCGTCGACACCTCGATACTCTTCGGTTTCACCAAGTATCTGCTCGAACTCGTGGAGCGCGAGCGTCCCACCCATCTCGCGGTGAGCTTCGACCCGCCCGGAGGAACCTTCCGCAACAGCCTCTATCCGGAATACAAGGCCAACCGCGCCGAGACCCCCCAGCTCGTCATAGACGCACTCGAACCGCTCACCGGGATTGTCAGGGCCATGAACGTGCCCGTGCTGATGGTGCCCGGCTACGAGGCCGACGACGTGATCGGCACCGCCGCCAAGCGTTTCGCCTCCGACGGCCTCGACGTGTTCATGGTCACTCCCGACAAGGACTACGGCCAGCTCGTCGGACCCCACATCTGGCAGTACAGGCCCGGCAAGTCAGGCTCCGACAACGAAGTCCTCGGCGAGGCGGAGGTATGCGCCAAATGGAAGATATCCTCGGCTTCCCAGGTCATCGACATGCTCACGCTCTGCGGGGACTCCTCCGACAACGTGCCCGGCGTGCAGGGCGTCGGACCGGTCGGCGCCGCCAAGCTGCTGTCGCAGTATTCCAGCGTGGACGGCATCTACGAGCATCTCGACGAACTCACCCCGCGCCAGCAGCAGCTTTTCAGGGCTGCCGGCGACCACATGGCGCTTTCCCGCGAGCTCGTGACCATCAGGACGGACGTTCCGCTCGAGCTGGGCGTCGACGACATGAAGCTGGGCAATGTGCGCACCGCCGAGCTGGAGGCCCTGATGGACGAATATGAATTCCCCTCGCTGAAGCGGATTCTCCAGAAGCTGAGTCCCGAGGCGCCGGCGCCCGTCTCCGCTTCCGCCGCTCCTGCTGTCCCCGAACTGCGGGCGGTCGCTCCTTCCGGGATAGGCGGCTCCCGCGTCGCGCTGAACCTCAAGTCCGCGAAGCTCTATGTGGCGGCCGACGGAAAATGCGCTGCCGGTTCGCCCGAGGATTTCCGCACCCTGCTGGAAGACGCAGCCGTGGTCAAGGTGGGCGCCGGACTCAAGTCGCAGATGAACGCGCTCGCCGATGCGGGCGTCGAGCTTCGCGGCCGGCTCGAAGACGTGGAGCTCATGCACTATCTTCTGAATCCGGAAAGCAGCCACAGCCTCGGCAGGCTGGCCATGGGCTATCTCGGGGTGGCCCTGGACGACGTCGGTCCGGCCGAACCCGCCGGTCTGTTCGACGACGCCCCCGAGGAAGACGAGAGCGGAGCACTCAGGGAGACGGCGGTCCTGCTTCCTCTCGCCGACAGGCTCAATGCCGAGATCGACAGGACGGAGGGCATGCGCCGGCTCTACGACGAGATTGAGGAGCCGCTGCTCTCGGTGCTTTCGCGGATGGAGCG
>JADILW010000090.1 GCA_017695095.1 Candidatus Cryptobacteroides avistercoris | reverse complement strand
GCCGATCGCGGCGGCTTCAGCGGAACCCAGCCTTCCGACCATCGCGGCGTCGATGTAGCTCATCAGGCACATGGAGAGCTGGGCCATGATGGACGGGAACGCAAGCAGCAGCGTGAGCTTGAACTGCTCCCGCCCGCTCATCCCTGTGTCCGTCCTCAGCTTGCCGAGCAATATGTCCTTTGTTGCGGCCAAAATCGCTGTTTACAGGAAAAAACTTCCAAAAGTACTAATTTCCGCCGGATTCCGTATGTGGCGGTCCGTCGTCACGCCATGAAATCGTGTTTCGTCCGGCCGGGTTGAGGAGTTCCGCTGAAATTTTCATATAAATTTGTCTATATCAGAAATAATTTTATTAACTTTAGAGTGGACAGAAAAATATCTGAATTATGAAGAAGGTATTATTCGCATTTATTACGATATTGTCCGCCGTTCTGGTCGGCAAGGCTCAGGAAATCGAATTCTCAAGGGCTCAGGTCGACAGTCTCCTCGCCAGCGCCGCAGCCACCTACGAAGCCCCTTCGGTCGACGGGGTGAGGCTGCAGGGCACGGTCGAGGAACTTGCCGCGGAGTTCAAGCAGAAGGGCTGGATCAATCCCTATTCGAGATTCACCGAGCAGGAGCTCGAGAAGGCGGGGCTTCCCAGAAGCACGCGCTATGCTAACGGAGTCCTTCTGGAGGGGATATTCCTCGACAGGAAGGCCAGTCTCGTGCTCTATCCCATATCTCCGGAGAACAGGCTGGTGGCCTACGCCGCGGTCTCCCTTCCCGGATTCGGTGATTCAGTGATGAGATTCATCTCCAGGGACGTGATGCCGCTCGTCCACCGCTACGCCCGCAAGTACGGCGAGTTCGAGATAAGCGCGGCCGACGAGAGCTTCCAGAACTCCAGGCGGAACACCACGAGGCAGGAGTACGGCAGCGGCAAGCACATCGTGACCTTCAGCTTCGAGGACCCTGAGATTCTGATCCGCGCCCAGACCGGCACCGACGGAAAGTTCTACACGGTGATTCACTACCTGAACACGTTGAACCTGGCGGTCCAGCTGCTCGAGAACGCTCCTCGGGCCGAATAGCGCCTGGGGGCTGTTATTCCGATTTCTTTCCCTTGCGCCAGAAGCGCGGGGTGATGTCCTCTCCGTGGTAGTACAGCCTCTGGTTCGTCGTGGGTTCGTTGAGCGGGCCGAGACTCTGGACGTAGGGGCCGACCTTCACGAAGTCGAAGGCGTCGTAGATTTCCTTCTCCACCTCCTGCCTGCCCGAATACAGGGCCAGTTCCAGCCGGGGGTGGTTTTTGCGTACATGTCCGGCGAGAGCCAGCAGGGCTCCGGGGTCGCCGCCCTCTCCCAGAAGCAGGAAGCAGTTGATGCCGAAGTTGTCGTCGATGAGCCTGTCGGCCTCCTCGGGAGTGAGCTCCCTGCCGAGGTCCAGCTTCAGGAAAGACGAGTGGCACCCGGGGCAGGAACCCTGGCAGTTGGAGATTTCCAGTGCCAGGGTTACTCTGTCGGGTATTTCTTCGAGCACCACGTCGGTGAGCTCGGGAATGTACTTTATCATATACGGACGTCCTTCTTGGCGTAGAAGCGGTGCTCGGCCTCCACCTGGCGGGGTTCGGCGAAGGATGACACCCTCTTGAGATAGCCGATGACCCTGGTGAGGTAGTCGACGTTCTTGCTGCCGCACTCGGGGCACTCCGTCAGCGTGTCCTTGCTGATGTGGCCGCATTCGTTGCACACGGTGTTGCGTATGTTGAATGTGAAGTAGTTGGTGCCGTAGTGGGCCGCCACGTTGAGCAGCTGGCGGTACTGCTCCTTGGAGAGGTGCTCCTGGAGGTTCATGTGGAGCGCGGAGCCGCCGTCGAGGTACTTCACGAAGTTGTCGCCGTGGAGCTTGAACTTGTCGATCACCGACACGTTCACGTCTTCGGGGTTGTAGAAGTAGGAGCTGTAGAGGTTGTGCTTCGAAGACACGAAGTAGCCGTCCTTCTTGTCCCACTTGTAGTTCTTGGCGGCGAGGTTCTCGGCGGGCACGAATTCGGTGTTGAACATCGCGTCGGAGGTGCGGTCCTTGCGGTTGCACATGTTGATGGTCTCGAGGACGTGGTTCACGAAGTCGTTGTAGCCCTTGTTGGGGCTGATGTCGAGTCCGAGGAACTCGGCGGCTTCGGTGAGACCGTTGACTCCCACGGTCAGGTACTGCTTCTTCATGTCGATGAAGCCGGCCTTGTAGACGTCGAGCATGTCGGCGTGCAGGAAGTCCTTGATGATTTCGTTGAAGGCCATCTGGTACTTGTGGACCCTCTCGGTCATTTCGGTGAGGTCCTTGCAGATATAGTTGTTGTAGAGGTCCTCCTTGTCGTAGTAATGGGTGTTCGGGTCGAGGGGCTTTCCGGCAGGGAGGGCGATGCCCCTGTTCTCGAGGAAGTATCTGCGCACGGAATCCTGGATCAGCCTGTTGAGGTTGATGGTCATCACGGACTTGGAGCCGGTGGCCACCGAAGCGGTTCCCATCGAGTACTGGTGGGTGGTGTGGTTGTGCTCGGTGTCCTCCCTGTCCTGCAGGTCCTTGAGGCTGTTGCGCAGACGGCAGCAGCTGGAGAGGGAGTCGGGGCTGTTGGAGATGTAGCAGAAGAAGCTGTGTCCCTTCGACCACATCTCGGCGGTGAAGTCGGCGTAGTCCTTGTCGAGGTAGTCGTCGCCACCGTCGGTCAGCAGGGCCATGGTCTCGACGGGGAAGGTCAGGATGTAGTGGTTGCGCTCCTCGTTGAACCAGTTCATGAAGTGCTTCTGCAGCCAGTCGAGGGTCTCCCACTTGGGTGCGGAGCCGTCGGGGAAGCGGAAGTCGCCGAACACGCCCTGGAAGTAGTTCTTGTCGAAGTAGCTGATGTTCCAGAACACGGTCTGGTAGCCTCTGTTGCCGGCGGGCATGTTCATGGAGTGGACCACCTGCTGGAAGTAGTTGTCGATGACCTTGATCAGCGTGCGCTTCTTGGCGTTGAGCTCGACCACGTCGTCGAGGTGCTCGAGGTAGTCGTCGCCGTAGTCCTTGCGGATGAAGTAGTCGAGGTACATCAGGAACTCGGGGGTGGCCACGGCTCCCATGAACTGAGAGGAGATGGAGTAGACGAGGTTGATGAACTCGCCGCAGAACGACTTGAGGTCGGTCGGTGCGATGGACACTCCGCCGAGCTCCTTGAGTCCGCTCACGAGGAAGGGATACATCGTGATGGCCACGCAGTAGGGGAAGCCGGGGGTGCCGCTCTCGTCGTGCTTGTAGAGCACATGGCTGTTCAGGTCGGCGAGATACTGGTCGGCGAGCGAGCGTCCGTACATCGTCTTGATCTTGTCGCACATGATGTAGCGGTTCTGCTTGATGTTGTTCTCCTTGTAGAGCTCGTTGCCGAGGGTCACTATGTTCTTGCGGGTGACGTTGGCGTTGGAGTCGAACTTCGAGCCGGTGGCGGCGTTGGAGGCTGCGATGTAGTCCTTGATGAAGTCGCGCTTCTTGCGCAGGTCGATGCCCGCGTCGAAGGTCTCGATGTAGGCGTGGGCCACCTTCTTGTTGATGGACATCAGCGACTCCTCCACCTGGCGGCGGATTTCGGCGCTGGTGATGCCTTCATAGATGTAGAGGTTGTTGATTATCGAGACGACAACTGCGTCGTCGCAATACTCGCCGGCCGTCTTGTAGGCCTTGTGAATGCCTCTGGAGAGCTTCGCCTTGTCGTACTCTTCGACAGAGCCGTTGGTTTTACGAACATCCATTGCTATGTAACTTATTATTAATCGGTTGAAAGTCAGTGTCGGCCTGCAAACATTTAGAATTGTTCTAAAATAGGATGCAAGGCATCACAAATTTAAGCATAAATCGCAGAGTTGGACAAGACCCGCGGACGGCGGCTCTGAGAAGTTATCAACAAAGTTTTTAACAACCCCCGCGGGAGCGCCTGGAAGCCATGTCGGGCCCCGGAGCCGCTCCTCATGTTTCTCTCCGGCCGGATTGCAGAACCACCGCAAAATAGTAACTTTGTGGAAGGATATGCGTCAGATGCTCAAATACGCCGCCGCAGCCTCCGCGGCGCTGATCTGCGCCTGCACCCTCCGGGCGCAGACCGACGTGAGCCTGTTCTGGAGGGCCGACAGCGTGCAGGTGGCCGAGATAGTCTCCGCGCAGCCCGTGCAGTACGGCTTCGTGGGCCACCACGGACCGGCGGTCGAGAACTCGCATTTCGCGTTGAGGATATATTTCAACGACAGCGGCGTCGTCGACCTCTATTCCAAGAGCGGCGCCCGCATGGAGCTGCTGGAGTATCTGTGGTATCCCACCGGTGAGCAGCAGCGCGAGGAGGGTGCCGGGCGCGACGAGTACCTGACCGGCAGGACCCTCGGCCTCGGCGGCATAGCCCTCTGGGACGGGGAGGAGGTGCTTCCCCTGAAGGCGACGAAGGGCCGCACTGCCCGCGTAGGCAGGACCCGGGGCGGAGCCTTCGCCGAGATGATAGCCTACGGGGTGCCCTACCGCGGCGGCTTCGTGGACATATCCCTGCGCATAGAGATGAAGAACCGCGGACGCGACGCCACGATAACCGCATCCGAACTCGGCGGACGCGAGGTGCAGTTCGTCACGGGCGTCAACTATCCCGAGGGCGCCGAGGTGGAGTGCGGCAGGAAGTACGTCGCCGTGTGGGGCGCGCATCCGGCCGACGTCTCCCGCGAACCCTTCCCCATAGGTGCGGGAATGCGTTTCCGGCCCGGCAGGTTCGAGAGCGTGGAGCGGCTTCCCGACATGGTCCGGCTGATCTCGAAGCCCGCCTCGGAAATCAGCACCGAGGTAACGGCCTCCTCCGTGATCGACGACGAGCTGGACAGCGCGGAGGCGTTCTTCGAGTACGTAAGAAAGTAGAACCGTGGCCGCAACCCAGTTGCAAACTTGCGGCGGGACATCCCGGATTGAGGTATATTTTGTATTTTCGCAGCAGGACGGCACGGCGGCCGGACGATAACGAATAACGCAGATGAGACAGTTTGATGTTGAAGGAATGACATGTTCGGCGTGCGTCTCGCATGTCGAGAAGGCGGTTTCCAAGGTTCCGGGAGTGAAGGCCTGCTCGGTCAGCCTGGTCACCAACTCCATGAACGTGGAGGGTTCGGCTTCGGACAAAGACATAATGGCCGCGGTCGACAGGGCCGGCTACCATGCCTCGCCCAAGGGCGGTCGAGCCGGGAGTACGCCCCCGGTGTCCAGGGCCCGCGTGCTCGCCCGCAGGCTCGTCGTGTCGCTGATATTCCTGCTTCCCCTGATGTACGTCGCCATGGGCGGCATGCTCTGGGACTGGCCCCTGCCCGCGTTCCTTGAGGACAACGCCACCGGCTGCGGCCTGCTTCAGCTGCTGCTCGCAGTGGCCGTGCTCGGCGTCAACTTTGAGTTCTTCAGCAGCGGCTTCAGGTCCCTGACGCACGGCTCGCCCAACATGGACACCCTCGTGGCACTCGGTTCGGGCGCGGCTTTCGCCTACAGCCTCGTGACGCTCTTCCTGATGGCGGGGGCGGCTTCCGTAGGCGGAAACGCGGCCGCGGCTGCCTATATGGACGGACTGTATTTCGACAGCTCCGCGATGATACTGGTGCTGATTTCGGTGGGCAAGATGCTGGAGGCCCGCTCGATGGGAAAGACCACCGATGCGCTCAAGGCCCTGGCGAAGCTTTCGCCCAGGACCGCCGTGGTCGTGAAGAACGGCAGGGAGACCGAGGTGCCCGTGGAGCAGGTCAGGCCGGGCGACATTTTCGTGGTGCGGCCCGGTGAGAGCATCCCTGTCGACGGTACGGTGCTGGAAGGCGGGAGCGCGGTCAACGAATCCGCCCTCACGGGAGAGAGCCTTCCGGTCGACAAGGAGACTGGTTCGCCGGTTTCCGCCGCGACTCTCAATGTCTCCGGCTTCCTGCGCTGCAAGGCGGTCAGGGTCGGGGAGGACACCACCTTCTCCAGAATAATAAAGATGGTCAGCGACGCATCGGCGACCAAGGCGCCCATTGCCAGACTGGCCGACAAGGTGTCGGCGGTGTTCGTGCCGGCGGTGATCCTGATTGCGCTCGCGACCTTCGCCGGATGGATGCTCGCCGGGGAGCAGGCGGGAGTTGCGCTTTCGCATGCTGTGGCCGTGCTCGTGGTCAGCTGCCCCTGCGCTCTCGGACTCGCGACGCCGGTGGCCATAGTTACCGGCAGCGGTACGGGTGCGCGCAACGGAATATTGTTCAAGACGGCTACGGCGCTCGAGCAGACTGGCAAGATAAAGACCGTGGTGCTCGACAAGACCGGCACCCTGACTTCCGGTACCCCCGAGGTGACTGACCTGCTTCCGCAGAAGGGGGTCAAGCCCGAGCGCCTGCTCAGGATGGCCGTGATGCTGGAGAAGAAGAGCGGGCATCCGCTCGCCAAGGCCGTGCTCGCGAAGGCCAGGGCCGAGGGCATCAGCTGCGGCGAGGTCTCCGAGTTCGAGACCTTCCCGGGCGGCGGGCTCGCCGGAGTGCTGGACGGAAAACTGATTGCAGCAGGCAACGCCGAGTTCATGGAAGGCTGGTGCAGGGTTCCCCGGGAGGCGCGCCAGACCGCCTGCCAGCTTGCTGATTCCGGAAAGATCCCGATCTTCTTCAGCCACGGAGGCAGGTTCATCGGCATCATCGCCGTGGCCGACGTGCTGCGCGAGGACAGCAGGCGGGCAGTGGCCGAGATGCAGGAGATGGGCATACGCGTGGTCATGCTCACCGGCGACAACGAGCGCACGGCAAAGGCCATAGCCGAGGCCGCCGGCGTCGATGAGGTCGTGGCCGGACTTCTGCCCGACGGCAAGGAGAGCCGCGTGCGCGAGATGCACGGAGAGGGACTTGTGGCAATGGTGGGCGACGGGATCAACGACGCGCCGGCGCTGACTGCCGCCGACGTGGGCATAGCGATAGGGTCGGGGCTTGACGCCGCCGTTGACGCCGCCGACGTGGTTCTCATGAAGAGCCGCCTTTCGGATGTGCCGGCGGCGATAAGGCTGGGCCGCAAGGTGCTGACGAATATCAAGGAGAACCTGTTCTGGGCCTTCTTCTACAATGTATGCGGAATTCCGCTGGCTTCCGGGGTGCTGCTGTCGCTGACCGGCTGGAGCCTCAGCCCCGTGTTCTGCGCCGCCGCGATGGGCCTTTCCAGCTTCTGCGTGGTCACGAACGCCCTCAGGCTGAATTTCGCCCGCATATATCCGAAACGCCCCGGTGACGCGGCCGCCGCCCCTCAGGACAGTTCTGTTGAACAAATTGAAAACAAGATAGTTATGAAAAAGACTCTGAAAATCGAAGGAATGATGTGCGCCAACTGCGAAAGGCACGTCGTGAAGGCTCTCGAGGCCCTGCCCGGAGTTGTGTCCGCAAACGCCAGCCACGCCGACGGCTCCGCCTCGGTGGAACTCTCCGCCGAAGTCTCCGACTCTGACCTCCGCAAGGCTGTCGAAGAGGAAGCCGGCTACAAGCTGCTGGAAATCAAGTAGTTCCGATCTGTACAACACCCGGCTAAAGTTTATGTAAGCCGACGCCAACTAAATTTTTTCGGAAAACTCCTAAAATTTTTAGGAGTTTTCGTTTTTGTTCGTATATTTGCATCGGGAGGAATAGAAATGAAGCAGAAACTCACTGTAAAGGAAGAAGAGGTGATGAACATTCTCTGGGAGAACGGGGACATGTTCATCCGCGACATAGTGGCGAGGATGCCAGATCCGAGGCCGAACTACAACACCGTGGCCACCCAGGTCAGGTTTCTCGAGGAGAAGGGCTTCGTGGTCCGCCGGCCAATGGCCAACTCCTATCTCTACAGCATCGCGGTGAGCGAGCGCGAGTACCGCGGACAGGCGGTGGGGGAGATGGTGTCGAAGTACTACGGCAATTCCTACTCCAGCCTGGTGTCGCAGTTCGTGGAGGAGGACAGGATGAATCTCGACGAGCTGAAGGCCCTGATAGCTGAAATCGAAAACAGAAAGAAATGACGGCCTACCTTCTGAAAAGCGCGCTGCTGCTCGCGGTGTTCTACGCGTTCTTCCTGCTGTTCATGAGGAAGACCACGTTCTTCCGCTTCAACCGCATGGCATTGCTTGCGGGGACCGCGGTATGTCTGCTGCTTCCCCTTTTCAGAATCAGCCGTCTGCTGCCGGAGATGTCCGGGCTGCTGCCGACCATAATGCTGCCGGAGGCCTCGCCCGGAGGTTCTCAGGCGGTGAGAACCTTCGACTGGAGAATTCTCGCGACCGCGCTTTACGCGGCGGGCTGCATCGCGGTGCTTGCGGTGACGCTCCGCTCCATGCTGCGCATTCTCAGGATAATAAGGACGGACAAGGGAGAGCGGCGCGACGGATACGTGCTCCACGTGCTGGATTCCGACATCGCGTCGTTCAGTTTCATGAACCATATAGTGATAAGCCGCGGCGATTTCGAGCAGCATCCCGAAATACTGCTCCACGAGAGCATGCACGTGAGGTTCCGGCACTCGGCCGACCTGCTGCTGATGTCGCTGGTATGTGCGCTTCAGTGGTTCAACCCGCTGGTCTGGCTCATGCGCTCCGAACTCAGGATGCTGCATGAATACGAAGCCGACGAGGCGGTTCTCGACAAAGGCATCGATGCATCACAATATCAACTTCTGCTGGTGAGAAAGGCTGTGGGAGACAGACGTTTCCTGATCGCGAACAGCTTCAATCACAGCAAACTCAAAAACAGGATTAACATGATGCAGAAAATCAAGACAGTAAAATGGGCGAGGCTGGCGTATCTGGCCTGCCTGCCGCTGCTGTTCGGAAGCCTGTGCTTCTGCTCGGGCGGCGGAAATGAGAGCGCGGCTCCTGCCGCCGGGGAAGAGGTGTCCGACGCCGGATGGCCGAATGAGATCGAGGGCGTGGCCGCCGTCGCATACGGAGGTGCGGCCGAGGAGCCTGAGCCCGGCCTGACCACGGACGAGAAGGCGTACGACAATCTCGCCGACCTCGAGACGGCTCCCAAGTTCAACGGAGGAGACCCCTCCGACTTTGCCAAATGGGTCGCCGAACACCTGATCTACCCTCAGGCGGCCAGGGACGCCAAGGTCGGCGGACGGGTGGTGGTTTCGTTCAAGATCAACTCCGACGGCCGGGTCTCCGACGTGACGCTGCTTGAAAGCGTCAACGAGCTGCTCGACGCTGAGGCGCTCAGAGTGGTCTCGGAATCTCCCGACTGGATACCCGGCACCATCGGCGGCAAGCCTGTGGCGGTGATGTTCGCGATACCTATAGTTTTCAGAGTCGCCTGACAAGATGTAGCAGCCGCAGTACGGAAATCCGCTTCGGAGGTTTCGCTGCGCTTCATCGATGTCCTTCGCTATGCTCCGGACATCGTCCGCTCACAGCCGCGGACGGCTAGCCTCCTCAGCGGAAATTCCGTACTGCGTGCTGACTTCATTCTTGTTGCAGCAGACGAACGTGCCGCAGGTCTACATTACCGAGAACTCCACGGCTTCTCCGCTGTCGGAGTCGCCTGCCACCCAGAGTCTGAAGTCGCCGCTCTCCACGGTGTATTCCATGTCGGCGTTCCAGAATGCGAGCTCTCCTACGGGCAGCTCCATGGTCACCGTCGTGGCTTCGCCGGGAGCCAGCTTCACTCTCTCGAAGCGCTTGAGCTCCCTTACAGGACGTACGACGCTGCCGACGCGGTCCTGCACATAGAGCTGGACCACTTCAGTGGCTTCGTAATCTCCGCTGTTCCTGAGTTTGCACGATACCCGGATCACGTCGTCCTTTACGTACTCGCGCTTGTCCAGCACGGGCGTTCCATACTCGAAGGTCGTGTAGCTGAGTCCGTAGCCGAAGGGGAAGAGCGGACCATAGCCTGAGTCGAGATAGAAGGATGTGCATCCGAGCGAGGTCTGTCCCGCCTGGAGCGGTATGTCGTCCAGAAGGGTCTCGGTCCCGTTGCTGGGCCGTCCGGTATTGGTGTGATTGTAGTAGAACGGTGCCTGTCCGGCATCGCGCAGGAAGGTCATGGGCGCCTTGCCCGACGGAACCTCCCTGCCGCTGAGCAGGTCGGCTATCGCGGGTCCGCCCATGGTGCCAGGATGGAAGCAGTACAGCATGGCGTCGCAGTTCTCGAGGTCGCGCTCTATGGTGAGCGGCCGTCCCGCCATAACCACCACTACCACCGGCTTGCCGCTTTCCGCCACTTCGGCTATCAGTTCGCTCTGGGCCCCCTGGAGGTGCAGCTGCGAGAGAGAGTGGGCTTCTCCGGAGAGAGTGGAATCTCAATCCATCACAAAGTTAATAAAAATTCCTGTCCGTAAACGGCATCGGCCGGAAATCTTCCGGCCGATGACATTGATTATCTGCTGAGTTCGTCTATCTGCTTGAGAACCCCGTCGAGCATCGCTGTCTGCTTCCTGTCCAGGATGGCCGTGCAGATTCCGGCGCCCAGGAGTCCGAGGCCGCAGCCGAGGAGGAATCCCATGAAGAGTTCGTTGTCGAGTCCTGCGATGACGCACTCCGCTGCCACCCAGATGAACCACGCCAGTACCAGAGGGTAGGCGAATTTCTTCCATTGCAGCCCCCGCTTCTTCATCAGGGCTATCTCCCTGCCAGCCTGTGTGAGATTCTCGCCCATGATGTCTTCCGGCCGTACTCTCCTGGTCGCCCAGAAGGAGAAGAAGACGGCGCCTAGAAGAAACAGCACCGTGAAGACCGAGAGTGCGAGCGAGAGCCCCATGAACCAGTGCAGAGCCCAGAGGCAGTAGGCCGCTCCTGCCACTCCCAGTACGGCCAGCAGGGTGGTCTGCACCTTTATCCTGTGGACCTTGTCGCACATTGAGCGTCGGATGTGCTCCTCGCTGATGATGGTCTGGCGGTCGAGTCTCGCTCTGAGTTCCGCCATTTCCTGACGCATCTGTTCAAGTTCGCAGTAGTTTTCCATTTTCCCGTGTTTTTAGTCGTTTGACATTGATTTCAACTGTTCCTTGATTCGTACCAGGCGGACGGAAACGTTCTTGGTGCTGATGCCCACTATCTGCCCTATCTCCTCATAGTTCAGGTTTTCGAGCCAGAGCAGGACTATCGCCCTGTCGAAGGGCTGGAGCCGGCTGATCCGGGAGTGGAGCAGGTCGACCTGCCGGTTGTCGGCGTCATTCTCGTCGAACAGGTCTATGTCCATCGTGAGCGGCAGGGTCTCGTTCCTCTTCTTCTTTCTCGCGGCGGAGATGCAGGTGTTGAGACTCACCCTGTAGACCCAGGTCCTGATGTCGCTCCGGCCTTCGAATCTCCCGAAGCCCTTCCAGAGGTTCACCAGCACTTCCTGAACGAGGTCGTCGACCTCAGACTTGTCCTTTGAGAACATGTAGCAGACCAGGTAGACGGTGCTTTTCTGCTCCCGGACCATTTGCGCAAATTGCCTTTCAGTTTCCATCGCTTTTCCGAATTCTTTTACCCTTTAGACGCGGGAATCTTCGAAAAACTACAGTTGTCGTCGGAAAAAATCCGACAGTGATTACAAAGGCCGGGATTTCAAATCCCGGCAGACTTCAAGCCCCGGTTCCGGCCTCGCCGTGCTTGATCACCTTGGCGTCGATGTAGAAGACAATCTCCTCGGCGATGTTGGTCAGGTGGTCGCCGGTGCGCTCCAGTTTGCGGAACACCGAGCCGAAGCCTATGCACAGGGGGATCGCCTCCTTGTGGGCGATTGCGTAGTCGGTGAGTATGCCGGTGGAGGCCAGGTTGATCCTGTCGAGCAGGTCGTCCTTGTCGGCCACGGCGGTGGCCTTCGCGGCGTTCTCCTCGCGCAGGGCTTCCTGGAGTTCCTTGAGCATCTCCAGCACAGTGGAGAACATGGTCCTGAGCTGCAGCTTCTCCACGAGTTCGGGATCGAGGCTCTGCGCGTCGCAGTCGCGCACGAAGCGCGCGATGCCGTCGGCGTAGTCGCCGATCCGCTCGAGGTCGTTGTTGATCTTCAGCATCGAGAGCACGTAGCGCAGGTCGACCGCCACCGGAGTGTAGAGGGCGATGAAATCCTCCACGTCGCTGTCGATCTTGAGCTCGAAGGCGTCGACGCGCCTCTCGCGCACCATTATCTGCTGGGCGGCTCCGCGGTCCATGTCCAGTACCGCCTGCTGCGCCTGCTCCATCTGGTTGTAGACGAGGGTCCACATCTGGTCCACCTCGCGTCCGAGGTCTTCCAGTTCCGTCTCTATGAATTTTACCATTGCAGTTGTTGTTTTGTCTTGTCGTGGGTGCCCGGCTTCCGGATCAACCGAAGCGGCCGGTGATGTAGTTCTGGGTGGCCTCCTTGTGGGGATTGGTGAAGATGACCTTGGTGTCGTCGTATTCCACCATCTCGCCCATGTAGAAGAAGGCGGTCTTGTCGCTGACGCGGGACGCCTGCTGCATGTTGTGGGTCACGATGACTATGGTCACCTCCTTGCGCAGCTCGCATATCAGCTCCTCGACCTTGGCCGTGGAGATCGGGTCGAGCGCCGACGCGGGTTCGTCCATGAGCAGCACCGAGGGGGAGACCGCCATCGCGCGGGCTATGCACAAGCGCTGCTGCTGGCCTCCCGAGAGGGCGAAGGCCGAGTCGTTGAGCTTGTCCTTGACCTCCTCCCAGAGAGCGGCGCCCCTGAGGGCCTCCTCCACCCTGTGGGTGATGAAGGACTTGTCGCGTATGCCGTTGACCCTCAGGCCGTAGGCTACATTGTCGAAGATGCTTTTCGGGAAGGGGTTGGGGCGCTGGAAGACCATGCCGACTTCCTTGCGCAGTTCGTCCACCTGCACTCCCGGGGCGTAGATGTTCTTGCCGTCGATGAGTATCTCGCCGTCGAGGCTGGCTCCCGGAATCAGGTCGTTCATGCGGTTGAACAGGCGCAGAAAGGTCGACTTCCCGCAGCCGGACGGCCCGATGAACGCCACTACCTTGTTGCGGGGAATCTCCATCGAGATGCCCTTGAGCGCGTGGAAGCTGCCGTAGTGGAAGTTTACGTCCCTGGCTTCAATCTTTTCCATATCTTATTTCATTTTCAGTCTGTTCTCGAAATACTTGCGCAGCAGGCCGGCGAGCAGGTTTATCACCAGCACTATGATGATCAGCACGAGCGCTGTGCCGTAGGCTATCGGCTGCTGGGCCTCGATGTCGGTGCCGCTGGTCGAAATCACGTAGAGGTGGTAGGGCAGCGCCATGCACTGGTCGAATATCGACGCGGGCAGCTGCGGAAAGAAGTAGGCGGCACAGGTGAAGAGGATGGGCGCGGTCTCTCCGGAGACCCTGCCCAGCGAGAGTATCAGCCCGGTGATCACCCGGGGCATGGCCATGGGCAGCACTACCTTCCAGATGGTCTGGAGCTTGGTGGCTCCCAGGGCGAGGCTGCCTTCGCGTATTCCCCCGGGAATATCCTTGAGTGCCTCCTCGGTGGTGCGTATGACCAGCGGGAGGGAGAGCAGTCCGAGCGTCAGCGAGCCGGCGAGTATGCTGTCGCCGAAGCCCAGGTACTTGACGAAGAGGGCCATGCCGAAGAGTCCGAAGACTATGGAGGGCACTCCGCTGAGGTTGTTGGTCATTAGCCGGATGAACTTGACCACCCAGCCCCTGGAGGCGTATTCGTTCATGTAGATTCCGCTCATGATGCCTATGGGGAAGGACACGACCGCGCTTCCCGCCATCAGCAGCAGGGTGCCGACTATCGCCGGGAAGATGCCTCCGGAGGTCATTCCGTCTTCAGGAGCCTTCGTGAGGAAGTCCCAGCTGAGCACTCCCGCGCCCTTGACTATGATGAAGCCGAGAATCGCGAACAGAATCATGACCACGAGCAGGCTCAGGATGCGGAAGACCGCGAACGCGACCGTCTGCGACCTGCGCTTGCGGAGGCTGTAGCCTGCGGGATATTGAGGATTGCCGTTCATGCTAGTTGTATTTTGCCTTGTTGCGTGCGGAGATGAACTCCACGCACATGTTGATGAAGAAGGTGATGAAGAACAGGATCACGCCGAGCAGGAACAGCGACTGGTAGTGCGCTCCGCCGGCCGGCGCTTCTCCAAGCTCGGCCGCGATGGTTGCCGGGATGGTGCGCAGCGGTTCCAGAATCGAGTGGGGAATCACTGCGGCGTTGCCCGTGACCATCAGCACTGCCATGGTCTCACCCACCGCGCGGCCGATTCCGAGCACCACTCCCGAGGCGATTCCCGACATCGAGGCGGGAATCACCACCTTGTAGATGGTCTGCCACTTGTTGGCCCCGAGCGCCAGGCTGGCCTCCCGGAGCGTGCGCGGGCAGTTGCGCATCGCGTCCTCCGCGACCGTCACTATGGTCGGCAGTGCCATGATGGCGAGCACCAGGCTGCCTGCGAGACCGCTTTCTCCGACGGGCAGGCCGAACACGCGCTGCAGCATGGGGACGATTATTATGAGGCCGAAGAAGCCGTAGACAACCGAGGGGATGCCGTTCAGCAGCTCGATCACCGGCTTCAGGAAATTGCGTACGCGGGGCGACGCCACCTCGGACATGTAGACCGCTATGCTGATGCCGAAGGGCAGGGCGAACAGAATCGCGAACAGGCTGACCCAGAGCGTGCCGAGCAGCAGCGGGAGCATGCCGAACAGGGGCGCCGGGGTGGCCGTGGGGAACCATTCGCCGCCGGCGAAGACCTCTCCGGGGGAGATCGAGTTGTCCTCGATGAAGTTCAGGCCGGAGTTTTCGGGAATCATGGTCTCGGGCACGAAGGCCACCATTCCGGGGTCGGAGGCCACCAGCCCGGCGATCAGGGCGCCAGCGTTTTCATACTGGGCGCCGAGCTGCTCTTCAGTGAAGTACTTGTCGGCGTCCTCGAGCCTGAAGGTCGAGATCGGGATGTCCGGGCCGCCGAGCTCCTTCCAGTTGGTCACGTCCTCGTCGAACACAGCCTTGATCTGGGCGGCGTCGAGTTCCCTGACCGGGTTCTCCCTGTTGAGGGCGAGCACGTAGCCTTCCTCAATCACCGGTTCGCGGAACAGTCCGGCGCCTTCGGTGAAGAGGAAGCCTATTATCAGAAGTATGACGATGCTGGTCACGAAGCCGCTGGCGGTCAGCAGCCATTTCACCGCCTTTTCGAGGAATCTTTTCATTGCTGTTCGTCTTTTACCGGGATGAAGCCCTGCTCAAGCACCGATTCCTGCCCTTCGGGCGAAAGCACGAAGGAGATGAAAGGGCTGACCTCGGCCTCCTTTCGTGCATCGTAGTAATAATATAGTGGCCGGACGATGGGGTAGGAGCCGTCGGCGGCGGTTTCCACCGAGGGGAGGGCATAGTGCCGCCCGCCGTCGTAGGACACTGCCAGAGGTTTCACGAATCTGTTGAGGTAGGCGAGCCCGATGTAGCCTATCGCGCCCTTTGTCTGCCTCACCGACTGGATGATGGCCCCGGTGGCCGGCATCGAGAGTATGCTGCTCATGTAGTTCTTGTTGTCGAGCACGCTCTCCTTGAAGAACTCGTAGGTCCCGGAAGAGGTCTCGCGGGAGTAGACCACGATCTTGCGGTCCTCGCCGCCCACTTCCTGCCAGTTGGTGATCTTGCCGCGGAAGATGGCTTCGAGCTGCTCGCGTGTGAGGCTGTCGACCGGATTGGAGGGGTGCACGATCACCGCGAGCGCGTCGTAGGCGACTATGACCTCGGTGGCTTCGAGCCCGATTTCGGCGAATTTCATCTTTTCGCTGAACTTGATCTCGCGGGAGGCCATCGCGATGTCCGTGGTGTTCTCCGGCAGTGCGGCGATTCCCACGCCGCTGCCGCCTCCGGTCACTATGACTTCGGCGTCGGGATGTTCATCGAGGTAGATTTCGGCGAGTTCCTGCGTGAGCGGCAGCAGGGTGTCGCTCCCCTTGATGCGCTGGGCGTGGCAGGCCGCCTGCAGACAGAATGTTAGAAGAATCGAAAATGCTAGGGTTTTTCCTGTCATAGCTCCGTATTTGAAGTTCTGAAAGCCCGTCTTCAGCTTTTCCGCCGGCAAATTTAGACCTGCCGGCAGGCATTTGCAAGACGCCGACGTCGTTTTAATGTTTTGGTAATCATTTAGTAACAATTCTGTAACAAGGGCGTTGCGATTTTTGCTACCTTTGCATCCATGTTC
>JADILW010000089.1 GCA_017695095.1 Candidatus Cryptobacteroides avistercoris | reverse complement strand
GGCGCTGAACGCGCCGCGGCGCATCCGCGCCGTCTCGGAGAGATCGACTCCTCCGAGAACGCCCGGCTGACCCTCGGCATAGCCGAGCTCGACCGCATCCTCGGCGGAGGCGTCGTCCCCGGCTCCCTCGTGCTGATAGGCGGCGAGCCCGGCATAGGCAAGTCCACCCTGAGCCTCCAGATACCTCTGAGCTGCAGTGGAATCATGACGCTCTATGTCAGCGGGGAGGAGAGCGCAAGGCAGGTCAAGATGCGCGCCGAGAGGCTCGGCGGCGACGACGGCAACTGTTACATCCTCTGCGAGACCCGCATGGAAGACGTGCTCGCCGAAGCCGAGGCCATGCAGCCCGGCCTTATGATAGTCGACTCCGTGCAGACCATGTACACCGACACCCTTGACTCCGCCCCCGGTTCGGTCAGCCAGATCAAGGAGGTGGCGGCGCTCCTGCTCAGGTTCGCCAAGCAGAGCGGCGTCCCCGTGATACTCATAGGCCACATAACCAAGGACGGCTATATCGCCGGACCGAAGATTCTGGAGCATATCGTCGACGTGGTGCTGCAGTTCGAGGGCGAGAACCGCGGGGCCTACCGCATCATGCGCAGCATCAAGAACCGCTTCGGCTCCACTTCCGAACTCGCGGTGTTCGAGATGACCGGAAGCGGCCTGCGCGAGGTCGCCAACCCGTCGGAGATGCTGATTCCCGTCCACGAGGCCGGCCTCAGCGGCACCGCAATATCGGCTATGCTCGACGGCAACCGCTCCTTCCTCTTCGAGGTCCAGGCCCTCGTGAGCTCGGCGGCCTACGGTACGGCGCAGCGTTCGGCGACAGGGTTCGACATACGGCGGCTCAACATGCTGCTGGCGGTGCTCGAGAAGCGCGCCGGTTTCAAGCTCAGCGCCAAGGACGTGTTCCTCAACATGGCAGGCGGCATAAGGGTGAACGACCCCGCCTGCGACCTGGCCGTGGTTGCCGCCGTGCTGTCCTCGAACTTCGACTTCGCGATACCTGCCGACATCTGCTTTGCGGGAGAAGTCGGCCTCAGCGGCGAGATACGTCCGGTCTCCCAGACCGACAGACGCATCGCCGAAGCGGCCCGCCTCGGTTTCAGGCGCATCTACATATCTTCATATTCCAAGACTGACCTGCCCGTCAAGGGCATTGAGGTGCTGCGGGTGTCCGATGTGCCCGCGCTGGTCAGGTCATTGTTCAAGACAGCTTAGGAGACAATGGAAATATTCTACTCTCAGGACATAGACGGCACGCAGCTGCGGCTCGACAGGGAGGAGTCCGGCCATTGCGTCAGAGTGCTCCGCCACAGGCAGGGCGACGAGATTTCGGTGATGGACGGACGCGGAACCCTCTATGAATGCCGTCTGACAGTAGCCGACCCCAGAGAGGCGGTCGCGGAGATAGTCTCACGGATTCCCGGGTTCGGAGCAGTGCCCTACAGGCTTACGATGGCTGTCTGCCCCACGAAGAATATCGACCGTTTCGAATGGTTTGCGGAGAAGGCCACCGAATTCGGAGTGGACACCATAATCCCGGTGATAGGCGACCGTTCCGAGCGCAAGGTCCTGAAGCCGGAGCGTCTGCAGCGCATTCTGCTCTCGGCCGCCAAGCAGTCGCTGAAGGCCGCCGTGCCCGTGCTGGCTGACACCGTGAGCGTCAGGGAGTTTCTGGAGTCCGAGGCTCCGGTGGGCTGTCTGCGTCTGATCTGCTGCTGCTTCGAGCCGGAGGGCGGGCGCAAGACTGTCCGTGAGGCTCTCGAGATAGCTCATCCCGATGCGCCGATAATGGTGCTGATAGGGCCGGAGGGTGATTTCTCCGACGAGGAGCTGAAGGTCGCGATGGACGGCGGATGGATACCCGTTTCGCTCGGCCCCAGCCGTCTCCGTACCGAGACCGCCGCCCTTGCCGCCGTCGCCGCCGTCTATTTCGCCAATATCTGATATTCTGCTGATTTGCAATGCACCGTTCGGCCAGATTTGTAATCTGGCAGGTCCGTTGTTGCAGCTGACTTGCAATCTGCCGTCGCCGGAGCTCGTCCTCCGTCAGTAGGAACCACCGCGCAGCCCTATACTGCCGGCAGGCCGACTCCGCCGCGGCAGTCTCCTTATATAGCAAGATTAATCCGTTCAGCTAGATTCTGGCAGGTCCGCTGTTGCAACTGACTTGCAATCTGCCGTCGCCGGAGCTCGTCCTCCGGCAGTAGGAACCACCGCACAACCCTATACTGCCGGCAGGCCGACTCCGCCGCGGCAGTTCCCGTTCAGCCAGATTTGTAATCTGGCTGAACAGCAAGCACCTAACAGCTGCGGCAGATTGCAAATCTGCCGCAACAGTAAGACTCTGCCGCAACTTCAATGCAAATCCGCCGCGACGTCAACAACTTCAGCAACTTCCGCCGCAACAGTGACTAGGGGCGGATGACCTCCACCTCGCCCTTGAGCCCCAGCTTGATGATCTGCGAAGCCCGGCCGGTCGCGTTCCTGCCGCAGGCTTTGGGCACCACGTAGTCCACCGCCGAGAGAATCTCCTGCGGGATCTCGTCGAAACTCAGCGGCGAAGGATTCCCGGAGACGTTGGCCGACGTGCTCACCAGAGGCTTGCGAAGTCTCCGCACCAGTTCGCGGCAGAACGCGCCGCCGTCGCTCTCGGGAGCGTCCGAGAGAGCCAGCGGGATGCGTATGCCCACGGATCCGTCTTCTGCGACCACGTTGGGGGCGAGGTACTGGGCTCCCGGATAGATGATGGTCATGGGCGCGTCGTTCACCTCCACGAGGTCGATTGCCACCGAGGGGATTTCACGCACATATTTCGCGACCATGTCGAGGTCCGAGGCCAGCACTATCAGGGACTTTGCCCCCGCCCTGTGCTTTATTGCGAAAACTTTCTCCACGGCCTTTTCGTTGCAGGCGTCGCAGCCTATGCCCCAGACCGTGTCGGTGGGGTAGAGTATGACTCCGCCGTCGCGCAGCACGGCCACGGCCTCGTCGATTATCTTCCTGATGTCCATCATAAACTGTCTTTATCGAACAATTTGCCACGTTTTCTCCAGTAGAATATCATCAGCCAGCCGATCAGCATGCCGCCGAGGTGGGCGAAGTGGGCCACGCCCGCAACGGTGCCGGTGACTCCGGTCAGCAGCTCGATCGCTGCGAACACTATCACCATCCATTTGGCGCTGAGCGTCACGGGAGGGAAGAGCAGGGTCATCTTCGAGGCGGGGAACAGCATCGCGTAGCCTATCAGCACACCGTAGATCGCTCCTGAGGCGCCCACGGTCGGAGTGAGCTTGATCACCGCGATGTTCTGCAGCGCCACGTTGTTACCCAGGGCGGCGCCTTCCATGAACGACTGCATCTGCAGGAACTCGACTCCCAGATGCAGGCCGGCGGCTCCCAGTCCGCAGATGAAGTAGAAGAGCAGGAATTTCTTCGAACCTATGATGTTCTCCACCACGCTGCCGAACAGCCACAGAGTGTACATGTTGAACAGGATGTGCCAGAATCCGCCGTGCATGAACATGTGGGTCAGAATCTGCCACCAGTGGAAATACCGCGAGGTGGGGTAGAAGAGGGCGAACTCCGCCGTCATGAACTCACGGTTGATCAGAGTCGCGATGAATACGATGATGTTGAGGATTATGAGGTTTCTCGTCACGGGAGGAGTCCCTCCCAGAAAGCCTCTGTTTTCACTTCCGTAGTTTCCGTAGTAATAAGGCATTTTCCAGTTTCTAAAATGTCGTTGTCAGAATAATTTGTCTATGTCGCCGAGGCTGATTATGCTCAGTATGCGGTGTCCTCTCGGCGTAAGTTCGGGGTTCTCGCATGCAAAAAGCGTGTCAATGATGCGCCCGGCCTCGGCGTGGGAGCTCAGCGGAGCGGCTCCTGCGGCCTCCAGAGCCGCGATTTTGCCCGCTATGCGCTGGTCCATGATGTCCGGCAGCCCTCCGGCGTCCTCTGACAAAATGTACATTATGTCACTGACAAGCTTCTCAACCTGTCCGCTCTCGCAGCTGAACCCTTCCGGCACTCCGCCCACCGCCACGGTGTCGTTCCCGAAGGGCGTGATGTCGAATCCGAGCTTCGAAAGCATCTCCGCATGCTCGTCGAACAGCAGCCTCTGCGCTGCGCCTACCTTCACTTGCACCGGGAAGAGGGCTGTCTGGGTCACGTGCGAGCTGCCCTTGAGCAGCCGCAGGTTCCTGTCGTAGAATATGCGTTCTCGCGCCCTCGGCACGTTGACCACCATGACTCCGGAGACCACCGGCGTGAGTATGTATTTCCCGTGGACCGTGAGCACCCTGCTGGCGGTCGAGGGGTTGTCGTCGAAGAGCTTGCCGTAGTCGTCGCGCTTGTCGACGAACGAGGCGTAGCCGGCGCCCTCGCGGGGGCCGTTTCCTGTTGACCCGCCGCCCTCATCGGAGAAGTCGAAGTTGGGCACGTTGACCGGGTCGCTGGAGCGGAAGGGGTCGTAGTCCGGGTCGCCGCCGATCTCGGGCGCCCTGAGTCCGGCGTACTGCTCGAAGTTCCTGCCGAGCTGCGGCAGCTCCACGGCGGCCGATGTGTCGAAGTCGATGCTGGCGCCGAAGCTGTTGCGCCCCAGGCTCTCCCTGATGCATGCGTAGATTATCTGGAACACTAGGTTGTCGTCCTCGAACTTGACTTCCGTCTTGGTGGGGTGTATGTTGACGTCGATGGAATGCGGGTCGGTCTCCAGGAAGATGAAGTAGGCCGGGGTGACCCCGTCGGGAATCAGCTCCTCGTAGGCCTTCATCACCGCCTTGTGGAGGTAGGGGCTGCGGAAATAGCGGCCGTTCACGAACATGAACTGGTTGCCGAGGGTCTTCCTGGCCGTGTCGGGGCGGCCGATGTAGCCCTTGAGCTTGAGCACTGAGGTCTCCGCCGAGATGTCCACGAGCTCCGACGACACTCCGGCGCCGAGGAGGTCCTGTATCCTGAATTTTCTGGACTTCGCTTTCTTGAGCACGAAGAGCTCGCGTCCGCCGCTGGTGAGCGTGAAGCCGATTTCGGGGCGGGTTATGGCTACTCTCGTGAATTCTTCGATGATGTGCTTGAGCTCCACGTTGTCGGATTTGAGGAACTTGCGCCGTGCGGGGGTGTTGAAGAAAAGATTGCGCACGGCGAAGCTGGAGCCTGCGGGAGCGGCCACTGAGGCGGTGCGCACCTTGCTGTCGCCGCTGATTCTCACCTCGGTGGCGGTCTCGTCGGCCGCCCTCCTCGTCCTGAGGGTGATTTCCGCCACCGCGGCGATGCTTGCAAGCGCCTCGCCCCTGAAGCCGTAGGTCATGATCTGCTCCAGGTCTTCGGCGCTGGCGATCTTGGACGTGGCGTGCCTCTCGAAGCAGAGCACCGCGTCCGAGGGGCTCATGCCGCAGCCGTTGTCTATCACCTGTATCAGGGTGCGCCCGGCGTCGGTCACTACCACCGTGATCTGGTCGGCGCCTGCGTCGACCGCGTTTTCAAGCAGTTCCTTGACCACGGAGGAGGGTCGCTGGACGACCTCCCCTGCGGCTATCATGTTGGCTATCTGCGCAGGAAGAACCTTGAGCCCGCCCATCCTAAAGCAGAGAGTAGAACTTCGCGATGAACCAGAGCACGGCGCAGATGAGCAGCATCGTGACGATGCCGATGATCACCTGGGTCTTGCGCAGGTGGGCCTTGGTGCGCTGGTAATGTCCGTCCCGCATCGAGCCCTTGATGTAGCTTCCGGGCACGTAGGTGCCTTCCTTCTTCTCCTTCTCGAGGGTGCCGTCGACGGCGCCGAACTTGCGCTTGCGCTCCTCTTCCTCGGGGTTGTAGTAGATAGGCTTATAGTTGAAAACCCGGTGCTCGTTGTCACCGAAAAAATTAAACATTCCCATATCCGCCAAATTTAGCGATTTTTATTTACATTAGCGCAAAAGAAACGGATATGGAATTCAGGATAGGACAGGGCTACGACGTCCACCGCATAGCGGAGGGGCTTCCCATGACGCTCTGCGGCGTGAGGATCGAATGCGGCCGCGGCTTCGTCGCGCATTCCGACGGCGACGTGGCCATTCATGCGCTCTGCGACGCCCTTCTCGGCTCGCTCGCCCTGGGGGACATCGGCCACCTCTTTCCCGACACCTCCGACGAGTTCGCCGGAATCGACAGCCGCATACTGCTGTCGCGGGTTGTAGGTCTGGTGCGCTCGCAAGGCTGGGAGCCGGTCAACGCCGACGTGACCATCGCCCTGCAGGCACCAAAGGTCGCCCCCTACATCGAAAGCATGCGCGCCAGCCTCGCCTCGGTCATGGGAGTGGATGCGGGCTGCGTCAGCGTCAAGGCCACGACCACCGAAAAGCTGGGTTTCGTGGGCCGCGGTGAGGGCTGCGAAGTGTGGGCCGTGGTGCTCGTGGGCAGGAAATGACCCTGCGCCGGGCAAATTTCTTGACGGCAAGGCATAAAAATTTTTGCATTTTTACAAATCTGTTGTACATTTGCAGTCCCGTTTCAGCGCGGGAACTCATTGAGATATGGTGTAATGGTAGCACTACAGATTCTGGCTCTGTCAGTGAGGGTTCGAATCCTTCTATCTCAACCGCCCCTTCGGGGGTTATGAGGCGAGGTAGCTCAGCTGGTTAGAGCGTCGGATTCATAATCCGGAGGTCGTGGGATCATGCCCCACTCTCGCTACTCCGCTGAAAAGCATTGATGGCAGGCCGTAAAGCCTGTCATTTTTCTTATTTTTGCACCCATGAAGAAGATACTGACAATCCTCATGCTGCTCATCGCGGCCTTCCAGCTCGGCGCGCAGCAGAAACAACAGTGGGCGGTGGTCAACGTGTCGTCGTGCTTCATGCGCGCTCAGCCCGACTATGAGTCCGGCAACGAGACCCAGTGCCTGATGGGCACGGTGCTCGAGGTGTCCGGCTCCGACCGCTACTGGCTCAGGGTCAGCGCCCCCGACTACAGGAACTGCTGGACCAACGAACTCTCGCTCGCCCTGATGGACGAGGCGGAGAAGGACGCCTACATCGCGGCTCCGAAGCTGATCTGCACCGCAGAATACACCCATATCCACTCCGGGCCTTCGGAAGATTCGCGCCGCATCTCGGACTTCATCATGGGCGACATCGTGCGCACGGCCCCGGGCTCGCGCGACGGATGGACGCGGGTGATGCTGCCCTCGGGAGAGTGCGGCTGGGTCGATGCCGCGTCGGTCGAGGACTTCGACAGCTGGGCGGAGAGCCGCAAGCCCACGGAAGAAGGGCTGGTGGCGCTTGCGGAGACCTTCCTGGGCGTTCCCTACCTCTGGGGAGGCAACACGGTCAAACATTTCGACTGCAGCGGGCTCACCAAATTCGTCTACATGATGAACGGAATAGTCCTGCCCCGCAACGCCAGGGAGCAGATCCACTGCGGCACCGAGGTTCCCTTCGACTTCGAGGCCATGCGCCCGGGCGACCTGGTATTCTTCGGCTCCCTGAAGGCCGACGGAAGCATAGGGACGGTGAGCCATGTGGCAATGTACATCGGCGGCGGACGCATAATCCATTCCTCCCAGCTCGTGCGGACCAACTCCCTGAAGCCCGGACTTCCCGACTCCTACGGCCGAGAACCCATAGCCGTGAGGCGCATTCTGGGCAACGTGGACTGCGGACTCGGAGCGGTGAGCGTCGCGAGTCAGCCCTGGTATTTCGGCAAGTGAGAAAAAATCTCTATATTTGTCAATTATAAACACAAAAAGCCATGAATTTAAGGGACATTAAGAAAGACATCGAATACGTTCTCGGTGCATTCCTCGAGGACTGCTCAGTAGTGGCCGCCTCCAACGCCAAGGTGGCCGACAGCACCGTAGCGGAACTCATGGAGGAGGCGATCAACCTCTACAACGAGCTCAGGGACAAGGTCAACGTCAAGACTGACAACAAGAAGGCCTACTACACCGAGCTCCGCAAGGAGATTGTCACCAGGACCGACGCCCTTTACGAAAAGCTGAGTGCAGCCGTGAAAGAGGCGGTTAAATGAAAAGACCGATGATTCTTGCCGCAGTCGCGCTTCTTCTTTCCGGATGGAGCGCGACTGCTGACGTTACGGCCCCTCTGCGCGAAGTGGTCGACGAAGTCTGCAGCCGCAATGCGCTGGCGTCGTCCGCTGTCGGCCTGCTGGCCGTGACCGCCGACGGCGACACCCTCGTGGCCGTCAACCCCGAGCTGAAGCTGGTCCCCGCGTCCAATGTCAAGCTGCTCACCACCGGGCTCGCCCTCAAGGCGCTCGGCCCCGACTTCCGCTTCGAGACGCGGCTGGGCTACACCGGAGAACTGCGCGGCGGAGTGCTGCACGGCGACCTCTACATAGTCGGCGGCGGCGACCCCACCACCGGCTCCCGCTCCACCGTGGCAGAACCTCTGAGCTCCCTTTTCGGCGACTGGCTGACGCTCCTGCGCAAAGCCGGCATCGAGCGCGTCGAAGGCCGGCTGGTGGGGGACCCCCGCTTCTTCGATACGACGACGCCCGAGAACCTCGGCTGGTCCTACGACGACCTGGGCACCAACTACGGAGTCGGCCCCACGGGGCTCAACTTCTTCGAGAACGCCCAGAATTTCCTTATAACCCCCGGCTCCGCGCCCGGAGCCGAGCCGAACGTGAGCCCGCGCTATCCTGAGACTCCCTGGATGCGATATTCTGTCAGCGCCGTCACCGGCGGACGCGGCAGCGCCAACACCGTCTACTACGTGAACACCCCGCTCGCGCCGCTCGGCGACTTCGGCGGCTCCTTCCCCGTGGACCGGCGCGGCTACACCTACGAAGGCTCGAACCGCTTCGGAGCCTACACCTGCGCATGGTATTTCCTGAACTATCTGGCTGAGAACGACTTTGAGGTCAGCGGAGGCTGCGCCGACATCTCTTCGGAGGGCAACCTGCGCCTCGAACCCGGATTCGGCGACACCGGCGAGGCGGCGGCCGCTCCCGGAGCGTTGAACATCATAGGCGGGACCAGCTCCGCCAACCTTGCGGCCATAGTGGCCGAGACCAACCACGAGAGCAACAACTTCTACGCGGAAACCCTTCTGAAGATGACGGGCCTCACGGGAGGATATTCCTGCAGCGGCGACGCTGCGATTGATGCCGAGGAGGAACTCTTCGAAGTGCTCGGAGTGCCCGCCGGCGGACGCTGCAAGCTGGTCGACGGCAGCGGACTCTCAAGGAAGAACTACGTGTCGGCCGGTTTCTTCG
This sequence comes from Candidatus Cryptobacteroides avistercoris, assembly GCA_017695095.1. GTDB lineage: Bacteria > Bacteroidota > Bacteroidia > Bacteroidales > UBA932 > Cryptobacteroides > Cryptobacteroides avistercoris. The sequence goes on along the minus strand of JADILW010000089.1, from coordinate 3,670 downwards.
TGGACTTCCTGAGATGCATGATGAGGGAACCCTTCTTCGAGACCTACCTCCGCTCCCTGCCCTCTCCGGGCAGCCGCGGCACGCTCGAATACAAGTTCCCCCGCGAAAGCGACGAGTTCCGGGCGAGAATCTACATGAAGAGCGGCTCGATGAACGGCATACTCTGCTACAGCGGCTACATCCTGCCCTCCGCGCCCGGCGGCGAGACCATAGTCTTCTCCCTTCTGACCAACAACGTCACCGCCTCAAGCTGGTCGCTCAGCCCTCTGATTGACAGAATAATCGGCGCGCTTGCGGCTGAGAATTGACGGATTATTCGTAATTTTGCCGATATGCGGAATTCCCTACATCCCCTGACGGCGGTCTTCTTTCTCATGCTGCTGCCCGTTTCCTGCAACGTCGCGTCCTCGCTCGTACACGACGACCAGGTCGTGGCCAAGGTGGGCAGGGAGCAGCTCTACCGTTCGGAGCTGGAGAGGATGATCCCCGGCATGGTCACGCCCGACGACAGCGCCAGGCTCGCCAGAAGGTACATAAATCTCTGGGCGGCCGAAAGGCTCTACATGAAAGTCGCCGAAGAGCAGCTTTCAAAGTCGGAGATCGACGTGTCCGAGGAGCTGGAATCCTACCGCCGCTCCCTCGTCAGGTACCGCTATGAGCAGCGCTATCTCAACGACAGGCTCGACACGGCCATCACCGACGCCCAGATCCGGGAATACTACCAGGCGCATCTGGCCGACTTCGAGCTCGAGCGCCCGGTGATGAAAGTCCGCTTCGTGGACGTGATGAAGGATTCTCCCGACAGGGAGGAGATACTCAGGCTGATGTCCTCCGACCGCTACGACGAACTCGAGCGCGCCGACTCGCTGGCAAGGAACTCCGCCCTGCGCTATTTCGACAATTCCGACACCTGGATGGACTCCGGCGACCTGGCCCGCTATTTCGGCGTGGACGCGGGCCGTATGCTGGACGCGATGGACGAAGACATGATCAAGATCGAGCCCGAAGGGCGCGGCGACCTGCTGGCCGCATACGTGTGCGACATGGAGAGTTCCGGCCCCGCTCCCCTGGAATACTGCGCTCCGGCGATACGCGACATAATCCTGAGCAACAGAAAACACGAGCTGCTGGCCGCTTTGGAACGCGACTTGCTTGACAACGCGCTTGACAGCAAACAATTCGTAATTTACTAAGATGAGCAACAAACTGAAATTTTCCATCCTCACGGCCTTTTCGCTGCTCTGCCTGCCCCTTGCGGCGCAGAGATACACCGGCGTGGTCGACAAGTCCATAGCCGTGGTGGGCAACGAGATGATCAAGCTTTCCGACCTCGAGTCCCAGGTGCAGATGCTCAACGCACAGGGCTACTCCTCCGACAAGAACATACGCTGCGACGTGCTCGAGAGCATGATGGAGTCCAAGCTTTTCCTGATGCAGGCCAGGGTGGATTCGCTGAACGTGAACCACGACATGGTGTCGGCCGCGCTGAACCAGCGTCTCGACCAGATCAGGACCGCGCTCGGAGGTGACGCCGAGGTGGAGGAGTACTTCGGAATGCCGCTCTACAAGCTCCGCCAGGAATGGCAGTCGCAGCTTGAGGAGCAGAGCCTGACCCAGAGCGAGCAGCAGGAGATCGCCTCCAAGATACCCGAGATCACTCCCTACGACGTGAAGCAGTATCTCGACACCGCCGACGTGGACGCCCTGCCCGTGGTCCCCATCAAGTACCAGCTCAGCCAGATATGCATCTACCCCGACCGTGAGGCCGCGGCGATGGCTGTCAAGGAGAGGCTGCTTTCGCTCCGCGAGAGAATCCTCAACGGAGAGAGCTTCGCCACCCTCGCCAGGCTCTATTCCGAGGACACCGGAAGCGCGATGAAGGGAGGAGAGCTGGGAATGGCCTCCAAGTCGATCTTCTGGCCCGCGTTTTCCGACGCGGCGATGTCGCTGAAGCCCGGAACCATCTCCCAGATAGTGGAGACCCCCGACGGATTCCATATCATCGAGGTGCTCGAGAAGAACGGCGACATGTTCAACGCCCGCCACATCCTGATTCGGCCCCACTATACCGAGGAGGACCAGGAGAAGGCCTTCAAGGTGCTGGACAGCCTCCGTACCGCGATCGTGGTCGACAGCACCATATCCTTCGACCTCGCCGCCCGCTTCTACTCGCAGGACCCCGCCACCCGCACCAACGGCGGCCAGATGTCCGACCCCAACACCGGCTCGTCCTACTTCGAGATAGACCAGCTGAAGCCCCAGGACTACGCGGCGGTCAAGGACCTTGAGATAGGAGAGGTCTCCGAGCCTGTCGCCTCCCTCGACAACGAGGGCCGCAACGGCAATCTCGTCTACAAGATACTCAGGCTCGACAGGATAGTTCCCGCCCACACCGCCAATTTCGAGACCGACTACACCGAACTCCTGGACATAGTGGTCCAGCAGCGGCAGAACGAGGCGATCGACAAGTTCATAGACGACAAGCTTGACAGCACATACATAGTCATCGACCCCCTGTTCGGGGATTGTGACTTCTCCCGCGACGGATGGGCTCAAAAAGTCAGACAAGAAGAATAATCATCGCCGCAGCCCTGCTGTGTGCGGCTTTCACTACGCTGTCTGCGCAGAATTCCTCTGAGCAGACAGATTCTCTTGTCAGGCTCATGAGCGCGAAGTTCATCGAGCAGCAGGAGACTCCCCGCGGCCTAGAAAGGAAGGCTGTGGACGCGACTTTCCTGCACAATGGCACCTATCTGATCTGCGACAGTTCGGTGTGGAACATCGACAGCAGCATCATCAACTGCATCGGCAACGTCAGGCTGATCCAGGGCGAGACCGAGCTCACCAGCGAAAAGCTCGACTACCTGATCGACCTCGACCTCGCCCAGTTCCGCGGCGCCCTGGTCCAGCTGCGCAACAAGCAGGAGAACATACTCCGCACCAGGGTGCTCGACTACAACACCAGGGACAGCGTCGCCGTGTTCACCGGCGGAGCCTCTATGAAGAGCGAGAACGGACAGATAATCGAGAGCGACGAGGGCGAGTACTACAACGCCTCGGAACTCTTCTTCTTCAACGGCAACGTGAACATGTACACCGATTCGGTGTTCGTCAAGACGAGTTCGCTCAAATACGACTCCGCGGCCGAGAAGGCCTGGTTCACCTCCTACATCGATTTCTGGAAGGAGGACAACATGCTTTCGGCCGACGGCGGCTGGTACGAGAGCGGCCCCGAGACCTTCTTCTTCGAAGGCGATGTCCACGCCCTCTCGGAGGAGCAGGAGAGCTGGAGCGACTCCCTCTACTACTACCGCAATTCCGGCGACGTGCTGATGCTCGGCTCGGCTCAGCTGCAGGACACCACCCGCAGCGTGGCGGCCGTCTCCGACTATCTTTTCTACGAAGATTCGCTCTCGCGCGTGACCCTGCGGAAGCAGGCCGCGGTGGCCATGTGGTCGGAGACCGACGGACAGATCGACACCACCTGGTTCGGAGCCGACACCCTGGTCTACCAGGGCATAAGGTATTGTGACATACCGGAAGAGGAGATAACGCTCGCCGCCGGGCGCCTCGACGCGATACTCGGCGACCCGGTCTCCGAATACCGCAGACGAGCCGCCGAGGAGGCCGCCGCGGCCGCGAAGAGGGAGAGCGACGCGAAGAATTCCCG